>NZ_CP104467.1:2109430-2416645 GCF_025369935.1 Paenibacillus andongensis | reverse complement strand
ATACGAAACATAGCTACCCCCATGTCTTCGAGCTCGAAATTCTGAATACCTTTGCGCTCAGCCTCGTCCTTGGAGACCTTGCAAAACGTGTTTCCTAGTACCCATTCCGGATCGGGGTATCCGCAAAACCACATAGCACGGTCAAGCACATGGACGCCAAGATCAATGAGAGCTCCGCCGCCGCATACTTCTTTTCCAGATGAAAGCGGATACCACCATGGCACTCCTCGTCTTCGCTGCCACAGCGTCCGTACATAATAGATATCGCCGAGCTTGCCTTCGTCGATCACGGATTTTAACGTTTGGCTTTCGTGTAGAAAACGCTGATTGAAGTTGATCATCAACTTCTTGTTGTGCTTTTGAGCGGCCTCAAGCATTTTTCTCCCTTCTGCCGCATTTCTTGCCATAGGCTTTTCACACAGCACATGCACGCCCGCTTCCATCGCCTGAATGGAAAGCCTCATATGCAAAAAATTTGGGACTGCGAGGCTAATCGCATCCAGATTTTCCTCTTTTAGCATCTTATCGAAATCCGTATATTTTTTTGAAATGTTATATTTATCGCCTATCTCTTTCAGTCTTGATTCATCAACGTCGCACAACACAATTTCTTTAACGGTGTCGCTGTTGGCGTAATCTTTAACATGACTTGCTCCTACAGTTAAGCCGACAACACCTACTTTAAGTTTTCTGTCGCTCAAGCTAATTCCCCCATTATTTTATTGCTGAAGCATATATCACGATAATTCTTAAATCCTCGGGACCGTTATTAATAAGACCGTGGCTTCCATTTGCACGGCAGACGCTTATATCGCCGGCTGACATCTCGTATTGGTTGCCGTCAAGCTCCATGATTCCGTGACCAGAAATGCAGTAATACCACTCTTCCATGGGAACATCGCTGTTATGCTGGTGATAGCCGAAGGTAGAACCTGGCGGGATAATATCATCATGAATGAATTTGATGTACTGCTTATCGCTTGATGACACCGCTTGAATAATATCCTTTAGCTGAAAAGGACCTTCGCCGCCATGGCAATTTTGACGAGTCTCATACGCTTGTGACTTGTTTTCGATAAAATCCGTTGTTTTCATAAAGTAACTCCTTTTCAAACATGAGTTGTTTAAATATTTTAGCTAAATTAATCATAGGCTTGACAAACTGGATTGTAAATGTAAAAAGGCGATCATCATTTATGAAAAATCGATATGAACTTGTTTTTGGTTTTCAATTAAATCGTAAGGGCGAACATTTCTTGTTAATTTCGGAACAATGATTTAAACGCAAGTTGCAACTTTATTTCGTATTACTGCCCGTCCCTCGGTTTAATCCTGCTCTGCCAGTTTACGTTATAAAAAACAAAACCGGCACCCCAATCGGAGCACCGGTCCTTCCATCCAATTATCCAACCTCACTCAACCGCCGATACCGATTTTCTTCCACATGCTCCTGCCCATAACCATCAGGTCCCACATGACCGCCAGGAATGAAATACAATTTACCAGTGCCATTGCTCCAGAATTTACGGCTAAAGTCAAGACCTAGTTGGAATGTTGGTGTCATCACATCTTTTCCATTTGTCTTTGCTGCTGACTACGCACTGTGCTTCAGCTATGCACTTTCGCCACCTCAACGGTATGCTGGAGACTTTCACTCCTTAGTCGGCGCGCTGCCAAGCGCACCTAAAAAATCCCGCCCCAAATACATTCTCTTTGGGACGAGATTATTGTTCCAACGCAATGAATCACCCGGGCAGTTCGGTTATGAATCGATCTAGATGATCATGATCTATTCCCACCTACTAAGCAAATCGATTCTCTTCGGGATCTTCCGTATCGTAGCCAAAGGCTTCAAGCGCCGGCCACAGCTCAGGGGCAATCGGGTAATTCGCGAGCTCCAACGTCTGGGCTACCCGTTCCGGTTTACTCATGCCGACGACCGTACTAGCGATCCGCGGGTCACGAAGCGAGAATTGAAGTGCTGCGGCAGCAAGCGGAACATTGTATTCAAGGCACACCTTGGCGAACATTCGCGCTCTCTCCAACATTTGTGGCGGAGCTTCGCTATAGGCATAACGTGCGTATGCATCCGGTCCTTTGGCCAATATGCCACTACCATAAGGAGCGGCGTTAATAACCGCCACGCCCATACGATTCGCGACATCAAGCAAAGGTTCGGCAGCCCGATTGAGCAGCGTATAGCGATTGTGGGTTTCAACGCTACTAAACGCTCCCGTTTCGACATAACGAATGAGCATATCGATCGGACCGCCGGAAATGCCGATGTGATCGATGACTCCCTGCTCTTGAAACTTTTGCAGTACTTCTAACGGTCCGTCCGATCCCATCACATTTTCGAAGGTGGTATGTTCTGGATCGTGGATGTAAACATATTGTAGACGGTCAAGTCCTAAGCGTTCGAGACTTCCTTCGATGGAACGTTTGATCTGTTCGCCGCTGAAGTCGCCAGTCTTAAGGTCGCGGTCGGCTTTGGTGGCCAACACATAACCTGCGGGAAGACCACCATTCGCTTGAATGGCCTTGCCGATTCGCCGTTCGCTCTCGCCATCGCCATATGCGGCAGCCGTATCCAGAAAGTTGATTGGGCTTTCAAAGGCGGTGCGCAACGTCACCAATGCTTGTTCTTCCGATGTGCTGTATTGAAAGGTCTCTGGCATATCCCCGAGCGGAGCGGCTCCAATACATAGCGGTGATATGAGTAGGCCAGTATTGCCAAGCGGCCGTAGAGATAACAATGCGTTCGCCATAGAGTGTTCCTCGCTTTCTGATATTGTCTGCATTATAACGACACACCCAAAAAGCCCCGTGTCATTTGAAAATCGATATTACCTTGCTGATAGAGACGCGGCACATAAGTATGTTCCAGAATTTCTTTGCTGCGCTCGAGAATATGATTCACCCATAAGCTCGGGTTGCCTTCGAGGACCAAATCGACATCTTGCTTATGGTTATTCTGCACAGCCTGTTCTGACGTCACTTGCAGCATGGGGACGAAAGGATGTGTTTGCATCGGACGATCACCGATCAGCGCAATTATTAATTCTACACCTGTGGCAGCGAGTCCAGTAATCGTCTCTACCCCATGCGTTGTTGGAGTCTCCATAATGTGGAAGCCGTTTTGGCGGACGTGTTCCCCGTAGGCAATAGACGGGCGAACTTGAGACGTGCTAAATAAATGATGACTGAACGCATCTTCAGCAAGCAATCCGCTGTTTTCGGGAACGACAACCAAGCCTCCGGCCCCGACAATCATCTTGGTTAGTAACCCCAGCTGCTTGCCGGCATCTTTGTTAATGGCGCCAACGCTTACGATCCCGATGCGCAGCCCTTCCAGACCAACTGTCACCTTCTCCGCAGGATCGGCCGTAACCAATCGATCGGCGAACCAGGTCTCAACCTTCTCGCTCACCTTGGCAATTCCACCATCGAGCTGGATGCTGGCATAACCAAGACGGCTCGCATCGACACCCATCACATCCATCTTATGGCGCATGTAATCGTTATGCGTTTTCTCACAGCCATGCTCCAGAAGCAAACAATGCTCTACCATCGGGTGCGTAATATAGCCGATCATCGTGCGGGCAAAAAGTGATTCGGCTGGTCCCCCCGAGGTGCCGCAGCCTTCCGTGTGCGCCAATGTGACAAAGCGCGAGAGCTCGGGCTGCCCTACTCTTTGCTCGTTCAGGCGCCGAGTGATCATCCCCGCTACCTGTCCGGCACAAAGACTGGTCGGCACGATCAAGCCGATATTGCTACTTGACTGCCGATTCCGATGCCGAGTAAAGGTGAATTGGATCGGGCTAGCCATTTTTGCAGCATTATCTTCAATTTCGATCGGTACTCCTGTCGGTACAGGAGTGTGAAGCAGCGTCTCCAACTGACTCGCATCGTTCTGTTGCCAGTTGCGCCAAATTTGCACTTGGGCATGGCCTGCCTTCTCGCCGACGCTTCGCTGACCAGAGGCAATTTGGAGCGCCAACTCGAATACCTCTTGTCCCAGCTCATCCATCGACTTGCCTTCCAGATACTGCCCCGCGTTCACATCCATATCGTTCGACAGCAATTGGAAGCGGCGAGTTGTCGTGACCACCTTAACCGTAGGCACATATGGAAAGTTGGTAATTGAACCATTTCCTGTTGTAAAGAAGATCATGTTGCAGCCTGCGGCTACCTGTCCGGCGATGCTCTCCAGGTCATTGCCAGGGCTATCCATGAAGTAATAGCCGCCATCCTTCATGAGCTCCCCGTACTCAGTTGCATAATCAATCCGCGTTGTCGGGTCTTTCTTCATAGCGGCGCCTATAGATTTGAGATAGATGTTGTACAAGCCGCGATACATGTTGCCGCCTGACGGGTTACCTTCCGCACTGGTGCCGTGCCATGACGTGCGCTCCTTAAATCGGTTCACAAGTTCCAGAAATTTGCGCGCGGTTTCTACGTTACGTACCTTCGACAAGACATAGGGCTCCGCACCAATCAACTCATCCGTTTCGGCAAGACTAGCCGCACCGCCGTAACGCACCAACTGTTCTGAAACCCAACCGAGCAGTGGATTCGCAGATACTCCGGAAAATGCATCCGAACCGCCGCACTGCAAGCCGATTCGCAAGTGGCGAATGGATTCAGGCGTCCGCTGCATTGTGTTGACCGTAGACAGCCATGCTCGGACTATCGCTTCACCTTTAACCAGCTCCTCTTCAAAGCTGCCTGTGAGGGACACGAACTTATGCAGCACTTCATCGATCGGATAACTATGCTCGCGTGCATAAGCCTCAACCATCTGATTCGTGATCGATTCATTGCCATAATCGACAACCAATACCGCTCCGACGTTCGGGTTGACCATGAAACCTGCGAGCGTCCGCAGCAGCAAGTCCACATTATTCGGCTTCTCTGTGCCGCCCTCCGTGTGAGCGACGGGAACGATTCCATCTATATTCGAACCGTTCTTCCACTCGCCTTGCAGACGAGAGGCAAGCTCATTCACGTAGCTTCCCGTGTGAGAAGTGGTACCCAGCAGTACGATGTAGTTCCGGGTGCCAACCCCGCGATCTTCATGGCGGCGATATCCCATGAAAGTACGCGTATCCTTAAAAACCGGCGATGCCTCAGCCGGCTGGAAGTTCTCTTCATCAAGGATATATGGAGAAACTTGATCAGCAAAATTGGGGTCCGCAGGCACCGCGAATGCCAACTGGCGCACACTGAGCGCTTCCCGTACTGTTTCGTTGACCACATAGTGGCCGGGCTGAATCGGTTTAAGCGCGACGCCGAAAGGCAAATGCCACGAAAGCAGATCTTCGCCAGGTGCAATCGTTTTCACTGCAAATCGATGACCTTCCATAACCGTATAATCCAGGGTAAGGAACTGGCCTTCATACGCAATGACGGTACCGGAGTTCAATTGCTGAATCGCAACAGCACAGTTATCCCCGGGCAAGGGAAGTCTCGCTACTTCTTTAAATTGGTAAACGACGTCCATCGATGACTGGCTCCTTTAGTGAGATTTTCCGATCCATCCAAATACTGCGTTGGGTTATGATAGATTATATTGAGATTCTTCCAGGTTATTGCTGTTTAAACAACAATATTCTCGTCCAGTTAATGCGCTTTCAGGCAAAAGTCTCTGTATAACTCCACACCTATTATTGTACCAAGATCATGGCATTTGTTAATTCTTTACCTTTGCAAAAACATACTCTATTTTGATATTCTATAAATAAGATAAACAATGAAGTGTGATCATCTAGGGAGGATTCGGAAATGCAAAAACCGTTTATAAAGAACTTTACTAACGACGACCTCCTGCCATTTGAAATTGTATTTAAGGACAAAAAGACACCAAATCGTGAACTACCGGAACATCTTCACGATCGCTTTGAATTGGTTTATGTTTATAGTGGAAAAGGTACGTTTTTCTTAAACCAAATGCTCTATGAGATGCATGAAGGAGACCTCTTCATCATCCCTGGCAATACCATTCATCAGGCATTGCCAGATGCCGAATCTCCAATTACGGCCACTGCTGTCTTTTTTGATCCGCAATTGATTGGACATTATTCAGCAGGTGATTCGTTTACGAATATGCAAGTTTTTGAGCGAGCCCGGAAATATAAGAGCTATAAGCTTGTTGTCCCAGCAGCCATGCGCCCTCATCTTGAAGAAAAGCTCAAACAAATGCATGAAGAATTGGAACAACACGAAGCTGGTTTTAGATACGCAGTTCAGCTACATTTAAATAGCCTTCTGATCAGCATTAATCGTTTGATATTAAAAGAATCCCATCATCAATTGGCTGCGTCCGATGTCGGCCCCTCCTGGTTACGAAACATCCTTCAACACTTAGATCAGTTTCACACTGACCCCATCGCTGGACTTTCTTATTTGGCTAAGCACACTTCAGTCTCAGCTGCTCATTTATCCAGGGTGTTTAAACAATTAACCGGGATGAACATCACCGACTACGTGAATGCCAAGCGAATTTCAACTGCAAAGGAGCTGCTTCTAACTACCGACTTAGGTATTGATACGATCGCCCACAATTGCGGTTATGAGAGCTTACCTTATTTTCATAAGTTATTTAAGAAGTTTACTGGCGTTACCCCGGGCCAATATCGAAGAAAAGTAATTAAAGAAATTAGTTTTCAAGTAGACAACATGACATAAACATGTGAATGTATCTCAAGAGCAAATGATGGTTATGGTACAAAGCTCTAAGGATATGCCGATTAACATGAATAGCTCCCTCCCGAATGAGTAGAAAGTTATCCTATAATTAGTGCATAAACAATCCCTGGCCCATGCACGCCAATGGTGAGATCATTCTCGATATCCGCCGAACGGCTTGGCCCCGAAATGAAATGAATACCCGCAGGCAAATTCTCTCTTCCGGCAAGATCAAAATTAATGAGCGTTTCCCCGAGGCGTGTCCCCAATTTCTCCACAGGAATAATGGCCATTAATACGGTAGGAAGAAGACTAACCGACCTACCTTTTGCCCGGGAGGAAAGAACTGTCATCGATCCTGTATACGCGGTTGCATAATCAACGAACACAATGCCAATATCCGCTTCTGCGGCACGAGCCTTCCAGTCCTCATCCTGATCGTGATTCCATACCGTCAGCTTCGCATCTGGCAGCTCTTTTTCCAGATCAAGGGCGCCAAGCTCCGGCTGATCCTGCCGGATGATGTATTTTGCACTCGTCTCCAGAGCTTTGCTCACAATGAACGTTTTGGCGTCTTCCATCGTCGCCAGCCTGACCACATGCCCGCCGGCACTTTGAAAATTTCCCGTAAACCTCTCAATGCGCTCTGCAATCGGCAATTCAAATGCGTTCCAGAAGTCAGGCGCTCCCCGAAACGGATGATTCGGTTTCTCGGTCACTCGCGGTCTTCCAAGCTTGCCGGCAATACCGTTCATAAAGGCTTCTTGCTTTACCCGCGATTCCGCTTCAAGCTGATCCAGCCATTCCTGATGCGTATTAGCCATGCGTACGGCCTCCTTCGCCATTCTCTCGTTCATTCACGATCGCTTCCATCCGCTTCCGAACGGCCGGATCCATCTCCTGCAAGCCATGTCGAATTTCCTGTTCCAGCGTCCCCCATTGATCTCGGAATGACTCCTTCGGCAAGCTCGGCGCAACCCTGTACGTGTTCCAGCCTTTCAAAGGGCCCAGCTTCGAACGTATTTCTCCGTTTCGGACAACAAGCTTTTGCCCTATTTTGCCAAGCTTCAAAACACGTTTAAACCGGCCGGAGCTTCCCATCACCGTCGCGAAGCCCTTCATCCCGACAGATTCCAACAAATTGCCGTGTCCGCTCTCCACCTTGCGGCGGCGTAAAGAAACAAGCATATCGTGCAATGGAATTTTGACCGGACATGCTTCGTAACAGGCGCCGCACAAGCTCGAGGCACCCGCGATATCATCCCACTCGGCTACGTTTTTCTTTAAGGCCGGCGTTAAAACAGCACCGATTGGACCACTGTAGGTTCCACCGTAAGCATGGCCTCCGATATGCCGATAGACGGGACAAGCATTCAAACAAGCGCCGCAGCGGATGCAATTGAGCAATTCCTGGAACTCCGGATCACCAAGCTGGAGAGAACGTCCATTATCCACAATAATGATATGCATTTCCTCCGGACCGTCGGCATCCAGCTCTCTTCTTGGCCCCGTTATGCCCGACATATAGACGGTCAGCTTCTGACCGGTCGCCGATCGAGGCAATAAAGTGGCCATCACCTCCAGATCAGACCAGGACGGAATGATGCGTTCCATACCCATTAACGTAATTTGCGTTTTGGGAACCGTCGTTACCATGCGGGCGTTGCCTTCATTCTCAAAAAGAACCATCGACCCCGTCTCCGCAATCGCGAAGTTACAGCCCGTCATTCCGATGTCAGCCTCGAGAAACTTCTCCCTCAACTTCTTGCGAACGAAACCCGCGAGAATCGAAGTATCCGGCGGCAGCGACTCTCCCGCTACTTCAGAAAGCAAATCCGCGATCTGATACCTGTTCTTATGAATGGCCGGGATAATAATGTGGGAAGGCGTTTCGCCGGCAAGTTGAATGATATACTCGCCAAGATCCGTCTCAATAGCTTCCACCCCGATCGATTCTAGAGCATGATTCAAGTGGAGTTCCTCGGTTACCATAGACTTTGATTTCACAACGGACTTGGCAGCCTTGCGCTCGGCAATAGCCAAAGCGATTTTCACAGCTTCCGCCGACGTCTCGGCGAAGTGGACATGAACACCATTGGCACGAGCGTTATCGGCGAATAAATTTAAGTAAAAGTCCAGATGGGCGATCGTGTGCAGCCGGATTTGTCTTCCTCTTTCCCGCCACTCATCCCAATTGCCGTGTTCTTCCGAGGCATTCTTCTTGCCGCTACGCAATCTCTCGGTCGTGAAACGAACCGCTTTGCGCAAAAACTCATCATTTAACGCCAGGTCCGCTCGTTCTTTTACCGTTTTGGGGGCCGTATGCGCCGTGCTCATGACCGAACCACTCCTTCATATAACAACTCAGCCAAATGCATGACCTTAACGGGCTCATTGCGATGACGCAGATTGCCGGCGATATTCATTAAACACGCCATATCCAGACCTACTAGAATTTCCGCTTCCGTTTCTTTCACATGGTCTACTTTCTCCATTACCATAGCTCCGGAAATATCCGCCATTTTCACAGCGAAAGTACCGCCAAACCCGCAGCAATCTTCAGCAAAAGGGAGCGGCACAAATTGTAATCCATTCACATTTTTTAACAGCTCCATCGGCTCATCCTTGACGCCAAGCAGCCTGCTGCCGTGGCAGGACGGATGATAGGTGACTTTATGCGGAAACACCGCGCCGACATCCGTAACACCAATTACTTGAACAAGAAACTGAGTAAATTCATATGTTTTCTTTTGAAGCTCTAACGCTTTATCCAAATAAACGGGATCATCTTTAAAAAGATTTGAATAATGATGAATCATATAAGTACAAGATCCAGATGGAGAAACGACAAAATCGCTATCTTCAAATGCCTCTAAAATCGTTCTAGCCGTTGTCCTCGCTTCATCCCAATACCCGCTGTTATAGGCCGGTTGGCCACAGCACGTTTGAATTGTAGGGAAATCCAATTTAACGCCGTATCTGGCTAACAGCCGGGTCATCGCTTCACCAACCCTGGGGTAAATGGCATCACTTAGGCAAGTAATGAATAAGGATACTTTCATGATGCACCTCTCTTGAATGATGTGTTTCGGTTGATATGAGATAAACCTCTTTCGAAGTCTTTCGGAGATGAACGACCGCGATTCGAGGTAGGTTTATTTGCCAATAAGAATTTCGTTATCTGACCAAGTCGGGAAACTAATAAAATTCTTATGTGGAAATAAAGAAAATCACTCCTTAGTGTTGTTGGAGGATTTTCTTTATTCTCGCGAAGTGCTATTCTCTTAACATTAATGTTCCATATGATCATCCGGCTAGCGGCTTTAACTGTAAGCGTCCAGGTTATCAGACGTGCGTTCATACATTCAATCGGACCAACCAAGACTGGTCCGATTCCTTTACTGCATCATAATTAGGCTTGTTCGTTTACCATCCGGTTGGTCAAAGATCCGAGCTTCTCGATCTCGATAGTCACAACGTCGCCGTCCTTCAGATACACTTGCTTATCCTCCGGATACCCAAGAACAACCCCTTCTGGCGTGCCTGTAAGAATAATATCGCCTGGCACCAGCGTCATGTGCTGAGAGATGTAGCTGACGATCTCATCGCAATGGAAGATCATATCCGAAGTGTTCGAGCTTTGACGGACTTCACCGTTCACGATGCAGCGGATAGACAAATCGTTCGGGTTGCCTACCTCATCCGCTGTGACAAGATACGGACCGAGCGGACTGAATCCGTCGCACGACTTGCCGAGCAGCCACTGATGAGTTCTCATCTGCAAATCGCGTGCGGACAAATCGTTGACGTTGCAGTAGCCGAATACGTAGTCCAGTGCATTTTCTTTTGCGACATACTTGGCTTCCTTACCGATCACGATAACGAGCTCCGCTTCATAGTCCACCTTGTCGGTCACTTTAATCGGCAGCGGGACGTCATGACCGTTCCCGGTCAGTGTATTGTTGAATTTGTTGAACAAAATCGGAAATTTCGGAATCGGCGCATTCGTTTCTTCCGCGTGCTTGCGATAGTTAAGTCCGACGCAGATCATTTTATTCGGATGCGTCACGCACGGACCGTACGTAATTTCTTCCTCGTTCAGGATGAAGCTTCCGCCGGCAGCCAGCGCTTCGTCCACATAAGCCTGCAGTGCGGATACCGCATCTACGCCCCCCTCGATGACCTGGTGAACGGTTGTCGGAACGCTGCCCTTCGCAGGCACACTTTGTAACGCTTTAGCAATATGTACAACACCGGTGTTTGTTTTTACGCCTAACTGCTGCAATCCGTTCTCAATAAAAGTTAGTAGTTTCATAGGATTATCTCTAGCCTCCGATTATAAATTAGCCGTTCTTGCCGAAGACAACTCCGCCGTCAATGTACAGCGGAGAGCCCATCATGAATTTCGAATCGTCCGATGCGAGGAAGAGCGCCGCCTTGGCCACATCCTCCGGACGAAGCAGATCGCCACTAAGTTGACGCTTTTTAAGCGATTCGTAGCCTGCTTCAATATCGTCGTAGGAGGTGCGTAAGTAATTTTCAACAAATGGCGTAAGAACAGTTCCTGGCATCAGGGCGTTCACACGGATCCCATAAGGCGCGTAATCAACCTGCATGGATTTCGTTAAAGCCAGCACGGCCCCCTTCGTTGCCGAGTAGGAAGCGCGGCGCGCCAGGCCGATCTCCGCGATACATGATGACATGTTAATGATCGAGCCGTTCTTCTGCTCCATCATATGAGGGATCACGTACTTGTTCGGCAAAAATACGCCGCGGATATTGATGTTGATCACACGGTCCCACGCTTCCGGCTCCACCTCGTGAATGGCGCCAACACCGCTAACACCGGCGTTGTTGAACAACACATCGATCCTGCCAAACCTTGCGATCACTTCGTCCACCATCGACTTCACCGATTCAGGGATGGTCACATCGGCTTGAATGAATACAGCCGAACCGCCCCCCGATGTAATTTCATCTACGGTTTCTTGGCCCTTATCCGCGGCCAAATCGTTGACGATAACCGTCGCGCCTTCCTTGGCGAACAGAAGCGCCGTTGCTTTCCCGATCCCTGAACCGGAACCGGTGATGAGAATGATTTTGTTCTGCAGCCTCATTGTGTTCAACTCCTCATTCAAATTTTAGTTTGGCTTACTCTTATTGCTTCAGGACTGTGACAACCTTTGTGCCAGTGCACGAATTTCATTCATGGCCAATTCCCGCTTCTGCTCCCAATCGTGCTTGAACATCGAACAGCTGATCGCGGCGACAACCCGCCCTTCTCCGTCACGTACCGGAGCGGCAACGCAACAGAAGCCCATCACTGCCTCTTCCAGATCGAACGCACATCCGGCTTCCCGTACGGCAACCAGACCGTGGTGCAGCACCTCCCGGGATCTCAGTGTATGAGGGGTGAGGCTGGGCGCAAGCTCATCTGCCGGATATAGTGCATCAAATTCAGCAGGATCGAGCCACGCAAGCATCGCTTTGCCAAGAGCTGTCGCATGAGCGGGCAGCTTCATGCCCGGCTCTGAAGAGATCCTTACAGGAGATGGCATCTCTTCTTTAGCGAGATACAATACATCGTGCTGCTCCAGCTTTGCCAACTGAATCGTCTCGAGAATAACGTGCTTCGTAACAGCTGCTTCCTTTCGAAAACGATCAATAAGACTGAACTGTTTAAAGAACGCGTTACCCCAAGAACCCAGTTTAGATCCTAGCGAATAGGTAGCATCATTTTCGCGAACAATCCATTCAAGCGCTTCCATTGTGTTCAGCAAAGTAAACATGGAGCTTTTGTTTATTTCCAATCGTTTGGATAAATCGATCAGCTTTAACTCAGAGGGCCGCTCGCATATTTGCATCAGCACATCGTTCGCTTTTTCCAACGCAGGAACCCAGTATTTCCTTTCCATGTTTCAGTGCCCCCAAGAAAATGGTTTATTATAATAAACCAAGGTTTTATATATTAACAATTTAATAGTATCATCTATTGTTTTGGGGTGTCAATGATTATCCGGTTCAGTTCCCGGAAAATGGGACACTTGTAATTGATGAAAATATCCACATAGCGTCAAGAGGGAATGGATTCCTACTATAAGGTCCTCCTCCGGTTTCAAAAATCAAAATAATGATACGCAATTATTTGAAATACTTAGCAAAAGAAGGCATCGTTGATGAATTCCTTCAATACGGATCAATTGGCCGCCCGCAAAAGCTATATCGTATGAAAAGAAAATAGTCTGGTATTGGCGAACTAGGCGCATATAAAAACAGCAGTCCAAAGTACCTTTGAACTGCTGTTTCTATTTTTTTTTTGAATAACTAATGCAATTAGAATCAAACTGTGTTTAAGACAAGTAACCCTTCAATTTCGCGACTTCCGTTCCAGCCAGCATCATAATACCAATTCCATGATTATCATTGGTTACAGTACGAAGATCCTCATTGTAGTATTCGGGATGAAACGCATATCTAGAGCCGCTGCACACACCGTGTACGTTGCCTTGGCGGTCTATGGCGATTCGGCTTAGACCGTTCCATGCTAAAAAGGCGGCCTCCGCATAACGATTGGGTTCGCGAAGCCAAGAAAAACGGACGCCCCGAGCAAAAGCATAGGCAAACATCGCCGTGCACGACGCTTCCAAATAGGTTTCTGAAGCATTCAACACCTGATGCCATAGTCCACTGGCCGATTGCAGAGCTAAATAACCTTCACACAGCTCATTAAAAAATTCGAGCAGCGCTGGTCGATCTTCGTGCGTCTCCGGCAAAACTTCCAAAACCTCCGTCAAGGAGAACAACACCCAACCGTTTCCGCGGCCCCATGGTATGCCTGTTGCACGCCCATACTTAAAATCATAAACATGGGACATAATCCGCTGCTCCGGCATGAACAAATAATTTCTAAATCGTAAAAACTGCTTTGCAGCTTCATCCAGCGCACGGGCATCACCCGATATTTCAGCGTAACGACGCAAGAACGGCGTACTCATGTATAAATCATCGGCCCACATGGTATCCGCTGAATATTCCCCCGGACACGTTCGGTAAAACGCTCCGTCCTCACGACGTTCCAACTTGTTCAACATAAAGTCCGCGATCCGGGAGGCCACAGGTAAAAAGGCGTTATCGGCGCATTCCCGGTAGGCTTCGAGCATAGCTGAGCCGAAGGAACCGCAGTTGTCGAGCATTTTCATCATAACCAGCTGCTGGTTGATAGCGGGAAAGCCATACTGCTGAGCGTCCCAGAGAGAATACTCGAACATATCCGTACATGCTTGAACGTGTTCCGTGGCATAACGAATCATGTCCGGTCTATGGAGAAAACGTCCTGTTTGAAGCAACCCGTAAATCGTAACACCGAGCGGATAATCCCAACGGGCATAGTTGGTCATTGTGCCTACAGTCCATTTGTTGCTCAGCATAGAGTTCTCATAATAAGGACGAATCCAGGCATGAGGAAGGTCCAGCCGCCAGTAAGCGTAGTTTGTCTTTTCCTTTACTTCTCTTGTTGTCGCATACAAACGGTCTGTTCGCTGCAAATCGCTTAGCTCGGGTTCCGCCTCCGCTTGGAACGGTCCGACATACAGCCAAGCCGCATCTCCTGATCCATGCACTTGATGGGGAGCATATAGATCAATGGGAGTGCCGCCTATGGAAGCCGTTAACGTATAACCCCAAACGCCTTCACCGCAAATGCTTTTCACAAGCAAATCGTATACTCCGTTAGATAACGGAACCTCAAGTGCATAATGTCCGGCACTATTTTCTTTCACCGTCTCTTTTCCGTTAATCCATACCGTAATGGGGCCCGAAGAGGTGATAACCATATTCACAGGATGGCTTCCGGCTAAATGCTGACGAAAACGGGTCCAAGCAAAAGCAAACTTGCCCGGCTCGCGGCCATACATTCTTTCCAAAGAAGGAAGCTCACGTTCTTCCTCGTTCCACTGGTACTCGGGAAACCAGCTTAGTCCGCTATTCTGTTCATAAGATAGCAGGTCAGGCAGCGCGGTTTCATCCAGAACCACATCCTTGTCCACAGGAGCGGAGAGTACCCATCCCGCCTTTCCTTGTCTTTCCTTAAACGGAGCCAGTACGCTCAATATGCGGACTTTGGCTTCATCCGATCCGATCAAACAGCCAAAGCCGGCAGGTGTATGCTTCATTTTGATGAACAAGGTGTTCCAGCCTTTTGTAAAGGTGATGTTCAGCTTCACGCTTGCGTCCGGACTCATCTCGTCTATGACATTGGAGCGATAGGTTAGACTGCCGTTAAAAAAGAAGCGGACCGGACCTAGGCAGCGGATGATGATATCCAGATTCCGCTCCTCATCGCTCCAAACAACGCCTGCACCATAGGCCCATTGCCCCGGCTTGGCGTTTGGAAACCGCTGGCTTAGGTCGATCTCATACAGACCTTCCTTATTTTGCAGCACACCTGATTGATGAAATGTACGGTAGACAAATCCGGCTTGAGGATTGGCCCCGATGTACCGCTGCGCCAGAACCTTCAGGATTTCGGCGGCATTGTCGCCAAAGCGGTAATGGGCGCTTTCTTGTTCGTGAAAATAAACAGTCATGTTATCTCTCCTAACCATTCGAAGCAGCATTCGGTGAAACCCGAATATTGAATGTATGATTGATCGGTGTAATCAGATTGACAAGCAGCATTTGACAGCCCCTCGGATAAACCATATTGCGGATGGCTGTTGACGAATGCTCAGAAGCAGCACCCTCTATTTCAATCCAATCCCCCTTATTCTCGTATCTGACGCTGCCATTACGCCACATGATTGTATCTTCACCGACGGGCTCACAGCCATCGGTATGCAGCGTCCCCTCCGCTCCGAAAAGAAAGACAACCTGTGTTAACACATCCGCCGGCTTGTCTGACCGAACACGCAGCGTCCATCCTTCCTTGGTCTCTGCCGCTTCAACGAATGTCTCATGCGTCTGTTCATGGGTCATGGACCGTGTGTGATGCGGGAGCAGGTACCACGGGCTTAGAGATTCCGATGCAGTTTCGGGAAGCTCCGCCTGCGGGACTGGGCCATAATAGCCCTTTTTCTCTTGCGCCTTCAGTAGGTATGCACCACTGCGCTCCTGCAGCTCCTTGAACTTGATCGTGCCAGGCTCAAAGTTGGAGCCTACTTGAATGCCTAGCAGTCTGGCATGGCCGTGACGTAACGCGAAGAAAGAGGTAGCCTCCGTCATGACAGTCGCACTGGTTTTGCCGATCCGGTGTCTAGCCACCGGGGCGCCGAATTCCGGGTGAAAGCTGCTGTGCGAGATTTTACCGTTATGACCGGCTTGCTCCATTTTGGATAAGTACAGGGAGCGATTGAAGTCGCCATTGATGATTTTACGGTATTCGGTAGGAAGCTCCGCCGGTTGCACCGAGTTCTCCCGCAAAGCCGGATGAAGCAATAGGTTTAGCATGGCGTTGTTCGGAAGGGCGCCCGGATGGGTAATCGCTTCGCCCGCCAAGCTGGCCATGGCCGCAAACAAAGGATCCCGGTCATGGACCGCCATAAGCTGATAAATGGAATAATAGTCGGCAAGCGTGAACTTTTGTCCAAAATCTTGACGTCCCGAATAGTCCGTCACGATCTCACCGTCAGGGTGAACCAAATACATCATCATCCTCAGATTAGCTCGCACACTCTCGAGCAGCTCCGGCCGCTCCAGATACCGAGCAGCATAGTAAAGATTAATGTCGCTGACCGCGTTATAAATACCGTTGCTGCGCTCCGTCCATTCTCCGTCCGGCGTGATGTCCAGCCCTTCGGACAACCATTCCGAAGCGCGTTCCTTGAGCGCCTCGATTCCGAAGATATCGTATAAGGACCCAAGGGCTGAGCAGATCACCCAACGGTGATTAGGCGTATGGATGCCGCCTGTTAGCAGGGCAGGAATCGTCCGCCCCAGAAAAAGATGAACATCGGCTGCAACGGACACGGCCGGCTGCCAGTCGCTTAACGTGAGCAGCTTGTAGATTTGGGATAGTCCTACCACGTTGAAAGCTGTGTCAGGTGGCGAATGATAGTTGGTCCAGCCTGGTGAAATGGTGCCGTCATCATGTTGGAATTTCAACATAAAACGCGTCAGTTTATTTAGTCGTTTCAACAGGACGTTGTCGTGATAATAAGCAGAATCCGGATTGATTATAGCAGCTGCCCATAAACCCATAATCATGAGAGAATTCGTATGACTGGGCCATGGGATCCCTGTTGCCGGATCAACAACGCCTCCGAAATAGCGGCTTTCGTTATCCATTACCTGACGATCGAAAGCCTCTTGCACCCATTGATCGTTAATCTTCACTAGCTTATGATAGACCATACGGTTTACCCTCTTTCTCCATGGACGCAAATCCTGTTTGCGCTTCAAGTTTATCCAGCAATATCCGATGACTCTGTTCAATATCCTCAGGTGTGCAAGCAGCTTTCAGCTCATAAACTTTAATCGGAGCTGCAGCTATGATAGGAAGGAACCTATCAAAATACGTCATATCCCCGCTATGCAAGTACGGGCACCAGTGATCTGACAGTTCGATCGTCTCATGGATATGGATACCTACGATTTTGCCAATCATCTCATTCGCTTCGCGTGCGTTATCGTAAAGTCCCATTCGTTCCATCATGATGCCATGCCCAATGTCATACCAGAGTCCAAGCGGCGCTCCAGCCAGCGTATCTATGATGGTATTGGCCTCTTGAAGTGTCGGTATTTGATTGCAGCGTGATCTGGTTTCAATACCGAATTGAACTTTGTAACCCCGTTTAACAGACTCGTTACATACTTCTTCCAGGCTTCTCTGAATGTTCTGTATATAAAATTCGATCAGCGCTTCCCGCCGCTCGATCATTTTCTTCCACAACCCGCGATAAGCGGACGAATCCGGCCCTTCCGACTTATAAATGGCCTTCAGCTCGTGATCAATATTGAAATCAAAGGGAACTTCACCTGGATGAACGACAACGGCTTCTGCGCCGTATCTATGGGCATATTCGGCGGAACGAAGGAGCAATTGAACGGCACGTTGGCGCCGCTGCTCGTCTTCGAAGCCGAGAAGGACCGAATCCGTTCCATAATCCGGATCGGCCACATGTGGAAATGTATTATGGACACTGGAAATGCTTATCTCGCCGCGTTCGATCATGGGCTCAATCGTCGTAAGCATGTCTTTCGTCACGTTATAATTCAGTTCTACCTTCGAAAAGCCAAGAGAACGAATCTCCTCGATCATTGAACGGCCGATTGCATGTTTCTTGATATTCCAACAGGTAGAGAATGAAAAAGGTGATTTATTTATCCGATTCATCTATTCTCCCCCTTTACTCTTTAACCGCGCCCAGCATAACTCCGGAAACAAAATAGCGCTGCAGCCAAGGGTAAACGATGAGAATCGGAACTGTAGAGAATATAACAGTAGCGGCTTTTAAGCTTTCTGGCACAACTGTCTGCATCTGGCTGCCTTCCAGTCTCATCAGGTCGTTGACCTGACTGTTCTGTATCATCTGATAAAGCTTCAATTGAAGCGGATAGAGCTCCGGCTTCGTAATATACATTAAAGCATCTTGAAATCCGTTCCATCTTCCCACCGCATAAAAAAGACTCAGTGTGGCCAGCGCCGGCATGGACAAGCGCAAGGTAATCCGCCACAGCATGCCGAAGTAGCTGCATCCGTCTATTTCCGCAGACTCTTCCAATGCCTTAGGTATGCTATTAAAGAAAGAAATGAGAATGATTAGATTAAATGCACTGACTAAACCGGGCAGCACTAAAGACCATACGGAGTTCAGCAGATTCAGGCTGCGCATTAAAATATATTCCGGTATCATGCCTCCGCTAAAAAACATGGTAAAAATGATGATCACCATGAGGATTGAACGCCCCTTAAGCTCTTTCTTCGATAAAGGGTACGCGGCGGCGATGGTCATGATCATACACAATACCGTACTTAACGCCGTCAAGAAGATCGTAAAGCCCAAGGAACGAATCATCGCCATATTCGTAAACACTTTCTTGTACGATTCCAAGTTCACTTCAAGCGGCCATAAGGAAACTTTACCGGATGTAATAGGTGTTGTTCCGCTCAAAGATACCGCAATAATATGGATAAAAGGAATAAGACAGAGCATTACGCTAACTGCCACGCATGCAATAAAAACTGTATCATATACCCGGTTTACTGCCCGTTCATTCATCGTACTGACTCCCCTCTACAGCTCACTTAAATAATGCCGTCACCCGTCAACTTTTTGGAAGCGAAGTTAGCTCCAATTAAGAAAATCAACCCTACGACGGCCTGAAATAATCCGACCACTGTGGCCAGTGTATACTGTCCGGATTCAAGTCCGACTCGATACACGAACGTACTTAAAACTTCCGAATAATCACGAACAATCAGATTTCCAATAATATACGGTCTGTCAAAGCCGATGGATACCATATTGCCTAGGTTAAGAATCAGAAGCGTTGCCACGGTTGTTTTGATTCCCGGCAGCGTGATATGCAAGATGCGCTTCATCCTTCCCGCTCCATCAACCTCAGCTGCTTCAAATAATTCCTTGTTAATTCCCGTTAGAGCTGCCAGATACAGAATCGTTCCCCACCCGGCGCTTTGCCATACCCCCGTTAATAGATAGGTGATCAGCCAGTAATTTTTATCCGATAGAAACGGGATGGATGGATAGCCCATACCGGTGATTATATTGTTAATCATGCCGGATTCATTGCCGAAAACTTGGTAAACGATACCGCCAATAATGACCCAGGATATAAAATGGGGAATATATAAAATCGTTTGGGAAAGCTTCTTAAACCATACGACCTTTATTTCAAACAGGATGATAGCCAAAATAATCGGTGCTGGAAAAGATACCAGAAGATCAAGAAAATTCAGCATAAACGTATTACGCAGCGCCTTGACAAAATCAGGATTTTTGAATACTTCCCGAAATGCCTCAAAACCTATCCAATCACTTCCGTTAATCCCTTTGAAAAAATTGAAATCCTTAAATGCAATTTGTACGCCATACATCGGTCCATATTTAAAGATGAAAAAGTAAACAATCGGCAATGCGACTAAGGCATACAGCTGCCAGTATCGTCGAAGGTATACGTTCATATTAGCTGCTTCCTCCCCTAAGACCCAATCTATTAAAATCAAAGGAGCGCCTACTTCACGCTCCTTTGATTTGGTGCAACCGCGGGCTTACCCTCCAGTTACTTTGTTTGCATTTCCTTCCATGCTGCTTTGCGTTCGTCAGCAATAGCTTGACCGCCGCTGGACATGTAGCCACTCATCATCGAGTCGAATGTAGCATCGAATTCACTTGGTTTCGCCATTGTTGCTTTTACGATCAGCTCTTCCTCTTTCGCAATCAATGTTGTTCCGTATTTGTTTTCAGCTTCAATCGGACGTGGCGAGATAATCTGTTTAATCCCGTCTGTGACAGCGAATTTAAGCACATTTTTAACATCGCTTTGATATCTTTCTGGGAAGTTTTTAATAAAAGCTGCGTCAGTTTTCTCTTGTGTATCAAGAACAAGACCGTTAGCGAGAATACCCATATCGCCGCCGCTGTACGTGTTGTTTTTAGCTTTAGCATCCACGTTGTCGATCACTGCCGGAATTCCATTAGCATCCAAATTGTAGTTCTGACCCTTAACCCCTTTAAGCATGGTTAACAGATTGTCGCCCGACGCCATCCAATCCAGATATTTAACGGCTTCGACAGCATTTTTGCTCGACTTCGGAATCATGATGTACATACCGTTCGGAGCATCGAGCGGCTTAGCGTGTTTACCGTCTTTATTGGTGTACGCATCCACTGGAGTCAGCAACGCAGTCGGGACGTTCTTCTTCAGAGCATCGTAAGTCCCATCGTTGTAGTAAATGTTGATGGTATCCTCACTGAAGAAACCAACTTTGCCGTTGGAAATATCTTTATTCAATGTTTCTTTATTTTTATCCAAACCGAAGTCTCTGCTCATCAAGCCTTCGTTGTACAGCTTGTTCATAAACCGAATGGCCTCCTTGAAGCCCGGATCCAGCAACGGAATTTCACGAATTTGCGTTTTCTCGAAGCGCTCTTGATCACTCATATTACCGATAAAGGACCAGATAATAGGCTCGTACTGGGCAGGGGCAATACTCATACCAAGAGGAATTACTTTGCCGCCTGTTTGTCCCGGATCTTTTTCTTTAAAAGCTTTTAATACGTTATAAAGTTCATCGGTCGTTGTGGGAGCCTTGAGATTCAATTTATCCAACCAGTCTTGACGAATGAAAGACGCATACTTGCCTGTTTCCGCTCGCTTCGCCGGAATCGCATACTGCTTCCCTTGGTATTTACCAACATTCAAAATTTCAGGTCCAAGGAGTTTGCTGACATTCGAACCGTATTGCTTCAACAAATCTGAAAGCTCTGTCAAACCGCCTTGAGACGCATATTTACTGAAAGTACCTTTATCGTATGTGACCACGATATCAGGAACATCCGTGTTGCTAGCCATCAAAACATTCAGCTTGGGTACTTCTTCACTTCGCGGCACCGGAACAAACTCAACATTAATATTGTTCGGCTTGCCGAAATTTTCTTTAACAAAGTTGGTTAGGAACGAGTTCGTAATCGTGACACCTTCCGGCGGATTGCCGCGATCCCAGATCTCCACTTTCAAGTTGCCAGCTTTGGCTGGAGCATTGCTGCTTGCCGGAGCTGCGCTCTGGCCTGCCTGCTCTTTCTTATCAGAAGAACAAGCGGTCAATACGGTCATGCCTGCAAATAACATGGAAAGACTTAGTACGGCGAACTTCTTCGTTTTTCTTTTTTGCATGAATGCCTCACCTTACCCTCTTTTTAAATTTGTCTTAGCTCTCCGAAGCCGACCCGTTTGTGGAACTGCCTCTGGAACACATTATTGCGCTTTTATGCTGACTTCGACAATAAACTAGTTTCACATGATAAACCTCAACCGTTTGAACCACGATGAAGGCGCGAATAAACTTTTTTCAAAATAAACCACAAAGGCATTCGTTCCTCATGATTAACCCAAGAACAACTAACGTTCCGGGAATAAATGTTTGGAAGCCGATATATGCCGGTATAAACAATTTTCCTGATAAACCAAAATGGCACAAGCTGGTCAAAAAAAAGCTTATTCCGCTCAGAATAAACTAACATTCTGGGGAATAAGCAACTTAATACTTTTTCTCTGTATTTTTCAACTTGCGGAAATCCCCAGGCGTCACACCAACAACTTTCTTGAAAACCCTGCCGAAAGTAATGGCGTTGGCATATCCCACATTCATGGCAATATCCTGGATCGTGTCGTTGGTGTTCTCGAGCAATGACTCCGCACGATTCATCCGGAGATGTACAAGAAAATCAACGAATTTCGTATTGAATTCTTCTTTGAATAAGTAGCTGGCATACTTTCCGGAAATTTGAAACCGGTCACTCAGATGCTTCAACGAAAGATCTGGGTTGGAATAATTGTTCTCAATGTACTTTTTGATTTCCTCAATCAAGGCCCTATAACTCTTAGATTCGTTCACCGATACATAAGTCTGGAATAATTCCGTCAACCAATCCGATACGATCCTCTGAACTTCATGAAGACTGGAGGCCTGTATGAGGGAAGTCCACATCTCCTCCCACAGCTTGCCTTTGAACTTGCTTGCCAAGTTCTCCGACAACTCTCCAACTTCTCGCTCCAGTATCTTCATCAAGGTCTCAAGTTGCAAGTGAATTTCTTCATTTCTTAAATTGTCATTGATAAAAGACTGAAAAATCGCATCCAATCTTATCCGCCAGCCATCCCCCGCCAATCGGAATTCACGAACGAATTGAGACATGGACTGAAAATATTGATATCTGTGATAGTGTGATTGTCCGGGCAGATCATCGCTCATCACAACGGCCTCCTGCCCAAGAGAGAGCTTATGATGAAGGGCGGAGCTAGCAGCCTGATACGAAGAATGGATCTCTTCCGGTTTCTTCACGACGGATCCGATACCCATCGTTAATGAAATACGCAGATGTTCATTGATCCAATCATGGCACTTTTCACCAACGGTTCTAAGAATAGTATTGTCAGGAGTATCCTCTTTAAAACAAACGATGGTTCCTAATTTGTCACTGCTTATCCACTCCATCCAGCCGCTCATGTGATGGTCATTAATGATTTCGTTCAATACGTTCATCACGGCGAATTTGAGAATATTTTGATCAGAGGGGGAGAAATTCTGTTGAAATTGACCATAGCGATTAAGCTCGACGATAAAAATAGTGAATCCGCAAGGGGTGACATCCCGGCCAAAGGGCTGCATGCTCTTCATACGTTCGCTTAAGTCCCCCGCGTGTTCCCCTTCAATTAAATCACGGAATAGTTGTCTGCGAAGGACACGTTCATTATTCCGGCGCTCCTTCTCATAATCGGTCGTCTGTTCAATCAGATTCTCCAATGCATAACTGATTACGGCAAGGTCGTCCTTCTAAGAGAGCTTAGGGTTATTATTTTGAAGTTGGAGGAATTGCAACCGATTCATCATCATTGTAATAGGCCGATAATTTCGCCTTGTAACGTAAAAGAGATACACCATTGCTCCAATTATGGTAGCGATTCCAATTACAATCCATATATAGGAGATCAAGGATACCCAGGAAAAAAGCTGACCGGCCTGAATACCGCTTTGGAAGGTCCAGTTCAGGTGTTCCGCATGAATGGTCGTGAGCACTTTACCCTTCTTCAAATAACCTTTGCCCAAAAATTCAAACACTTGGTTACCGCTTTCATCATAGACGTCGAGATAAGAAACATTCCCGCTGATGAGGTCATTGATCAATCTTTCCAATCGGTACGTGCTGACATTGACAACCATTAGCCCATCCTGGCCAAATGGAATTGGTAATGATCGGGTGAGAGAGATTACCTGCACCGGATTTTGCCCATTCGCTGCCGGATACTCGCGGACCTTACTCCAATCGCGACTTTCGGGCTCCTGCAGCCTTTTACGAAGGAAGTCCGAGTCAGCGAAAGCGTTAAGCTCAACCAGACCGCTCTGAGTAAGTACAATGTTACCCTGCTTGCGATAAATATAAATGGAATCAATTAAACCATAGTTTTTGACTAAGGTATTCATGCTGTTGACGACATCATAATAGCGCTCGTTCGACCTTGTATTACCGGACGGATAAAGAAAATCGTCATAGGAGTTCTCCAACTCCAGTTCTTGTAAAACCTTCATCTCCATCTCACTCATCGTGCGATCAACGGTATCCACAATATAGCTTGTCGATATGTGATTGGCTTTGGAAGTTTCACTTCTAGAAAGATCATTCACAACAAGAAATGACATGAAAATCAGCACTGTTATCGT
The DNA here is from genome assembly GCF_025369935.1 of Paenibacillus andongensis. Lineage (NCBI taxonomy): Bacteria > Bacillati > Bacillota > Bacilli > Caryophanales > Paenibacillaceae > Paenibacillus > Paenibacillus andongensis. The sequence continues at coordinate 2,392,563 of NZ_CP104467.1, read as the reverse complement.
CAGAAGGAAGATCGGCATGTAAGATAATAAAAACTTTTTTGAAAACGTATTCATTTTTAGTCGTCCTCCTTCTGATTATGTATTTGTTATGATTACGTTGATTATAAACTTAACGGGATTAAAATGTCTATGGAAATGGCTTGCTCATTTCACTGTGGGATAATCATAGATAATAATCCTAAGACGTGATAGGTAATCTGATTATTCATAGGGGGGCTGAATAAGTAGCCAATAATAACCTTGGCCACGAATCAATGTATCTTTAAATCAATAAGCTTGTTATTCTCATCCCACATAACTTCTCCACCGAACTATCCTGCCTATTAGCATTAACAGGCTGCCGATTACGCCGGCAGCCTGTTGTTGTTGTGCTCTCGTTTCCCGTCAAATAAGCATCTCGCAATGGCCGCAGGAGCTGGGATCGGAGATCTTTCTTCACAGTACAAAGGAGCTAAGCAGCTTGTATGTGCTTAACTCCTTTATCATTATTCTTAGTTAATAAATCCGGCATACTGCAAAAATCTTTTTAACATCACTACAGCTTCTGCACGAGTTGCATTGGCTTCGGCTACGAATGTGTTGTCCGTTTGACCCTCAACTAGACCAGCTCCCGTCACTTGTGCAACCGCTGTTTGGGCCCAGCTGCTGATGCTGCTACTGTCGGTGAATTTACCGAGCAGCTCTGTTTGTTTCCCGTTTACGCTGTAGCTTTTTCCTGCCAAATCCATCGCCTTGGATAGCATTATAGCCATTTGCTCGCGGCTGATGTTAGCATTCGGATGGAAGGAGCCGTCCTCAAATCCGCTGATCAAACCGGCTTTTGCCGCCTCACCTACGCTACCTGCAAACCAATCCTTGCCGTTAACATCCGTAAAAGCCGCCGTTGCATTACCGTTAAGCCCCAAAGCACGTACCAGCAACGAAGTGAATTCGGCGCGTTTGATCGTTTCGTCAGGAGCAAACTGAGAATCCGTCCGCCCTTTAACCAAGAGTTTGGAGGCCATCAGACCCACATCCGCTTTGGACCAATGGCTTTTCAGATCGTCAAAGGATTTGCTCGACTGAACAACAGTATAGATGCTGTTGCTGCGGTTCTTAATCATGACTTGAGTTTTGCCTCCTACGATTTGGAAGACTGCAGGGACAAAGGTCATTTCCCCGGTTGCCGGGTTATACAAAATGGCTGTCGCAGTGCTTGGATCTGTCGACTGATTAATGATAAGATTGCGAGTTACGTACGTATTTCCAAAATTGTTGATTTCCACTGTCTTGCCGCCTGAACTCGCCGTTATACTAAATTCGAAAACTTGCGCTTTAGATCCGCCAAGGAGGGAAACGCCATTATGTATCGCTTTTTGCGAAATTTGTTCGGCAACAGTTCCTGTCACCTTCTGTATGGTCACGCTGATTTGCACGTTTTTAGCGTCAGTCCCTAGCGTTTGTGCCACCTTCGCCGTATCGATGACCGATGTCGGTAAATGATAAGCTGTACCGTCGTCTTTTTGAATTGAAATGACCGATTGAGGAATGGTTTGTTTCGAATCGGCAAGAACGCTCATAGGCAAGTCGACTTTGGCGACATCGCCATTGCCGGTAACTGCTATCGTGATGCTTTGCTTGCTTGCATCTTTTCCATTCAGTGCGCTTATAGCCTTGCTTAACCAGTCGCTTTCAACTACAACATGATCCACATTTTGACCCGACGGGGACATTTCGTGTTTCGTTTCAGGATTGGATCCTGCTCCCTTTTCGCCTGTCGCTCCACCTGATGTTTGAGGCGTACCCGAGCTTGGGGTTGTTGCGTCATGGGTGACTGCTAACTGGATACTATCGGAATTATAGATAACCTTAACTTTATACTCGCTAGGCAAACCCGCGGTCTCAACCGATGAGAATTGTCCATACCGTTGATCCTTACCATGGGTTATGATAGTGACGACGCCGTTAGGAACATAATTACCCGTAAAATTCAGACGTAATTTCCCATTTGCATTTAAAGCACCCTTAATTTCGAGTAGATCATCTTTACCGTTAAGGTTGAGCTCAAAAGTACCATTGTCAGATTGTGTGTATGTTCCGCCGATAGTCATCTTCCCGTAAACATTTTCAACGACGGTTCCTCCGTTGTTCGTAACATCGCCGCTTCCGAAAGCCGTCTTCGAATCACCCTCAAGTGTTCCTTTGTTGATCTGTGTACCTCCGGAATAAGTATTGTTGCCCTGCAGCTTTAAAGTACCCGTTCCTTCTTTTGTCAGCTTTCCTGTACCGGAGATATCGTTACGCCAGCGATCCAACGCATGGAAACCGCCTTTGTTAGTATCCATTGTCACTGTAACGTCATTGACAAAAGCACCATAACCATCTGCAGCGGCAAAGAGATTAAGCCGTCCCCATCCCTCAGCATCATCAAGCAAAGGATAGCCTGATGGAAGACCAGTAGTAGCCAAAACCCAGCGACGTTGCGTGTTATCAAGGTAAGGCAGGCGTGTTTCCAGCAGGACTTCCGCTCCCTTAGGAACCACCATTGGGTTAGTCGTCGGATTTATCTGGCTAAATCCATATGTCAAACGTTCAGTATAATCCGTTTTATTCTTTGAGTGGTCGCTGAACCGATCTACCGCTGTACCGGTTTGCGTCAACAAATTCGCATGGGCATTGTCATAAGCAGCCTGCTTGATGGCTTGATTAGCCGGATCAGCCAAGGTAGCAGCCGCCAGGGACGTTGCCAAGACACGTCCTCCCATGACATCAAGAGGGGAGTGCATACCGCTTATAATCCGGTTGTTTCCAAGCTCCGAGGCACGGGTCAACAGTTCCTGAAACCTTTCAGGCACAGCATAGGCCAACGACAAAGCGGCGAGATACGAAGCATTGGTATGACCGCTCGGGAAGCCGCCGTCCGAGGCCGGAGTGCTGCTTTTTGCAGGAACCAGGGTAGGGACAATGACCTGCTCGCCAAGCTGACGCCACGGGCGAGGATACTGGTAGAAATTTTTGGATGGATTGCCTGATGCATAGGTGCCACGCAGCGTTCCGATCAGAGTGACCATCTTGCCAAGTTCGGAATTCTCGTCGCCAGCGGCATTGGAACCGTTGCCGTCGTCGTATTTTTTCGTTGTGGCATCAGCCGCAACGCCATTAATCGATGTGTACGTATTCGTAATGTTCCGATACACGTCGGTGAGTGATCCAAGACCTTCCGTGACTGAATAAGTTTGGTTTCTTCGATCATCCAAATAGGCCGCTGTTGCTTGATCAGCCGTGCGGGTAGCTGCGATATTGGCCACATACTGCATGTTAGCATCCAGCACAGCCGGGTTCAGCTTGGTTCCGTTTTTCCAGTAATACACAGCATCCGTAACTTTGTCACCAGGTGTCCAAAGCTTCAGAAACTCGGATAGCGTTCCAATGGCTGCGTTGGGTACCGTCGTATTAGACGACGTATTGGTTTTGTAATTATCTACAAAGTATCCCCAAGATGGCGGTGAAGCCGGAGTCACTGTTGATGGAATTGCTGCCGCATTCGCAAAACTTCCGCCCAAGGAACTAAGAAGTAATGGCAGCGATAATGCAACTGATAAATGTTTTCTTCCTACTTTGATCTTCAAATCGTATCCACTCCTGTAGTTTTTCTATGTTCAAACCTATTATAATTATCCAAAAAAAAAGAGCCCTTAATAATTTATAGATAGACCTATAAATTATTTGGGCTAATTTAAACATTTTGTAAACCTCATGATTGCATTTCCGCCATTTGACGCTTCACGATCTCCCAAATATCTTTGACAAGAAAGACTTGGTCTTTATTTTCTGCATACCATTGATTCATATAATCTTCAAGCTGCTTCCCGTTTGCTTTATTCCAAACAGCCTGTGCGTCTGCTATAGCTTGCTCCGGGCTGTAATGACTGCCGCTGATAATCGCTTTGACATAGAGATCCGATATTTCCTCGAGCAATGCCATTTGGATCATATTCAAACTGTTCGGAAACACAGGCATATATTCTCCCACCGTCAAGCCGGGATACTGCTTGCTTGGATCCAGATACATGTTTTGGGCGTTTTTATATATATCCAGAGCTTTCTTTTGTTCAGGAACTTCCGAGTTCAATTTGTTGGTAATATATTCGCACTTTTTATTAATTTTAGTAACAAACATCCGATAATCCGCGTTATAGCTGACCTCATTTTTTTCTTTATACGTATCCAATACGCTCGGACAGCCATACGCGTTTTTTTGCCAATGAACCCCTTCATCTCCAGCAAATTTTACCGATGTTTCCGGCTTCATCATGAAGTCGATATATCGCGCGTCAGCTTCAGGGGATTTCGTATGGACATTGATTACGGTTGTCATTTGAATCGGATTATTAATTGCGCCTGTGAACGCTCCCATGCTTGTTTTAGGATAAGCCATCGGTGCAATTTCTGCTCCCGGTACATTTTTCTTAAGAATAGCAAGGTCTGATATGGTAAACTCGGTCCAATTGACGCTTGGATTAATATAAATCCCGATCTTTCCCTTAAGAAAATCCTGCTTAGCTTTAGATCCGCTGCTATCGTGCATATAATCTTTATCAATGATGTGATGATCATATAAACGCTTCTTAAATGTAAGAGAAGCCAGTTCGTTTTCCCACTGACGTACTATGTTACCATCCTTAATCCCCCAAGAAAATTGAGTGCTTGATGATGAATCACCAAACATTTCGTTCAGAGCAGTCTCTGAATAATAACTAAGGTTTGTCCCATACGTATCATCCATTCCATCACCGTCCGGATCCAGTTCGGTGAAAGCCTTAGCCACCCTAAAAAATTCCTCTTGCGTTTTAGGCACTTCTAAGTTTAGCTTTTTCAACCAATCCGTCCGAATAAAAAAAGCATGTAAGGGATTAGCTTCATTCAGCTTCCCAATTTCATACAGCTTGCCATCCGATTTGGTGCCAGCTTTCTTTAACTGCGGATATTGCGTGATTAATTTCTCGTATTCCGGCATAAACTTCAAAACATTGTCTAAAGGCAACAATTGGTTTTGTTCATACAAGTTGTTACGAGTAGTTGTATTGTATTCGTTAATGATGTCTGGAGCTGAACCGGAAGCAATCAATTTCATCAGGATTTGCCTCGATTCACTTCGCTGGATGGGAACGAACTTTACGTGTACCGGTCCATTACGATCGATCCAATCGGTCCATCGATTTTCTGCGTAAGATCCCTCAGAAACCGGAATCATACCCCGGTCATAAACAGAAACCGTAATCTCATTTTTGGCTGTATGGTTGCCTGAATCACTTACATTATCATTAAAAAGTGTGTAATTAACTAGCACAACAGCCGCAGCAATAATAAACCCTAACGTAACTCCAATCCACAGCTTCTTATTCAGCATAATCGTTTTCTGATCCTCTTTTTCATCAAAATGATGGCTATACGTATCCATACACGCTTACATGGATATCGAATTGCGGAATTCCTTCGGTGACATTTGGTACTGCTGCCGGAAAACATTGGTGAAATAATTCGGTTCGTCGAAACCGGTAGCGCTGGCAATTTCTGATATTTTCATGTCGGAATTGCGCAGCAGCAGCGCCGCCTTATCCATACGCATGCGGTTTAAGTAGTTTTTAAATCTCTCTCCAGTTGCCTTCTTAAATAAAACGCTAAGGTAGCTTGGATTCATTTGAACGTAAGAGGCCACATCCGTCAAGCTGCAATCCTGTTCATAATGTTCTTCGATATATTTTACAGCTTTATCAATTGTATTTTTACTTTTCGATAACTGCCATCTTTGGAAGCAACTCATGAAGCTGTCACTAAGCACCTTTGTCCACACAAAAATTTTATCGGAAGTTAAATCGGTCATATCCATTGAAGTTTTGTTATACAGACCGCTCTCTTCGATATCCAAATAGTTCTGTGCAGTTCTTTGTAAGGCAACGGCCAATGACAAAGCTTCCAATTTTAATTTGTAATAAGGTAAAGGCTTAAGATAGGCTATAAATTGATCCAATACCTGCTGTAAAATACTGGCTTCTCCAGTTAATATGGCGGAAATGAACTGCGCCTCCAAATCCGAAATTCGCTTTTCCTCTAAGCTAAGCTCTGATTGCTGCTCTTGCTTCGAATGGCGCTCATTTAGCTTCAGAAAGGCTTTATGAAGCACATGACGAACATCTTGTTCCGAACACGGCTTTGTTAAAAAATCAAAAACGCCGAGCTTTACTGCCGCTTGTGCATGTTCAAAATTTCTATAACCGGTCAAAATAATAACGATAAGATCTGGATATTTATTCCGTAAAAGCGAGATGAAATCAATACCGTTCATGATCGGCATGTTAATATCCGTAAGCACCACATCCGGTTTGAATCGATCCAGCATCGGTAACGCATCTTCTCCGTTGCTTGCTTCGCCTACAACGATCCATTCAGGTTGATTGAGCTCAATCATTGTAACCAGACCTTTACGAAAATGAGGCTGATCCTCCACGATTATTACTTTACTGATTATCATACTTTAAACCCTTTCTTTTCAACGTTTCTGAATGGTAAAATGAGACGCATCTTTGTTCCACCATGCAGTACACTGTTAATTTCTAGCCTATAAGGTGCGCCATACATCAGTTTAATCCTTCTTATCACACTATTTACCCCAAGACTGTCTCGACCATCATTCCGATGCAGCGGAGACATGCCATCCACGCCAACAATCTTCGATATACGCTCCTCATGGATCCCGCACCCATTATCCGCTATTTCGATTTCCAACAGATCATCATTTCGAATGGCTTTAATTATCAATTTCTTATGTAATAATCGGTTGCGGAAAGCATGTACAAACACATTTTCTACAAGAGGCTGGAGCAAAGAACGTAATATTTCGCTTTCTTGCGCCTCCTCTTCCACCTCGAAAACTGTTTCTAATTCGGTTTCAAACAGCTCCGTTTGTATTTTGACATAGTTACGGACCTGGCCAATTTCATCCCTGAATGTCGATGGGATGTCTATCGGCATTAACGAGTATTTGAGCATCTCTGATACGGCTGTAACAAGAGAAGCTGTATCTTTGTCATTTTGCATATAAAGCTTCCAATAAATTTCATTTAAAATATTATGGAGGAAGTGTGGATTCAACTGAGCCTGCAGCGCTTTTAGTTCCGCCTTCTTTTCACTCAATTGTGTGAGATAGACTTCATTAATTAAACGCTCAACTTTTTCTGTCATCTCATTAAAGCTTTCTCCGATGTAGGCCAGTTCATCTCTGGATCTGATCTTAATGCGGGTATCGAAATTGCCGGAGCGCACTTTTTGAAGGCCGTTTACTAAATCTTCAAGCGGCCGAAGCAGTTTTTTACTTGCCAGCATAATCAGAAGGCTTATCACAATCACACTGATGACACCAGTGTACAAAATTATTTGTAAAATCGTCTCGTTTTTTGACCGGATCGCCACCAGGGAAGTGCCGCTGACAAGTGAAAACTTAAACGCCTTCGAGTTGCTTTGAACAAATAAATACTGGTCCTTGATTTGAGCATGATTCAAGGCTTTCAACTGATTGAGCTCTTCTTCCGACTTCAAAGCCACATTGCTATATAATAAATCGTTCGACTGATTAAACAAATAAACCTTTCCCAAGTCGTCTTTCGTTAACCCTTCAAGGCTGCTGGAAAAAAAAGTTTCATCTAGTAGGATGATCAGCATGCCATAAGTATGCAAAGAGCTGTCTTTCATCCACCTGGCGGAAACAATCGATGGCCTAACCCCGTTAGGCTCTACCGAACTCGGCAAAGGAAATCTTAACCATACCAAATCCCCGTAGGATTGATTGATCTTAGGAAGAATAGCTTGATAAAAGGTAGCATCCAGCTCGTTAATCGACGGCGTATTAAAACGAAAATAAGACGGGTTCCCCTTTAAATCAAACATATACAATCCCGTAATGTACGGCGCATCCAATTTGATTTGATTGATTATTTCTTTTATTTGTTTTTTTTCGTAGTAGGAGCGAAACGTATCATAGTTTCCAGCTGAATTGATTTCACTGATCTTATTTTCAATTTGAGGATTAAAAACGATTGACTGTGATATACGTTGCATTTCCTGCAGTTTAAGATCTAATTTGGCCAAAGCTTCTTCATTGGTTTGGGAAAACTGCTTGCTAATTTCTTTTTCAAATAAATCAAGGTTATAGTGGTATGTGAAATATCCAGCCGCGCCAAATGCTATCAAAATAATAATGGATAGGCTGATTATGAGCTTGATCTTAAAGCTTCTTCCGATTACGAGCACTATTTTTTCCCACAACCACATCATGATGGATGAATTCACCTCAAAAAACTAATAACTTCAATAATAATTGATCTTCATTAGGACAAAATTATCTCATTGTAAATTACATGTTAATGAAAGCGCCTCTTACCTCAACGAAAAAAGGAGCTGCCTCGCGGCAAGCTCCTCCACTATCGTATCCGTTAAGCTCATTACTGCTTTGATAATTTAATGATGAAACAAACGGATACCCGAATAGGTCATCACAATTCCATATTTTTGAAAATCATTTGATTAGACTTGACTCTTGCGGTAGTCAGACGGATAGCTGGAGCAATTTTCCACGAATAATTTTGTAAAATGCCTAGTGCTGTAATAGCCGACTTTTTCGGCTATTTGTTTTACCTGCAAATTCGTGTTAAGGAGCAGTTCCTTCGCTTTAAGCATTCGGATATTGGTTAAATACTTTACAAACGGGGTCCCCGTTTTTTTGTGGAACAGCATACTTAAGTAGTTCGCTGATACGTTTAGTTGATGAGCAATTTGACCAATACCAACGTCATCCATATAATGTTTTTCCATATATTGAATCACATGCTCGATTAAATCAGCTGTAACGGGCTCTCGCGGTCTTATTTCAAGCAGCTTGCTTTCTCCCAGTTGCCGCAGTTCTCTAATCACTTCGATGTCATCTGAGGATTCTGCCATGTTGATGCCAAGTGCATGAAGCATAAAAAGATGAACAGCAAGCCGTGTTTTATCCGCTGTCAGCAGTTTATCATTGAGCAGCAGTCCCTCCATGTCCCCAACAGCTGTTTGGTAATGCAAATAGGCCTTGAAGTGAAGATGCTGCTTGATCGAGCAAAAGAGATGGCTCATTTTCAATTTCTCCGGCACGCTAGCCTCTTCCGCCAATTCCGAATACCCAATTCGTCGTCCTATGCCGCATACCGCACGGAGACTGTTCCATTGCCCGAGCTGCCCAAGCTGTGCATTCAACTGATCGAAACCGTGACATTCGCCTGACTGGAGAATCGTTATAGCCAATCCGTCATTTCGATAACTCTCCGTAATACCCTCTAGTAAATCAAAAAAACGATGCACCTCTTCCCCAGATTGAGCCCCTTTCAAAGGGTCCCAAGAACCGATAACAGCTAGATCACCGTCAGGCAGTGATACCATAGCGAAATTCATGCCATAAACAAGATGACGATTCAATCGTCCACGAAGATCATCGTAGAATTGACTCGTTAGATCCGAAAGCAATTTGCCCGTATGGATGGAGTCGAACAAGCAGATAGCGCCAATAAACCATCCTTGAACGTAAACACTGTCAAGTTCTTCAAACTTCAACGTTGTGAGTCCGTTACAAAGGGCAAACAAGCTATTTTCAAATTGTTGATTATGCATTCGGATAAATTCCTTATTGTGCTTAGCCGTATTCGTTAGCGCTCTCTCTAAATCGACTGGGTTAACGGGCTTCAATAAATAATCAGATGCACCTAATTTTAGCGCCTCCTGCGCATAAGCAAAGTCGGAGTATCCGCTTAAATTGATCCACTTCGTACATGGGGAAATGGCTTTGCCCAGACGCATCGCCTCAAGTCCACTCATACGGGGCATACGGATGTCAATAATTGCTACATTCGGCTTATGCTCTTTGACCAAATCCAACAGTTCTTCGCCGTTAGAAGCTTCACCCACGAGGTGCCAAGAGGATTCCACATCCTGTATCATACTTCGAATGCTTGCCCGAATAAGGTTTTCGTCATCTGCTATAATTAACTTCATCCTCGTTTCACATCCTTTAGCGGAATGAGAATCTGAACGCTTGTCCCCCCATCCCTTTTACTTTGTAAGATCATGGAAGCGCCGGCAAAAGAAAGTTGTAAGCGCTCTCTAACATTGCGAATACCTAAACCTTCTTGAGCAATACTTGAATCAAAGCCCACTCCGTTATCTGTAATGCGGATCATTATTACCTCTTCCTCTTCACCCTTCTCTAATAATGTCTGAATTTGAATATCCATCCTTAGTTCACAGATATGATCACTTGGCTCTATACCATGAATGATGGCATTTTCGATCATCGGTTGCAGCAGCAGCTTAGGAATTAATATGGAAAGCGCATCCGGGTCACAGGAAATGTGCACTTGAATTTTATCGGCAAAACGAACCTGCTGCAGCCCGCAATACTTGTTGATAAAATCAATTTCCTCCTGTAATTGAGCCCAATCATTATGTTCTAAGGTGTAACGCAGCATTCCGCTTAGCGAAAGAATAGCCCGCTCCAGCTGCATGGTTTGTCCCGTCCGATTCAGTCCAATGAAACCATTTAAGGTATTGTACAGAAAGTGTGGTTGAATTTGTGATTGCAACGCCCGATATTCCGCATTCCGCTGGCCGAGAACGGCCTTATATTCACGATCAATAAGCTCTCCGAGCTTAGATATCATCGTATTCAAATTCATGCCTAACTGAGAAATTTCATCGTTTCCTCTGACTCGATAGAGGGTATTCATATCTCCGCGCTGAACGCGCTTCATGACCAGAATCATTTGCTTAAAAGGAGTCACGATCCAGTGGGATACCGTAAAGTACAAGAATAATGCAATAAGCAGTCCACTGGAAGCAAAAGCAAATCCCAACCAATATACCCGCTGCAAATGCGATTGGATGTAGGCTTCCGGTGAAAGAATAGCGATTACCCACTTGGATCGACTAATCGTTTCACGGACGACCGAATAGGGTTCTTTCACGTCCATGACCTTCCGATTACCCAAGGCGACCTGGCTCACCATATCCTGGGAAATGGCTTGATTGGCATAAATCAACTGGTTATTGTCGTCGAGGATGACCACGATCGATCCCTTGCTTAATCGGATGCCCTTCATCATTTGATCCAAAAGCACCGTGTCGGCATCCGCCATAATAATACCTAACGGACGACTGGAATCAGGGTCCTTAATAAGGCGGGCAACGGAAAAAACCTCCGCTCCCGCAGTTAAATAATTTTGCTTGTGCACACCTGTAAACGCTACGTTCCCATCTGCCTTCAGCGCCTTCATATACCAATCCTGCTGAGCAAACGGAAAGCCTTTCACGATTTGATCCGAGTAGCTGCCCGGAGGTGTAATATAAACAGTACCATCCATCGGCAGAAGAATGGTTCCTAGTATGTCTTTCCGCATGTTTTTCAAATAGTTGGGGAGCGTTTTATTCAGCATTTCTTCCGCTTCATATTGCTCGTAAGGGGTTAAAAGCTGCCACTGAAAAGTGGACTTTAATTTCAAAGCTCGCATGACTTCATTGTTTAAATAAGGCGTCACCGTCATTCGCTCCAGATCGTCTAAATACGTCTGAATATCGAATGTCAATGCCGTTAAAGTCCCCTCGAGCAGAGAGGACTCCTGTTCTTTGATTAAATTGAGATAGTAAGAAGGCAGTTTAATCACAATACCAACAATCGGAATGACAATGGTTATGAAAAAAAGAAGAGATAATCTAAACCGAATCGATTGTCTGATTGTACCCCCTCCTAAAGTTATCCACAGCTAGCCTTTAATCGCTCCGGAAGCAAGTCCTGAAACAAAGTAGCGCTGCAGAAATAAATACACAATCGTCATGGGAATCGCCCCCATAAAGGATCCAGCAGCTACCCAACCGACATTACTGGTATATTGACCAAAGAATGTTGAAAGCGCTACCGTAATGGTTCTCATTTCTGGCTTTTGCAGGAAAAAGATGGAAAACTGATAATCGTTCCAAACAGCAACGCCGGACAAAATAATAACGGTTGCCGTCACAGGTTTGAGCAGTGGTAAAATAACGGTGAAAAATAACTGGAACCGCCCCGCCCCATCGATCATGGCCGCTTCATCTAGGTCCCGAGGAATCGTGCTGATGAAGCCGGTGTACAAGAAAATAGTCATCGGCAGATTAAAGGTGATGAACAATAAAATAATTCCCCAGTATTGATTCATACCGCCAATATCTACCATAAATTTATACAAGGGAACCAAAATAGTCAATGGGGGAACGATTAAGGCAGACACGAAAACCGCATAAATAAATTTGTTCCACGTCGTTTGGCGGCGGGCAAGCGGATAGGCTGCTATGGAGCCGATCATGACGATCAGAATGACCGAAATGACGGTCACGATCATGTTGCTTCGAAAAGCATCTCCAAGATGAGCTTCCTTCCAGGCATCTCTGAAATTATCTATATACAGATACCCCGGCATCATCCATTTGGAACTTAAATCATCGAACGCTTTGAGGGAGGTGGTTATCAAAATGTAGAAGGGTAAAATATGCGCCAAACAAATGATAAGGGAGACGACCGTTAACCAACGCTTACCTTTCTTCTTCATGCGTTAACCTCCCTCTTTCTAAGAAATAGTAACGCTGAAATGCTCACGATGGAGATCATAATAAACATCAAAATGCCGATCGTTGCCGCATATCCGGCATCTTCGCGTCCAAAATAGAGCAAATACATAATAGAAGAAAGTGAGGCGGAGGCATAACCAGGACCACTATTAGTCAGCGCAACAATAACGTCGAACAATTTAAGACCGCCAATGAGATTCAGTACCATGCTGACCGTAAATGCAGGCGCAATGAGGGGCCATGTCACATGCATGAACCGCTGAAAGGCTCCCGCTCCATCAATGGTCGCTGCCTCATAATAATCTCTAGGGATCGACTGCAGGCCTGCTAAATAGAGGACCATCGCGATACCCAAATACTGATACGTATTGACGAAGGTAATAATCCAAACATTGAGATTCGGATCCCCCAATAAATTGGAAGGCTGATCATGAAACAAAAGAATGATGTCATTGATAGCCCCGCCTTGATATTGGAAAAAAAAGTACCAAATATATCCCATGATCAAGGAGCTAATGATAACCGGCAAATAAATGACCGTCCGGACGAGCCCTCGGGTTCGAATGTTCATATTTAAGAATAAGGCGTACAACAGACCAATGACATTTTGAAAAACTGCACTCCCAATGCCATATATCGCCGTATTGCGGATAACCTTAATAATTTCAGGATCTGTGAACATCCGGGTATAGTTGTCAAAGCCGATCCATTTGTAGTTTTGATTGTACCCATCCCAATTCGTAAAAGAGATTTTAATCCCTTTAAAAAAAGGATAAAAAATAAAGATGAAAAATAAAACGAGGGCTGGTATATAGAGCACATTCAATAAAGCTCCGCTGCGCACTAGGCGATTAAAGGTTGTTGATGATTTTTTTTGAGGACTAGCCTGTACAAGCAAGGTCCTTGATTCAGCCATAAGAACACCTTCCTCCTTCATGTAATAGGAAGAAGGGAGGGTGGTTGTCACCCTCCCTATCCCGCTACTACTGATTGCGCAGACGTAAATATTCGGATTTCATTTTGTCAGAAAATTGCTGTGGAGTAACCGTTCCTGCCAGTAAGGCAACACCGGTTTTACACATCACATCCCACATCCCGTTCGGCAGATACACCCGGTCAAAATAAGGGAATACGCGAATGCTTTCAAATTGTTTGTAATACTCCGAAAATTCATGTTTGGATTCAATGTTCTTCAGACCGGCAGGCAATTTAGTCGCGTTGGCGATTTTGGACATGTTCTCAGGCTTTGCAAAGAACGCAATAAGCTTCTTGGATTCGGCCAGATGCTTACCGTCTTTCCAAGCGCCCATCGTATATCGCTCGCCGCCGGAGAAGGATTGGCTATCACCATCTACCATTGATGTCAGCGGTGAAATACCAATTTTGGCGTTCTTATTGTATTTATAAACCTCATCCGCAAAGGATGGCGCTCCGAATACAAAGGCAACCTTCCCTTGTGCGAATAACTGCGGCATGTCGCTGTATTTAGCGGTTAGCACATCTTTATTGATGTAACCCTTTTTGCTCATATCTTGAAGCTTTTGAGCAAGCGGTGTCCACTTATTCCAATCAAACGTACCGTCAAGAAGTGTCTTCGCATCATTCGTTGCAGGACTGATGTACATCGATGTCGCATAGAGATCGGAGAATCCACCGATCATCCCATTATCCACACCCGACATGAAGAATGGCGTAACCGCTCCGCTGCTCGATGTTTTAATCTTCTCCGCAGCTGCCATTAATTCATCAAACGTTTTTGGCGGTTTAAGGCCATACTTGTCAAGAATTTCAGCATTGTAGGAGATGCCGTCTTTCGCTTCACTCATCACGAGTGCCTCGACTTTGCCATCCTTATCGGTGACGACGGGTTTAATCGTATCGGTCATATTTTTAGCCCAAGGCTCATCGCGTAAATCGGCCAGATACTTGCCGTACCGAATGATTGCCCAGCCATGCGTATCGAAAACATCCGGCAAATCATTTGCCGCCATTTTAACTTTCAGAATGTTCTCGTATTCAGCACCAGGGAATTGAAATTCGACGGCAACATTCGGATTTTCCTTCGTGAAATCAGCAGCAATGCCTTTCATCATTTCTTGATTGGGCAATTCGGATATCGTGCTGTATACCGTTAGTTTTATTTTATCCCCACTTGGTTTAGCCTCTGGCGTACTTGTCGTTGTTGTCGGTTTCGTTGTCGCAGCAGCATCTTTGTTGTCTGTTGATGTTACCGAGCTCGGTCGGCTGGAACAGCCCATAAGGACAATGGAGATCGTTAACATAATGGCCACGACACTTAAAAATGTTCTTTTCATTTTTACGAACCCTCCCTTTTCATAATTGACGTGATGGTACTGCGCAGCATCCAGCTGTACAGGTTGTATTTGTATCACACTCTTATCATATCAATTATGGTTGCGCTTACAAGTGTACTAAATCTACAGTGGAAGCGCTATTTTTCATGTGAGGATAAACAACGTTACCGCAAGCCAATTCCGCCATCAACCGTTAATTGTTGCCCTGTAATTGCTTGCAGGGATGAAAATTCTGATTTGACCAGCTGCCGATTATCTTGATCAGCTGCCTTTAAGCTATTTAGATTCAATTTTCATTAAAGTATACAGCTCGGTTCGTTGAAACAAGTAATTTTTTTTACCAAAAAAAGTAAACCAGAATCCTTAAGTTTCTACATTGTTTCGACGTCACCAAACGGGTAGGCTATCAGAATGTACATATTTTTCGTAAAATTATTTCGCAAAAAGTACGTCCTAACGCAAACGGATTATCGGCAGCAGCAGGAACACAAAAACTGTTGAGATTTCTCGCATCGGGCTCTTTGAAAGGGGGACAATAATACAATATCGTATTACTGTAGTGAATGTTGCAGAATTGTAACTGAAGACTATGTGATGTACTTTTTTATTACAGAATATAAGCGCATTTCAGGTTATGTTTATCATGCAGGTGTATGTTCCTTGATTTGCCCTTGATCGGAAGTCGCCCGCAATATTGGAGAAAGATTGCCTGTGAAACACCGTCGAAGGTTCAACTTAATTATTTATAGACAACGAATTATGGTATTACGAGGTGATCCAATGTACTATTGCATCCAGTGTAAAGAACTCCACTTGCGTTCTAAATCGAAACAAATATTAATTTTTAGTTCAGGGTTTCATTACATTAATTCAACTCTTTATAATGCAGGAGTTTGTAAGATTGAAAGAAAGTGAGCTTGTTTAGTTATGGAGACTGTGTACCCTTTAGTTCAATCATCTGGATAAATGGAATGGTTCAAAGCTCTAATACATAATAGCATTGATTGTGTTTATGGACAGGTGCAAAGCTAAAAAGGAAGCGACTAATTACCGCTGCCATCTTTGTATTTACTTGAATCCGGCCAAGCATATTCAAGGCTTGAGCTCTATTATTTCAGTTGTAACAATCGTTCGATGACAATCGCGGTTTGCACTCGGGTAACAACATCCCCTGGAGCAAGATAGGCATTTCCTTTTATATCAGCTTTACCGCGTACAAGCCCGGTGTAGGCTACAGCCTCCCAGTCGTTCTTTGTATGATTACTCAGAGCTTCTTTATCTGCAAATGCATCCAGCGATTTCAAAGATCCTACGTTCATTGGTTGTTTATTGATTACTTTTAATGTTTTTGAGAGAAGCATAGTCATTTGCTCACGAGTTAATTTTGCATTTGCGTCCAATAAGTCTGCTTCTTTAAGATCTGAAGACTTCAAATTTAGTGCTTTTCCAATTACTTGAGTAAACTCTCCAACTAACATTTCTTTTTCCGGTTGGAACTGCTTGCTGCCGTCGGCAAAGCCTAAAATATTCTTACTTTGCAAATCCATCACTGCTAGAACGGCTTCGAATGACTGCCCGTCTAAATCAGAGTAAAGGTTCTTAGGAGTATCCCCAGAAACCTGAATTCGCCCCTCAACTTTGGGAGCAACTGTACCTTTTTGTTGGATGAAATCAGCAACTACCTTCGATAGCACAGGTCCTGCATTTTTGTCTAACAGTACCTTGGAACCCTTCAGTACATCGTACCCGTCGCCACCCTCTGCAACAAAATCAACGACGGAAATTGCATAATGCTTCTTACGATCAAGAGGCTGACCATTCACTTTTACATCAAGTACACGAGCCCCAGGAGTCAGTTTAGGGTTATAAAGAAACTGAATACCGCTTACCTGTGGGAACCGACCAGCACCACTTTCGATTTGGCTTACGCCATTTTCAAGCGCTTGGTAAAGCTGATCCCCTGTAATATCCAGCTTTTCAACATAGTTGGTGAAAGGCATAGCATCCAAAATGTCTCTCTTGGTGAGTGGACCAACCGGGAAAATGCGTTCTGCGCGTATGCCTCCACCATTAATGATTGCTGCATCCGCCTTGGTATAATCCTTCATTGCGTCAGCTACCAGGTCACCGATAGCCGTTTCCTTTTTACGTTGGGACGATTTCATGACATCCAACTCGGTTTGCGTTGAACCGATTTGTATTTCAAGCTCTTTGCTTAGCTTTGAGTTATAGCTGTCCATTACAGCTTTAACGTTCGGATCCGGCTGGTAGCCTTCCTTAGCAACGTCAGTTTTTAGTGCGTATCGGTGATAATTAAAATCAGCTATTTTACCATTTTGAAAGTTAAAATTAATCTCACCAAGATATGTAAACTCGTCTCCAATAAACCAAAGCAGTGTGTTGTGAATTTTTTCTGGGCTATCAAATGTAAATGCTGCATGGTCACCGACAATTAAGTCTATGCCATCGACTTTTTCTGCAACGACTCGAGCATCCGGACTGGCTAAATGCGAAGACACAATAATAAACTCAGCACCTGCTGCCTTCATTTCCGGAATAATCTTTTTCATCGCTTCCACTGGATTTAACACGATAGCGTTCGGTCCCATAGATGTAATTTGTGGTGCTTCCTCGTTAATTAGCCCTGTTATTCCAATTTTGACTCCATTCACTTCTTTAATAATAAACCTTTTCGCTCCTGATTCCTTTGCAAAAACGTCACCCGATCGCTTATCTACAGCGTTAGCGCTGACCCAAGGAAATTGGCTTGCTTTCACCAACTTGGACAACTGATCCGGTCCCATGTCAAAATCGTGATTACCATATGTATCAACATCGAGCTTGCCTGCATTGAATGCGTCCACTATGGGCTGTCCCTGAAATGCAGAAGATAAAACTGAAGTGCCAAGATCATCACCGTTACCAATGAACAGAGAATTAGGCTTCTCAGCCTTGATTTTGTTCGCGATACCAAAATAGTTTGCAATATTATTTGGCTCTTTGGGATTCCCAAAGTTTCCGTGAAAATGTGTGTCGTGAATGATCGTAAAAGTAACTTGTGACAACGCATGCTGAGATTTTTCAAACGTCGGTCCTACAAATTCAGACTTCACAGCACTTGAATCTGCAGAACCACCATCATGAGCAAGAACTGTGACCGGAATAGATAACGATAGTAATCCTGTAAGTACCGTAACTAGTCCTTTCTTAGCATTAGACAGCGGATATCTCATGATTTCACGTCTCCTTCATCTTATAGAATAACTGATGAAATTGTACGATAGAATAATTTTCACTATATCATCAGATCGTGAAGAAATTGTAAAATTTGATCATGTTAGCCTCATGGCTTGTTTTGCATAATCATCGATTCTACTGTATCGTGGAACCGTGACATTGAATCGTTCGTATGTGAAATTGCAGCATTAAAAAAAACGCTCGTAGGCAATATAAATTTGCCTTGCGAACGTTTAGCTTGATGGTGTGCCGCCGTAACTTTCGATTATGCTTGGTATGTTTTGTTCCCGTTTACCGAACTACACGTAAACCTTGATCGGGGCCAAAGCCATTCGCCTCGAACTTGCCCCGAAAAGATAACTCATTGTTGCTAACGTCGCCGATCCAACCGCCGCCCTTCACAACCCGGAAAGAACCGCTATTACTCCCCAAGTCTCCGTACCAGTTCCAGCACCATTCCCTTACATTACCTGACATATCGTAAAGTCCAAACTCGTTGGGTTTCTTGAGACCGATAGATTTTGTTTTATTCTTGTTGTTTTCTATGATAGGCCAGTTCCATTCTCCTGATATGTATTTATCTCCAGCGTTTCTCCAATACCATGCTACTTCATCTGCATTATTGTTTCCGCTGTATGTGTAATTCTTGCTTATCTGACCTCCGCTTGCAGCATATTCCCACTCCGCTTCTGTCGGCAATCGGTAACCATTAGCCCCCTCATTGATCGTTACTGTCCATTTTATATTATCGTTATCACTCTTGTTATTCGGGTCTTTTTTATTTTTGTCTATATTGTAATACGGTTTTAAGCCCTCTTTTATACTCCTTTTATTACAGTACTCAACAACGTCATACCAGCTTACCATTTCTACAGGCAAATTGTCGCCTTTGAATTCTGAGGGATTACTTCCCATTACCTCAATCCACTCTTTTTGAGTTACCTCATATTTGCCGATATAAAAGTTCGATATTGTTACACTTTTTCCATAGTAATTGGACTTTGTGCTCACAAAAGTCCCGCCTTTGACTAATACAAGGCTATCATTCTTTTCAGGCCTTTCTTGCGAACATGCGCTGACAACAATTATTATTGCTATTAAAAGGAAAATTAATAGCTTTCTCATTGATATATCTCCTTTTAAGCTGATAGGAAAAGGTATAGACCGTGACGGCCTGAAACTCGCCTCCGGCAACGTCGAAGGCCGTTCGTCTGACGGGGAACGGCCTTCAACGCATCCGAATTGACGGATCAAACTGGAGGGGAACGGCCGTCGGCCGGACTCCAATTTTTAGCGATCAGTTTCCTCCATAATATATTTTATTTGGTTTCCCTCGAAGGCTGTCCTGGCCGCTCCCTTCACTCTTCTGAAAGGTAATCACTGCTTGCAGTTGATCTGTTACCACACCGTTACGTTAGAGCTCCCACTACTTTGATATCCTTCTGTCGCTAACACCTGGTAAGACCAACTACTCCCCAGATTCATTCCAACATTCTTCCATGCGTTAACGTGGTTGCTAAAAGTGATAGCGACGTTGCTCCCGGTCGCTCTCTTCGACTGTCGGACACTCCAGAACTGGGTGAAAGTTGCAGTGCCGTCAATGGAAGGTGCGTTAGTCCGCGTAGCCGTATATATGTCATATGTGCCGCCGTCACTGGTCACGGTACCTTTATACGTTCCAGTAGGTCTATAAGTGCCCCAGCTATCAACGACATAATATTCTATGAGTGAGTTTCTCGTCCACCCATAGAGAGTCAAATACCCATTGCCGGACGGCGCCCAGACGCCGGCATTGTAGTTTATTGTCCTAGATGGCGATCCGGTAGTCCAGCCTTTACCGACAACAAAATTCCCGCTATTTGTCCATGTAACACTGTAATTCCCGCCAGATCCATTCGTAGCATTTACTGTCCCACCACCATCGGTCCAATTTTGCCAATAGTCTGTCGCTGCATTTGAGGTTGCTGCAAACAAGCTAAAACTCATTGAAGCTGCCATAAATACCGTCAAGATTTTCTTATTAAACTTAAACATAAATTACCTCCTAAAATTTTTATTTGTCATTACTTGCCTACATCATACTACCTAAAGCAGTACATATCTTAGCTTGTGTCATATTCCGTGAAGTCCGATTGTAACCTCCTCCCCAAGAAGGAATTTTCTCTCGAAAATAACCTTCCGTAACATTTTTGTATAATTACAAGACAATTTCTATCTTGTTTAAGTACATTATAGAAAGTAAGCGCATACATAACAACTTACCAAATTAAAGAATCTCCCCCCTATTTTTTGATTCACCTTTAAATATACGGAAACCAAAAAAAACAGCCCCATTAAAGGACGGCTATGCACTTTTTACTTTGCTCACCATCGTCGACAAAATGTAAGCGTTCTCCTTTCGCAACTATTGTACGCCATTACTATATTTTGCGTAAAAATAAGCACTTTTTTCTTAAGGAAATCTATTTTTCAAAAAAAGAAAGCGCTCTATAATGAAGGTGCTTACCGACTTTTTACCAGATATGGTGAAAGGAGTGAATCTTTGGTCTTGCAATGAAGTACCTGCTGATGTCAATTATGCTTCTCTGATGCCATTAACAAACGGTCAATTAGCAATGGCGCCCAATCCTGTAGTGAACCCCCGTGCAAGCGGCAGGTAACGTTTTAAAATAAGGAGGAAAATGAAATGA
Source organism: Paenibacillus andongensis (assembly GCF_025369935.1). NCBI lineage: Bacteria > Bacillati > Bacillota > Bacilli > Caryophanales > Paenibacillaceae > Paenibacillus > Paenibacillus andongensis. Next base: position 2,371,664 of record NZ_CP104467.1, on the reverse strand, counting down.
TGATCAAGAAATTAAATGCGCTTATATTAGTTTTTTCTTTACTGATCGGTTGTTTACCAATGACGTCTGCATTTGCTGCCAACAATGCAATTGCAAAAATTCCAGGTAATTCAAATCCACTTATGGACCATAAATTGGGGGCAGATCCCTTTGCGCTGGTCTATAATGGAAGGGTTTACATTTATATGTCAAGCGATGCGTATGTATATAATAGCGACGGGACTGTTAAAGATAATGATTTTAGTGCATTAAATAAAATCAATGTCATATCTTCCGCTGATATGGTGAACTGGACAGATCACGGTTCAATTCCGGTAGCGGGAGCCAATAACGTCAATAACGGCAAGGGCATTGCAAAATGGGCGTCACTCTCATGGGCTCCTGCTGCTGCGCGCAAAACTATAAACGGCAAGGACAAATTCTTCCTTTATTTCGCGAACGGTGCATCGGGTATTGGTGTGTTGACTGCAGACACTCCGATAGGACCATGGACAGATCCGCTCGGAAAAGCTCTTGTTACAGGCAGTACGCCTGGAATAGCCGGAGTTACATGGCTTTTTGATCCGGCAGTATTGATGGATGACGATGGTCAAGGATATTTGTATGTTGGCGGGGGAATACCCAATACTTCGGATCCGGCATCGGTTGCAAATCCCAAAACTGCCAGAGTTTTAAAATTGGGCGCAGATATGACGAGTATTGTTGGAAGCGCAGTAACCATCGATGCTCCTTACATGTTTGAAGACTCCGGAATTCATAAGTATAACGGCAAATATTATTACTCTTATTGCATCAATTTCTCCGGTACACACCCGGCCGCTTATCCGGCAGGTGAAATCGGCTACATGGTGAGCAGCAGTCCTATGGGGCCCTTTACTTATACAGGGCATTTCCTGAAAAATCCAGGTGCATTTTTCGGAGGCGGCGGAAACAACCACCATGCTGTATTTAACTTTAATAACCAGTGGTATGTCGTGTACCACGCACAAACTGTCGCTATGGCTCAATTGGGAGCCGGAAAAGGATACCGATCTCCGCATATCAATAAGCTTGTGTATAATGCGGATGGAACCATACAAGAGGTTCAGGGAGATATGACAGGCATAGCCCAGATCGCCAATCTGAATCCATATAATAGGACCGAGGCTGAAACGATCGGGTGGAATGCAGGTATCACAACTGAGGAAAGTCAAGCAGCAGGCGGACCGGTAAATAATCTTGATGTAGGATATATAAATAATGGAGACTGGGTAGCTGTAGGAAACGCTGACTTCGGTATCGGCGGAGCCAAAACGTTTAAAGCAAATGTAGCATCAGCAACTACAGGAGGCAATATTGAAATACGTCTTGACAGTGTAACCGGTACTCTTGTCGGAACACTACCTGTACCTTCTACAGGCGGGTGGCAAAACTGGAGGGAACTAACAGCTACTATCGGCGGTGCAAAAGGTGTCCACAAAGTTTTCTTTGTGTTTACCGGAACAGGTACAGGCTATTTATTTAATATTGATTACTGGCAGTTTACATCCAATTAACCATAGTTTAGGCCAAGAATGGGACTTGGGATGCCAACGTGGATTATTAGGGATTTAGACCGAAAAGGAGATAAATAAACGTAAACTAAATTCTTTCTTGTTTACAGCACTCATGAGCAAGATTCGTTCCTGATGTTGTTCGGGGGATTACTATTAATTCCCTGAACATCATTCACAATTGCCAAGCTCCAATCCAAACCTGCCCACCACGACCTCCTTTTCCCGTTCATCTAATATATCTAGATTTTATATATCTTCGACTCCTCAATCTTCAGCTGCACCTTATCCACGACATCATCGGCTTCCGTTCCAAGGATGTCGATCAACGTGATCTCGTTGCCCTCTTTGTCCGTCCCAATCGGATCGTGCAAGGATACATCCTTGCGCGTCTTTTTCAATGATCGCAGATGCATCAGAATCTCATTCTCAATACAGCGAGCCGCGAATGTTGCGAGTTTCGTCCCTTGGACAAATGCGCCAATCTAAATTTTAAAAACTCATTATTAACATAATCAATCAGAGAAGTATCTTTGTGCTTTATCAAGTACCGCAAAAGGTACGGTAACAATTTGTCGACAACACAGGAGGTGTTGCATATTCAACCTGCTCAGCGGAATATGCGTATGGGCTTGAAAGAACATCAAGCAGCCGCTCCATCACACTGTAGTCTCCTTGTACTACCGCGGATGTCAATGCTTCTTCTACCCGATGGTTACGCGGGATAATTGCTGGATTATTATTGCTCATTAGTTGATGTGAGAAAGCTTTGGCTTCCTGCTGTCTACTTAATCTAGCCTGCCATAGTTCATACCACTGCCTAAAATCCAGTTTGTCATACATGATCGTATCCTCAGGCCTATCCAAAGTTAAAGCGCGAAAAGTATTCGTATAATCTGCGCGATACGTCTGCATTAGATGGAGTAGCCCTTCAATCAGTGAATCATCCTCTGATTCTTCATTACATATCCCCAGTTTGGACCTCATGCCGGAGAGCCAATTAGAGTGATACTGCTCAGAAAAATCTGAAATCGCATCCTCAATAAGCTTGGCCCCCTGCTTCTCATCGTCATGCAGCAATGGTAGAAGAGTTTCAGCAAATCTAGTGAGATTCCATGCGGCAATGTCCGGCTGTTTGCCATAAGCATAGCGGCCTTCCGAGTCTCTGGAACTGAATACGGTCCCTGGTTCATAAACATCCAAGAATGCGCAAGGACCATAATCAATGGTTTCTCCACTGATCGCTATGTTATCCGTGTTCATCACTCCGTGAACAAACCCAACAAGCTGCCATTTGACAATTAATTGCGCTTGGCGCTTAATCACTTCTTGAAGCAGCGCTAGATAGCGGTTCTCAGCACCAGTAGCCTCAGGAAAATGTCTTAGTACTGTGTAATCAGCTAGCGCACGGAGCTCATCCACCGTGCCAAATTCCGAAGCATATTGAAAAGTTGCAAAGCGAATATGACTGGCGGCGACACGGGTTAGAATTGCACCAGATTGTTCAGTTTCGCGAAGGAAAGTCTCACCTGTTGAAACAACCGCTAAACTTCGGGTAGTTGGAATTCCTAAAGCAAACATAGCTTCACTTATGATATACTCACGCAGCATCGGTCCAAGTCCCGCTCGACCATCCAAATAGCGGGAGTATGGTGTTTTACCTGATCCCTTCAGCTGAATATCAACTCGCTCACCTTGGGGAGTCAACTGTTCGCCAAGGAGATGAGCTCGCCCATCTCCTAGCCTATTAAACTGCCCAAATTGATGACCCGCATAGGCTTGCGCAATGGAGAGTCCTCCATCAGGTATCTGGTTCCCCGCAAATATAGCTAAGCTATCACTACTTCGCAATGCTCCTTCATCCAAACCCAATGATGATGCCAATGGAGCATTCAATATAATTAACTTCGGAGAGCTCACAGGAGTTGGATTGATCTTGGTATAAAAGAAATTCGGCAACCGCGAATAGCTGTTGTCGAATTTCCATCCCGCATCGTTCTTTGCTTGTTTCTCTGACATCATGTCTCCTCCTCATGCAGCTTTACTACTACGATTTAAGGGTAATGGCAGGCCGTCCAGTGCCCTTCCCTGATTGGCAATAAGGCAGGCTGCTCTTCTTTACACTTTGCGGTTGCCGCTGGGCAGCGCGTGTGGAATCTGCAGCCAGACGGTGGATTCGCAGGAGAAGGGATTTCCCCTTCGATCTCGATCCACGCTCTTTTTTGCGAGGGATCCGTAGATGGTATAGAAGAAAGCAAGCCCTTCGTGTAGGGATGGGAAGGATGGAGAAACAGCTCCTCACTAGGTGCTATTTCAACCAGTTTCCCCAAGTACATAACACCAATACGGTCGGATAGATGGCGCACAATGTTTAAGCCATGGGCGATAAATAAGTAGGTTAATCCCAGTTTTTTCTGCAGATCCTGCATTAAATTGACGATTTGAGCCTGTACGGATACATCCAACGCAGATACGGCCTCATCAGCAAGGATAAACTTAGGATTGAGCGCGATGGCTCTAGCAATACCAATGCGCTGTCGTTGCCCGCCCGAAAACTCATGAGGGAACCGATCATACACGGAACGATTCAGCCCTACTAACTCCAATAAGTCTTCTACCTTGGTCCGTTTCTCTGACTTACTTAACGATTCATGGATATCAAAAGGTTCGCCAATAATATCGCCAACCTTCCAACGCGGGTTCACAGAACCGTACGGATCTTGGAAAATGACCTGCATATCTCGGCGTACGTCCTGCAGTCCTTTGTTCGAAAGTTTAGATAAATCTTTCCCTTCGAACAGAACCTCTCCCACTGTTGCCTTCTCCAGCTGCAGCAACACCCGGCCTAAGGTAGACTTGCCGCTCCCCGATTCACCGACTAAACCAAAGGTCTCGCCCTTCTTAATCGAAAAAGAAACATCTTCAACCGCGCGAATATAGGATTTCGAACGACTAAATGTTCCTTTCCCTATGGGGTAAAATTTACTTAACCCTTTCACCTCAAAGAGTGTCTCTCTAGTTAAAGCCTGATCGCCAACGACATCGGAAGATCGGTAATCTATCTTTGTATCTACAACCGCTGCATGTTGCTGCCAATCTGCACGCTCAACTAATTCTTCCGAGTACCAACATGCAGTAAGACGTTCATTCACGAAGCGTAAGGGAGGACTATCTTTCACACAGCGTTCGGTCGCATAAGGACACCTTGGATGAAATCGGCATCCTGATGGCAGATCCGATAGATGGGGAATCGTCCCTTCAATAGAGAACAATCGGGATGACCGATTGCTATCCATCGTCGTAATGGATCGAAGTAACCCTCTCGTATACGGATGATGTGGTCTAGCGAACAATTGCCCCACGCTTGCTTGTTCAACGATTTGTCCAGCGTACATCACGATGATTTTGTCTGCCATCTCTGCAGCAATCCCCAAATCATGGGTGATGAGAAGTATGGACATGTTGAATTCTTCTTTAAGCTCCTGCAGCAGGTGAAGAATCTGCGCTTGAATCGTTACATCAAGCGCAGTTGTTGGTTCATCCGCAATAAGCAGCTGTGGACTGCATGTAAGAGCCATAGCAATCATCGCTCGCTGTAGCATCCCACCTGAAAGCTCACCAGGATATTGGTTCATTCGGATTTCTGGCTCTGGAATGCCAACACGCTTTAATAAATACACAGCTCGCTCCCAGGCTTGTTCCCGATTTCCCTGTTTATGCTGGATCATCACTTCGGTAATTTGATTACCAATGGTAAATACGGGATCGAAAGCAGCCATGGGCTCTTGGAATACCATCGCCATTTTTTTCCCACGTAATGCCCGAAGATCATTCTGTGACAACGTTGTTAAATCATCGCCATCGAGTATGATTTGACCACCGGATATGCGACCATTTTCATAATCGATTAAACGCATGACTGATTTCGAAGTAACCGATTTACCACTGCCGGATTCTCCGACAAGACAAATGGTTTCGCCTACGCCAATTTTCAAAGAAATGTCTTGAATGGCCGTGAACGACCCCTTATTTGTTGTGAATTGTACACTTAAGTTGTCAATCTCAAGCAGTTGCTTCAACTTGCGCCACCTCCTAGCTATGCCCTTCTCTGCTTTGGATCTAAGGAGTCACGTAGTTTATCACCGATTAAATTAACGGATATGACGAATAACGTGATCGCGAGGCCTGGAAATGTACATATCCACCAAGCCATTGTAAGGTAACCTCGTCCTTGTGAGAGGAGCGATCCCCAATCGGGAATCTCTTTGAGTACGCCCAAGCCAAGGAAACTTAGCCCAGCACCGACCAGAATGGATGCACCTAAACCGATCGTGGACATGACCAAGAGTGGCGACCAAGCATTCGTTAGAACATGGCGAAAAAATATACGGAATTTAGACGCGCCTATAGACCGAGAGGCGGTAATGAAAGAGCGATTCTTTATGCTCAGAATCTGACCTCGCATGACCCTGGCATATTGCGGAATGGACGCTGCTGCAACAGCAAAGATCAGATTAAATAAATGAGGGCCAAGAGCAGCAGCTATGGCTAGAGCTAATAGAATGCCAGGAATCGTCATCAACACATCGATAATCCTCATGAAGATCGTGTCAATCACGCCGCCGATGTATCCAGATAGCGCACCGATACTTCCTCCAATGATGCCTCCTGCGAGTACAGAGGAGAAACCAATAATCAGGGAATCACGACTGCCATATACGACAAGACTGAATACATCTCTGCCAAAATAGTCCGTTCCAAACAAATGAGCTTTGCTTGGCGCATGCATGATTTGATCAGCGAGCATCGCTGTAGGGGTGTACGGAGCAATCCATTGCGGAAAAAGCGCACATCCGATAATAAACAAGGCCACGATCGCTGCTAGATAAACCAGAATTTCTGAAGCATTAAATGATCTGGGTATCTTTGTGATTCGAAGATGCCACTTATGTCTCAGCCAAATAGTTCTTGTAGAAAGAACATCTTTCATAGTCACCCTTCTCCTCTCCAATATGCTTTCATATCCGAATTATTGTGTTCGACGAACCCGTGGATCTATGAATACATAAGAAATATCGACTAGCAAATTTACGATGACGTAAATGATGGCTGAGAAAAATACCACACCTTGAACAACAGGCAAGTCTTTGGACATGATGGCGTCTGCGAGAATTCGGCCAATCCCTTGTCTCGAGAAGACGGTTTCGATCACAACGGTACCCGCCATCAAATCTCCGATATGAATGCCAATGATGGTGACCGCGGGAATTAAAGCGTTGCGAAGCGCATGTCGGTACATTACTAATCGTTCAGATAGTCCTTTCGCGCGTAGTGTCACGATGAAATGCTCATTGATGACTTCCAACATCGAGTTACGTACCATCCGAACGATAAATCCAGCTCCCACAAATCCAAGTGTAAGTGAAGGAAGGACAAGTGTAATGAGCCCCTTTGACCCCATTGCTGGGAACCAGCCTAAAGATACGGAAAAAATGAGAATTAACAGAATTCCGGACCAGAACGTCGGCATTGATATACCGAACAACCCGACTATTCGAGCTAACACATCGATCCATCGATTGCGATGTACGGCCGAAAGAACACCAAGCCCTACACCAATGATCGTAGATATGAGCGTACTAGCTAAAGTGAGTGCCAAGGTTGCTGGGAGATGCTTAAGAATTTTGGGCAACACAGGTTCACTGTTTAGTAATGATTTACCGAAATCTCCTTGGATCATAGCCATAAAATAGTGCCCAAATTGGACATAGAAGGGTTCATTCAGTCCGAGCTGTTGTCTTAAATTTGCAATCGCCTCTGGTGTCGTGGAGGAAGGATCCACCATAGAAAGCACAGGATCTCCCGGTAGCACATACAAAATACAAAAGACAAGGATTAAGGAACCAAGAATGACCAGCAATGAAACTACAAGCCGTTCCGTTAATATCCTGTTCATATCGATTAGCTCCCTGTAGCGTTATTTTTGAATAAACGTATCATTAAAGATCGGGTATCCGAGCGAATCAAATTTTAAACCTTTAACAGTCTTCGATGCCGCAACTGTATAAGGGAACACATAAATAGGAATGATGACTGCATTATCGATAATGGATTTCTGTACTTGTTTGTACAGTTCCGCACGTTTCTTATCATCAGGCTCGATAGCCCCTTGTTCCAGCCACTTATCCACTTGTGGATCTGCAAGGCCTGGAAGACTTGGTCTAGCTTTCGGATCGCTTGTGTGATAGAAGGCGTAGAGCGCATTGGGATCCGAGTTCACCTGGCTGTTCCCATAGATATCATAGTCACCTTTAGTAAAAATAACATTGGCTGTATCCTTCGTAATTTCGACTTCAACAACAATCCCCACTTGCTTCAATTGCTGCTGAATAATGACGGCAATATCATTTCGTTTCTCACGGTTAGGTGATCCATCTACATAATGCAAAGTAAGCTTCTTGTCTTCTTTTACACGAATGCCATCTGCGCCTTTGAGCCAACCGAGTTCGTCCAATAATTTGTTCGCTTTAGCAAGATCAGGTTTAATCCCATTTTCTAATGAGGCATCATAACCGAAAACACCAGGTGATAAGGGTGACCAGGCACGTGGATAAGTCCCTAAATAAAGTGTTTTGACAATCGCATCCACATCAATCGCTGATTGAAGCGCTTGTCTGGCCTTCACCTCACCCCAAGGCGCTTTTCGTTGATTAATAAATAACGTATAGGGCAATCCATTGGTATTCACTTGGTGAACTTGGATACTGGAATCTGACTTCAACGAAACAATATTTTGCGGGGGAATCGTCTCACCAGCAAGAACTTGCTTACTTTGAACACTTCCGATTCGAGTCGCTTCTTCAGGAACAATACTAAATGTAATTTGGTCCAAATAAGACTTCCCTTTATTCTCCACAATTTCCGGCGCCCAGTTATAATCAGGACTACGTTTAACTTGAATGGAAGCATTCTCTTCCCATTTCACAAATGAGAATGGACCTGAACCAACCGGATTTTTACCAAATTGATCCCCATATTTCTTGGCCGCTGTTGGTGAAACAATCCCAAGTAACGCTTGACTTAGGTTACCTAGAAATGCTCTAGATGGTGTCTCGAGATTGATTTTTATCGTGAACTCATCAACGACTTCCGCAGATTTATAGGGTTTAAGTAAAGCTACTGAATTGGCTGCTTTCGTTGCCGGATCGAGAATGCGATCATAATTGTATTTCACAGCTTCTGCATTAAATGGCGTCCCATCTTGGAACTTTACGTCTTTACGTAATTTGAACGTGTAACTAAGACCATCAGGAGAAACCGTCCATTCGGTGGCTAGCCACGGTTTAATCGAACCATCAGGTAATTGAACAACCAAACTATCATAGATGGTTCGAAGCACCCTCACTGCTACGGCAAGCCCGCTGCGATGCGGATCTAGGGAGTCAGGGGAAGTTGCCAGCGCATAAGTAAGCTCTCCGCCAACTACCGCCGTTTGTTTGCCCTCTTGCTTCGGCGTTGCTGATTGCGAGGCATCCGAACTGCCATCGTTTGTTGAACCACAGCCTGTTAACACGAGGACAATGGCTAACGATAACGCACTAAACTTGATCCATTTCTTTGATCTATTCATATCTAACGCTCCCCCTTGATTAGTCCATTCAATTAGTTACTTACAGTCTCTTTCACATAGCGATTTGTTGGAAAAGGAAGCCCCAAATTCCCTCTAAGCGTATCCGACTCATATTCAGTTCGATAAATCCCACGTTCCTGTAGAATAGGAATGACCAGATCTACAAAATCGCTCAAACCATTCGGAACGCCTGATCCAACTATAAATCCGTCTGCTGCGCCGCTCTCGTACCATTCTTGTATGCGATCTGCAACTTGTGTTGGGGTACCTATAAATAAAGGTCTTGGTGTTGCGGATTGCAGGGCAACTTGACGAAGGGTTAGCCCTTGTTCCTGCGCATTTTGTTTAATGCGATCCGTCGTGCTTTGGAAGCTGTTTTTACCCAACTCACCTAACTCTGGGAAAGGGGCATCCAGGTCATATTGTGTAAAATCATGGTGTTCGAAGAAACGTCCCAGATACGCTAGTGCTTCCCCAATCGTCACCAAGTTGGCTACTTCCTGGTATTTACGCTCCGCTTCTTCTTCTGTAACGCCAATGATTGGTCCAATTCCAGGCATGACGACTATCTCATCGGGATTTCTACCAAAATTAGTGGCTCTACTTTTCACATCTTCATAAAAGCGTTTCGCATCCTCCACCGTCGGTTGACCTGTAAAGATCGCATCAGCCTCCTTGGCGGCTAAATTTTTCCCATCCTCCGATGATCCCGCTTGGAAAATCACCGGTCTGCCTTGCTTCGATCTACCAATATTAAGTGGTCCCTGCACGGAGAAAAATTCACCCTTATGATCTAATCGGTGGAGTTTATCCGGATCGAAGAATACCCCCGATACTTTATCTCTCGTGAAAGCATCATCTTCCCATGAATCCCATAATCCTTTGGACACCTGTAGATATTCAGATGCAATTCGATAGCGCTTAGGATGATCCGGATGTTCCTCCAGCTTCTTATTGTAGTTCAGCGCCGAGCCCTCCAGCGGGGAAGTAACCACATTCCAACCTGCTCTGCCATCACTGATATGATCGAGTGAAGAGAATTGTCTCGACACCGTGAACGGTTCACTGTAAGACGTAGATAGCGTACCTACCAGACCGATCTTGGAAGTTACGGAAGCCAGTGCGGATAAGATCGTAATCGGCTCAAACCGATTCAAGAAATGGGGAATCGACTTCTCATTGATGAATAGTCCATCTGCGATAAATAGTAAGTCGAATTTACCAGCTTCTGCTTTCTGTGCTTGCTCTTTGTAGTACTTGAAATTCACACTGGCATCCACAATCGCATCTGGATGTTTCCAAGACGACATATTGCCACCAACTCCATGAATGATAGCCCCAAGTTTTAGTTGTTTTTGTTTCGGCATCGTAATTCCTCCTTCATTCAATTAACAATAATTCCTATTGATTTAATTGGTATTAAACTTTGTACTTACTGTATCACCGGCTTAAAAGTCGGTCAATCGTAGATAAAGATGTTCTATTAATGAATAGAATTGTTCTATCTAGCCGTTTTTTTCCAATCGAATTCTTGCAACGCATCCAGAAACAAGTCGGAAAAATCGAGGGATTCTTTCAATGTAATAAGAATGGTACGTAAAGAGAGACCTCCCAATGCCTGAATATCAATAGGTACAAGACGTCCCTCTTTCACTTCTTGACGAACACACAGTTCCGGTAGAAAGGAAATCCCCAGGCCTTTGGCCACAAGCTTCTTGGCTGTTTCCAAATTATCAATGTGGTATTCGATTTGTGGAGGATGATCCAACGTTGCAAAAAGTCGATGGATCTTCACCCAATCCAGTGATCCGCACTCAAAAAAGACTAGTGATTCGCGACTTACATCTTGAATAGTCAAAGGTTTCTTTTTCACAAAAGGATGGCTAGGATGGACGAAAAGGCGAATAGGATCCTCGTAGAAACCCAATATGTCTACATGTGGATGAGTTACATTTCGGACAAAACCGATATCGATTTCTTTATTCAGAAGCATTTCCAGAATGACCTCTGTTGGAGCCGTTGTTAATTTGATTTGAAGATGAGCATATTTGTTTTTAATCCACGGAAGAATTTCGGGGATTATATAATTGGAAACAGATACGGTACAACCGACTCTGAGCTCATTGTAATCCTTATTGACATGTTGAAGCTGTTGCTTCCCCTTCTTATAGCTTTGGAGTATTTGCCCCGCAAAGGGAAGAAACTGCTTTCCTTTATCTGTCAATGTGAAATTTCTACCTTCTCTCTCGAATAGTAAGGTGTTCAAATCACGTTCCAACGATTGAATTCGGGCTGTAACGGAAGGCTGTGACAAGAACAAAGCATCCGCTGCCTTGTTGAAACTGTTATAATGAATGACATAGACGAAAGCTTCGATATTTTCAATATTCATTTGCCCATTACTTCCTCTCCAACATACACATCATTAAGAACTTCGAGAGTACATTGTATGTAAAACATCCAAATAAATCTGACTCGTATATTGATTAGCCATGGTCACAAAATTCAAAACGCGATCAAGAGTCCAAGGTTGATCTAACGTGAATGTCCAATCTATTTTCATAAGAACTCCTCCTCTAAGTTATAATGAAAAAAGGAGACACAATCATCCCAATTAGGATGAAGTATCTCCAGTTATCTGGTTGATTCCGATAATTCCGATTAATTTACTTGTATTTAAATTATAGTGACTCAAACATCCTTTTGTCAACGGTCGACATCATAAATTTTCAAGTTTTCTTTGATGAAAATGACCTTCATCCGAGCAACTTCTGGTCCGTATGCTTAGCATAGCCCACCTTCCTCTTCCATGCAGCTCCAAGCAGAGTTACTCCTGTCAGGAGGAATACGAATTGAATGCCAAGCCAGCCCCCCATGAACCCACCTAGTAAGGGGCCAACGACAATACCGAATTGACTTGACGATTGGTTTAAGCTCACAGCTCTTCCGCGGAAATCCGCTTCTGTATATTTGACGATAAGCGCATTTAGAGCCGGAAAAACAGCAGCAAAAAACAAACCATAACTGAAACGAAGAATGCCAAAGCCAATAAGATGATGAACGCCGAGCTGCAGCAGATTGCCAATACCACCGCCTATCAACCCAATGAACAATACCTTCTCATAACCGATTCGCCCGCCGATGATCCCCCACCGAGGACCCATAATGACCGTGGCTACACCCACAGCTGAGAAAACAATTCCCGAGCTCAGAGTCGCTTTATCTACACTTCCGCCGATTTGCACGACATAAAGTGTCAGCAGCGGCTCCATAATCATAACTGAAGTAGAAACTAGTAAAGTTAGCCCAAATATCCCCATCAGTTTGGTGTTACGAGCCGCATGTTTAAGATCCTTGAAGACACTTATACGAGCTTCATCTAGTCGCTTATGAACTTCTTTCACGCCTACAAGTACGATAAGAGCAGAAATTAACGTAATAAGGCCCGAGGCAACGAAGCACACTCGCAGTCCCATCCAATGACTCAGTACACCTCCGACAAGCGGACCAATAATTCCTCCGGCTGCCGTTGATGTTGAAATCACACCCAGCGCGTATCCGACGTGCTTCACCGGTGTATTCGTGCCAACCAAAGCGATGGAAGCAGGACCAAAGCCTGCCATAAGTCCTTGAAAAATCCGCACAAGAATGAAAGTGAATAGATCATAAACAAAATAATTGGCGAAATGAGCCAAAGCTAAGCCAATACCTGAACGAATTAACATAGGTTTCTTCCCAAATTTATCGGCTAGCGACCCCCAAAATGGCGCACACAACCCACTAATTAGAAAGCTAATGGAAATGGAAATACCTGACCACATTTCAAGCCTATTCTGAATACCCAGATCATTTTTCAAGAAAATTGGAAAAAACGGTACAGATAGGGTATATGCGATATGGCTAATAAATAAACCCAGCCATAAAATATGCAGATTGCGTTTCCAATAGCGTTCCATTTGTCACTCCTTTTGTAACATCCAAGCATGAAAAGAACCTCACAGCGGATGCTGTAAGGAGATTAGGTAGCTAAGATCAACTCACTAGCCTAGTATGGAGCGGATGATTTGGATGATGGCCGTCTTTTCCAACTCACGCGCTTGAGGGCGCTGTTCCTTTAAATAATCAAATAACGCTTTCCTCACGTCTTCATCGACCTCGGCAAGTGCTTTTCCTTCGCCTTCCCATTCGGGATGGGATTCCCAAAACTCATCGATCCAATCGCGGTTTAAATACGTAATTTGGTCCGGACGTTCAGAGAAAAACCCTAATTCCTCGCCCGCTCCGTTAAAAAACACATAGGTTGGAATATGATTGCGCCCATCTGCGTGCAGGTAAGCGGCAGCAATATCTTGATTGTCTGGGTCTCGTGGTAAAATATGCAGTTTCAATTTACCCGTCACTTGTTCGATTTTGCCAAGTAGCGGTAAATTCGCTACCACATCCCCACACCAGTCATGCGCAAGTACTAGAACATCCACGCGTTCGGTAAGCCCGTCAAAATAAGCTATTTCCTGTTCGGTCAAATATATAACGCTCGAAATTCTCATGCAGTCTCTCCACATTTAACTTTGCGTTGCTGACAAATTGCTCGTACGTTACGGCATCTTGAAAGGCTTTCGCTCTTCTTTCCTTCGAAATCCCTTCTGCTTTCTGAATGCTCATTGTGACATCCCTCCAGAAATGGTTTTCATACCGTTAATCCCACCGGTGAATGGTTCCATACTGTACTTGGAATCTCTCGTCGCAAAACAGGTGCAACCTCGGTGGCAAATCGCTCCATCTGTTCGCGCTGCTCAGTTTCGGTCAAGCCATCTACACTGATACTGACCACTTGATGCCCGTAGGCTTCATAATAATTCAGGATCTTCTCGATCACTTGATCTGGACTGCCAATCAGGACTGGCCCATTCTTCACATTGTCCTCCAGATCTTTGAAAGGCGAATTGTTGACCTGAGAGGCCGCCGTTGCATGGAACGCATTGTAATAGGGACGAAAGCGCCCAATCGCTTCTTCCGTGGTGTTAGCCAAATACAAGCTTCCAAATCCTGAGCCTACAACGGCATGTTGCGGATCATGGCCATAAAATGCTAATCGCTCACGATAATGATCGATTAACGCTTTGTATTTAGCTTGTGGATGGAACGTATTCGAGGAGAAAATCGGTTCACCATATTTCGCAGCCAACTCCGTTGACAATGTACTTGATGCACTGCCATGCCATACGGGGATAGCATGCTGAAAGGGTCTTGGCTGTATAGTCACATTGTCCAATGGCGATCTGTAGCGCCCCTGCCAGGTTACATTCTCTTCATTCCACAAACGCTTCAGGAGTGCATAACGTTCCGCAAGAGATTCCCACTGTTCTTCTTCTGTAATTCCGAATAGAGGGTAGTGCCTGGGGTCGTTACCTTTACCAATGATCAATTCAATTCTCCCTCCTGAGAGATGATCGAGTGTAGCATAGTCCTCAGCAACCCGCACAGGATCGAGTACGCTTAGGACGGTAACCGTTGTAAGCAAGCGAATGCGAGAGGTTCTCGCAGCAATTGCGGTCAAAACTACCGGTGGCGAAGATGAGATAAACGGTGCGCCATGCCGTTCCCCCACACCATAGGCATCAAAACCGAGTTCTTCGGCAAGGACGGCCTGTTTGAGCACGTTCTCAAACTTCTGATGGGTTGTCAACGTTTCCCCGCTTACAGCATTCGGTATATTCATCATTAGGCTAAATAAAGCAAATTTCAAGGTATTCAATCCCCTCTCTAGAGCTGGCTCAAAATAATGGCACCCTGTATTTATCCCCTTTTTCTGAATAGAGAATGGCTTCTGAGCTATATAAATCAACTTGCATAAGGGGTGTATGAATGTTCCCTAACGTTAGTTTATTGGTCTTTAATGCATGAAGCAAAGAAGGTATGTGTTTATGATCAGTACCGATTAAATTCACGCTCACCGTTTCTTGATTGAATAGGATATTGGTTTGGATCATAGGTTTTTTCCTCCTTATAATTATTGACCGTCTTGATTGGAGCTATAGGCAGAATTCCCTGAATTGTCGAGTCGAAATCCTTGATTCTCACGTTTCGTATACGATTCGTCCAACAGCTTTTTAAAATCAACCCAACGATCCACTTTATTTAACCTTGCAAGTTTTAAAGAATCCAATAATACGCCCATTTCATATCCACTCCTTTTTGAAAATAAAAATAGCATGGATTCAATGATCCATGCTTCCGGATGACCAGTCAGCTTGTTAATTCCAATTAATTCAATGTGTTTTATAAGTTTTAAATTAACATAGTTTCACATGATTGTCAAAGGAGCAGGTGCCTCATCGGCGATCTGCTCCCTAGTTGTTTGAGCTATCGTTTCCGTTAGTTCAATCCTGCTACTTATTGTACGATTCATTCCTAGTTTGTTTGAATATTCGACGCTAAATTTTTTCTCCTTGGGTTGTATAATTCAAAACCTTCCGTGAACCAGAATTCCTTAAGACCAATTTGGTTATATAGTTGAACTTCTTCTCGATAGATTGGATACATTCCTGCTAAGAAAATCGGTTTGCCTTCTGTAACTATTTTCTGTGATTCCTTATCAAGTCCGGAAGGAGAAAACACAAAGAAACCAGTCATTTCTGAATCACCACTTATCGGCTCATCTGAAGTAAATAGATCCCCGTATGAAAATCTCTTTACTCCTCTTCGTTCAGCGACTAAGCCGGCTATTGCATAACCCCAGGAAAGATCACTGGTTTCCACAGTTAGAATTAATTCAGGTTTTCCATTTATCCATTCATAATGGTCAACTTCTGAGAGTCCATAGGTAATAAAAGTCATCAAACCAGTTTCAGGTAAATCCCGATATATGAATAAATGCACAGGAGTACCGCCATCTTTTGTTTCGATTCTCTTTATTTGATAATTGTCACCAAAAACCTCTTCAATGTGATCCAGAAAAAGTTCAACGTTTTTCATTTTAGCTCCTTATTGGGTATTTCATTACCACGCTATAGTTATCCGTTAGAGTAATCATTAAAGTACGAGAATTGCACCTAATTAGCTCTATAATGACTGCTTATCCACGGCAACCCAGGTTGGAGCCATTGTTTCATAAATTCAAACTACAAATGTATTAGTTCATTAGCTATTATCATAATTCCATTATTTTTGATCTCTTTTAATTCTGTATTAAGCTTAAAGTTATTCAAATTTTTGATTGTTTTCGATAAATCTTTATTTATTATGGCTATTGGATTAATAGAAGGTAATTCACCATTTTGAACCTTCCCAATACTAATTGGGCTTCCATCCATCTCTAAGCAAGATTGAATTATTTCAACCGGGCTTTGCTCCCAGAGATCTTGACATAAATCAATAATTGGCTTGATTTGCCCCTTCCTAAATTGCCACTCACCTTCATCAACTAGGATCTCATACTCCGGTATTATTATAGATAAACTAATTTTGTCGTTTCTGTAGCCCCAAAACATTCTCATATGAGTATATAGTTCACTTGTTAATAATAATTGTTTGTAATTATTACTAACGTGCTCGTCGTAACCAAGAATAAACTTCTTCTCAAGTAATAGTTGATTCCAGTCAATTATTTCGAGCAAAGAATTACTTTCACTATTCCAGTAACCATACTTGAATGGGAATTTAGAAAAGATGAGTGAACAGATTCGATCAATAAAATTCTTGTTTAACGATTTATAAGAGTAACCCACTTCAACTGAAAAATATGGTGGCATTCAAGTGCCTCCTTTTATCAAATGTTATTGAACTAAAGTGTCCGTTAATTCAACGGTCTATTAGTTCGTTGAGGGGATGTTATAAGCTCAAGCTCTCTTTTTGTATCCGGATGGACTACTATGCTATCTGTAAGGTTAAGAGTAGACTCTTTTACTTTTTTTCCCCATTTCCTTGAAAAGGAACGCCAGTCACATACCATTTCAATTACATACTTCTTTGGCATGGGCAATGCCTCTTTTGTGTTGGGGTTAATAACCCAATATTCCCAATGGTGCTTATTCTTTCGCTGGTGACGAAGCCAAGCATATTTCCAATTCAGTTCCTCATCCAAATCCAAAGGTTTTCCGGAATAAAATTTCTTTGCATAGGGAAAAAACTCAGCCGGTGAAAATTTCGAAAAATCATGAATAACTCCCTGAATGTACAAGCCTTCCTTCCAACATTCAATCAAAACGTTGATTTTGTGATTCATGATATATAAGAAATAACTCCAATAAGCTTTCATCATCGTATATATTTCTCCTCTCCAGAATAAATTTCATTCAGCTTGAAAGAAATCATATTTTTAAATTGTTCAGAGAAAACAAAAAGAATCCCACCTCCAAGAACGATGTCTTGGGGACGAGATTCGTCGTGGTGCCACCCCAGGTTCACTAATCCGTCATCAGATTAGCCTTTTCAAGTACGGCATGACACTCCATGATTATACTCTAGCTCTGTAACAGGAGCTCCTGTCACACCACCTCCTGAGCAAATTCAGGTTCCGATGTGATGCTCAGTGACTTGGTTCAACAAGGTATCCTTTACTCCTTTTCAGCAACCGGAGCTCTCTGTAAAAGTACGCCTTGTTTACTCTTCACATCATCGCATTTGTTTAATATTACCAGTGAAATGCTATGTTTGTAAATGCAAAAGCCTTGAAATTATCCTGCTCATTAGCGTAGAAAAGGCAGCCGGTTGATTTCCAGCTGCCTCGATGTGGTCTGTATTCCGCTATCGTTTCCCGTTAGAAAATTAAAAGAGGTAACTGCAACAAAAAAGTCACCTAATGTTACCTGTTTGTTCCTATATCATTTTTGATTAGATTTACTAATTGCTCAATACCACTGTCTGGGTCAGTGCAATAATAAATATAATTGTAATTATCAAATACATCTAACTTCCACCAAAGCCAATGAAGTCTTGATTTGTTTCGTATTTCTGGCTTGGATACAACAAAAAATATCCTTCCTTTATCATCAACAAATAAGTCTCTACCCTTATCAGAATTATAGGCAAATCTAATTGTCTTATTAGCTGAATCTGCTTCTTTAATGGAAATTATTTCAACATTTTTATCCTTATTTAGTTCAAAGTATCTCTGTAAGAGTGCTTGGTTCTTGTAATAAATATCACTTTCATAAAAGTAAAAAGTATTTGCACCTCCAAAATCAGCAAATTTCATTGTAGATGGCACAATAGTTTCAACTTTGTATAGTAATAATCCTATGGCTAATAGTAGTACGGCAATTATAATAAAGAGGTACTTTCTCAATATCATTGTAATCACGCTGACCCTTTTCCTTTAAACTGTTCTTGCAATTAGATTGTTCAAATAAAATTCAGTCATCAAAATAGACGTAATTTAAGGGAAGTAGTTGCTATAATTTATTCAACTCTCCTCCGTTACTTCAACAAACAAAAAAAGAGCTGCTATACACACATAGCAGCTCCTCCACTAAAGTTCTGCGTTAAATTTAGTCAGCTAACCCGAAATACTTAAATCTTTTTTATCACAAGTAATTATGTTTACCCCAGAGTGATCACTTGTTTTTTAATGCTTTCGAACAACTGAACTCTTTTCTATCCCGAAAACTAATACTTTCGTTAATTCACAAAAAATGGAGAATCGTTCTCCATTTCATTTGAATCTATTTACCTTCCTTAGACATTAAACTATGAACGATCATCCCGGTTACGACACAAATAATACCTGTCCAAGACAGACTAGAAGGAAATGCCGCATCGAGTATCACTAATTCGCCAATGACTGTAAAAATGATTTCTCCGGCTTGAGTCGCTTCTACAGCAGCCAGTTGATGTGCGGATCTTTTTACCATTTCTGTCGCTTTGAAAAAAAGAACTGTTGCAACGACTCCCGAACAAACGGCTACTAGAGCAGATTGGCCGATTTGCCCTGCGCTCGGTACGCCAGCATGAACCAAAGCACAGAGAGAAAGCAATATCCATAATGGAAGGCTGGCCAGTGTCATGCCAAGAACACGCTGGTAGGTATCCAGCCGTTCTCCGCAAATCTCCATCATCTTACGATTGCCAAGCGGATAAGCAAAAGCTGCTAGAAGAACAGGCACCACGCCTAAAAGCGCGTCTTTTATGGAGAGGTGGCCGTCATGATCCGTCTGTATAACAATTACCCCAAATAAGATGATGAGAGAAATCAACAGACCTCTTAACGGGGTTTTTTCCTTTATCCTAATAGGCCCACCCTTTGTTACTATTACCTTGCTGAATAATGGAGCAATTAATGAACCCGCAATAATGGTTACCTGCCAGGTAGCCGCAATCAACCACCCAGGACCGTAGGCAGCGGAAAAACACAGCGGCACATAAAATAATCCGAATCCGACCATGCTCCAGCCCATCCATACCCCTAACTGCTTTCTCATATCAAAAAGCAAGGCCCGGAGATTTCCCCTAATCCAGACAATCAACAATAGGATAGGAAACATGAACAGATAACGAAGCGAAGCGCTCCATACCCAGTATCCGCCGGACAGCTCCATGGACCGGTTCATGATGAAAGAGAAGGAGAAAAAAAATGATGCCATTATGCCGTAAAGCATCGGAAGAAATGGTTTCATCCTGCTAGATATGCTTCTTTTACTTGATCGTTGACAAGCAATGTTTTTGCGTCATCCTCCAGAATAATTTCACCGGTCTGTATGACATAACCGCGATGGGCGATTTGCAGCGCTTGGTATGCGTTTTGTTCTACGAGCAGAATCGTCATCCCTATTCGGTTCATCTCCTGAATGATTTCAAAGATTTGATCCACGATGACGGGGGCCAATCCCATCGATGGTTCATCGAGCAGCAATAGCTTAGGTTTCATCATGAGTGCACGGGCTATGGCAAGCATTTGTTGTTCGCCGCCGCTCATGGTGCCACCCGCTTGGTGCAAGCGTTCTCTCAAACGTGGAAAGTAATCGAATGACTGTTCCATACGCTCTTTTATCACTTTTTTATCTTTAACTGAAAATGCGCCCATCTCCAGATTCTCCTTAACAGTTAGCTTTGGGAATATACGCCGGCCCTCCGGGACATGAGCAATGCCTTCCATCGCCGTTTGATGAGGCGGCCAAGCCGAAATATTACGCCTATCAAATAAAATGGAGCCTTCCGTTTTTACCTGACCGCAAATGGATTTAAGTGTTGTGGATTTTCCCGCTCCGTTGCAACCGATTAACGTGACAATTTCCCCTTCATTTACATGCAGTGAAATTCCCCTTAATGCTTGAATACCTCCATAGTAAGCATGGACCTCTTGAAGCTGCAGTAAGCTCATGATTTCACCTCTTGACCTAGGGCATTTTTACCTAAATAGGCTTCGATCACACGCGAATTCGAACGAATCTCATATGGGGATCCTTCAGCTATCTTTTCACCGTGATCCAGAACTAGAATGTGATCAGAAATCTCCATAACGAGTTTCATATCGTGCTCAATCAATATTATCGATACGTCCAGCTCCTGTTGAATGCTTCGAATAAGCTCGGTTAGTTCTTTTGTTTCACGCGGATTCATTCCTGCGGCGGGTTCATCCAGCAGCAGTACTTTTGGTTTAACCGCTAGCGCTCTCGCGATTTCAAGCCGCCTTTGCGCTCCGTAAGAAAGGCTGTTTGCATTTTCATTGAGATGAGGCTCGAGACCAACATATTGCAATAGTCGGTATGCTTCATCCATCGCATTTTGTTCCTCAAGTCGAATTTTAGTAAGTCCGAGTAAAGTGCTTAATATTCCTCCTTTTAAATGAATATGCATGCCGACCATCACATTTTCAAGAACAGTCATATTCCCAAACAGTCTAATATTTTGAAAGGTCCGGGCTATGCCCTTTTCAGTAATTCGATCAGGCTTAATCTTCACAATTGATTTGCCTTCCAATTCGATTTCACCCTCATCAGGCGCATAAATGCCGGTGATCATATTGAAAAACGTCGTTTTTCCGGCACCGTTCGGACCGATAACAGCAGAAATTTCACCTTTTTGAAACTCAAATTGAACTCCGTTAACGGCAACCAATCCGCCAAATCGTTTGAACAAATTATTAACACGCAAAACGGTCATTGGGCGATCCCTCCGCTTTGAGGATTTACTTTCTGCACGGAAGCTGATGAAATTCGTTCCTGAATCAGCTTTTCGTTCACTCTGCGATTTTTCACCGAAATCAATCCGTTTGGCCTAAAGACGGCAAAGAGGATGAGAATGGCTCCAAAAATAAACCTCTGCATCTTGGATGGAGATAAGGCAGATGGAATGTGGACTACGCCTTGCAGTGTTAATTGATTTAACCAATTGGTAAATTCCGTAAGCACCTGCAGGTTGAGAATCGTAATAAGTGCAGCTCCAAGTATAACGCCAGGAACACTCCCCATTCCTCCTAAAACAACCATGACCAAAATCGTTATGGACTCAAGCAATGTAAAGCTGGAAGGATCAATAAACGTTTGTTTGGCTGCGAAGACGACTCCCATCATCCCGGAGAAGGAAGCTCCCACAGCGAACGCTGTCAACTTCGTGCGAATTAATGGAACCCCCATGGATTGTGCGGCAATTTCATTCTCTCGAACTGCCTTCCAGGAACGACCCATTCGAGAATGTTCAAATCTCTTTACTCCTAAAATCACAAAAGCCAAGATCGCTATCACAATGAAATAAAATTGATGAGGATGCGTAAATTCAAATCCGAACAGATTTGGAGGCTTGATCGATGATATGCCCTTTGCGCCGTTCGTAATGTTAACAGGCTTCTCCAGGTTGTTGAAGATGATGCGGATCATTTCCCCGAAGCCCAATGTCACGATAGCGAGATAATCTCCTTTCACCCTAAGGACGGGCAGGCCGAGAATGACTCCGAACAGTGCAGCCATAAAGCCGCCTACAAAAATAAACAGCCAAAACGCAGAGCCCGAAAGAGGAAACAAATCACCTGGAATGAAGTGATTCGCCTGTGCCGTAGAGAAGATACCATATGTATAAGCTCCAATCGCGAAAAAAGCGACAAAACCCAGATCCAGAAGCCCAGCAAAGCCGACCACGATATTCAGCCCGAGCGCCATTGCGATATAAATCCCGCTCTGCGTTGCAACTTCCATATAAGATTCGTAGGCGGGACCTCCTGATGAAGCAAACGGAATAATGAGAATTAATAGGATACCGCCGATGAACCATTTGACTTTACTTGTGAATGAAGTGTAGTAAAGCAACAGCAAAGATGCCAGCAATAATAAAAAGGCGATTACCGATTTAGCCGTCATATATACACTTAGTGCTGTAACCGAGACAAGAAGGACAAGTATCAGAGCTTGCATTTTCGAGTTTTGCGCTAATGCCTGTTTCATTTTATCCATGATGGGTCACCTACACTTTCTCTTTGACGGCTTTGCCAAACAGACCTTCGGGTTTGAATATCAATACGATGATTAGAATCATAAAGGCAAACACATCTTTATACTCCGAACCGAAGCTGCCATTCGTCAGTAAGCCAAGATTAGAAGAAGCGAACATCTCTAATATCCCAATGACCAG
Organism: Paenibacillus andongensis; assembly: GCF_025369935.1. NCBI lineage: Bacteria > Bacillati > Bacillota > Bacilli > Caryophanales > Paenibacillaceae > Paenibacillus > Paenibacillus andongensis. The sequence continues at coordinate 2,348,942 of NZ_CP104467.1, read as the reverse complement.
TCCACCAAACATTGCACCCCGAATGTTTCCTATACCTCCAAGCACTGCGGCCGTGAACGCTTTCAACCCTAATATATAGCCGATAAATGGATCGATATTACCGTACTGCTGCGCAAATAAAACCCCTGTAGCACCGCCTAAAGCTGATCCGATGAAAAAGGTCAGAATAATGATTTTATTCACGTTAATTGACATCAACGAAGCCGTTTCACGGTCTTGCGCTACCGCCCGCATGGCCACTCCCCATTTGGTACGATTGATAAAAAAATCAAGGCTGATCATCAACAAAACTGCCACTACGATGATGATGATCGTATTGGTTTTCAAAGAAACGTCTCCGAGCCATGATCCAAGAGAAGAAGTGCCGATGGTCAAATTTTTATCGAATAACGTAATACCGCTTATGATGTAGTTTCCTGTTCTCAATTCGGTTATAAAGCGAACGAGATCTTGAACCACGAAGGAAACACCAATCGCGGAGATAAGTGAAATCAGCTTGGGCGCTTTTCGGAGAGGCTTATAAGCAATTCGTTCAATTCCCACCCCTAACAATCCCGTAAACAGCATGGCGATAGCGAGGATTAGAACGTATGCAACCCATCCCGGCATACCACTAAGCCACCCTGTAGATTGAAAAAGGAACAATACCCCTGTCCCGACGAATGCCCCAGTCATAAAAATCTCGCCATGTGCAAAATTGATCAATTCAAGAATACCATATACCATGGTATATCCTAAGGCAACGACCGCATAAATAGCTCCTAAAGCAAGCCCGTCGATCAATACTTGGGGGAGTGAGTGCAGGATGTTTAGGATCATGAAACTTCTCCTTTCGCAGGTGGATAAACCGTAAAGAGGTATATCAATAAAGCACATACCTCTTTACTTTAAGTTGAATGATGTTGAAATTAGGTTTACTTCCCTACTTCAGAAATCATGGTACCCGGATATTTCGGACCTTCAAATTTGTAGATAAATACTTTAGCGTATGTATTGTCGCCTTTGCCATCAAAGGAAACCTTCGTGGCAACACCTTGGAAGTCTTTGGTGGCGCGCACCGCATCACGAACTTTTTCGCGGACAGGCACTTTTCCACCGTCTGCGCTGCTCGCAGTTTTAATGCCGTTAAGAATGATAGTCATACAGTCATATGCGTATGCTGAGTAACCGTCTGGAGCTTTGCCGAATTTGGCTTTGTATTGATCGGCCCATTTCATGCCATCTGCCGTTTTGGTAATATCGGTTGAGATGGAAGCGTACAAGGCGTCTTTTACTTTATCACCGGCTACATCAACCAGGCCTTGAGTATCCCATCCGTCAGCACCCATGAAAGGAGCCGTAATTCCTTTGTCGCGTGCTTGTTTGATAAGCAGACCACCTTCGGCATATAATCCTCCGAAGAATACAAAGTCCGGTTTCTTGCTAAGCGCAATGTTAAGAACTCCGTTGAAATCCTTCTCTCCTATGGTAATCCCCTCATAACCGACAATGGTTGCCCCTTGCTTCGTTGCTGCGTCTTTAAACGCTTCTGCCAAGCCTTGACCGTAGGCAGTTTTATCTTGAATGACGAAAATATTTTTGGCTTTCACTGTTTTAAACGCATAATCAGCCGCCGCAGGACCTTGGAAATCATCTCTTGCAACGATTCGGTTCACGACCTTCAGATTACGGTCGGTTACCTCCGTTGCTGTATTGGACGGCGAAACCATGACAATATTGTTCTTCTCGTAAACGACTGAGGAGGGGATAGCTACGCCTGAGTTCATATGTCCGACGATACCGAGAATCGATTGATCAGCACTGATGATCTCGGCATTGGCAACGCCTTTCTTTGGATCTGCTTGATCGTCATAAGGGACCAGCTGCAGTTCAAAACCCAGCTTGTCAAATTCCGCTTTATGGTCATCCAAAGACATTTGAGCACCTAGCTTAATAGCTTCCCCTTGAACGGCGCTGCCTCCTGACAAAGGGGACTGGGTCGCAATTTTGATGACGCTCTTGGTGACTGCGCTGCTAGGTTTAGTCGTTTCTGCAGTTGAACTTGTGCTTGTACTTGTGCTTGTTCCGCACCCTACCAACAAACCCATGGCAAGCGCTGATACTGAGATCATAAGAGCCGTTTTCTTCAAAATCATGAAACAACCTCCTCAGATAGTTTGATACGCAAAAATACCGATATCGCAGCATTCAGAACTTCGGTTAAGAGACGAAATTCATACAAAAACTACTCAATCGGAATTTTTAATAACATGAACCTTACATAATTATAATAATGAAATCGGAATTTTATGTCAATATACCTAACATAAATTAGACACATTCCAAGAATTAATGCATTACATGTTATATTTCACAACATATAAAGTTATATATTTTTCATTTATCGACAAATTCAACCTTACTATTCCAAAATTAATATACCACCTCACGAATCCGCCATTAATAATTAAATATTGACAAGCTATTAGCTAGAATAGCTGAATTACCTTATTGAGTCTTTGATCTATTCAATATACAAAAAGGCATTCACCCATTTGAGTGAATGCCTTTTACATCAAAACTTCAAGACTTTCTTCCGATTCTCCTAGGCGGTTGTCTTCAAGTGGCATACTTCTCCAAATATTCCCATTATCCTGCCCTTTAGCTTAATCGTTGCCCCTTAACAACTTACGTTTCATTCTAATTTAACCTGGTGTTGAGAAGGGTTTTCAGTTACGTATAACAATACAAGTTCTTGTCATCATTCGGCAAACGATATATGTTCTTGTCACACATAATTCCTGTTGGAGGTCAAGAAAATATATTGTTTGAACCCAAAGTACCGACCAAAGAAAAGCCTTAAACAATGAGTGTTGACATCATTGGCACTTTAATAAGCTTCATTCTCAGCCCCCTTAACTATCCTACTCGCTATTACCCGAAAAAGTAGTAGTACACAAGTCCAGCTACTATAAGAAAATTTAGAGCTTCAAGCCAAAATGAAGTAGTCCGATGAGATACAACAACCTTCATTTCCCGATCCCATGTAGTCTGTCGCAGTTTTTTCTTCAATGTTTGATAGCCACACGCATACGTAATTAAATAAATTATTGGAACGCCAGCGGCCTCCCCACGCCACCAAACAAGAAAGCTTCTTTTGCAAGCTTGTCGTAAAGAAAGCTTAGATCCATCTGGATTTCTTACCTTTACCCCGAATATAAATTTGCCTGGGGTTGTTCCCACTTTGGACAGAAGCAGAGATTCGAGAGGTATCCAGCCCAGCAAAATAATCATTGCCATTACGTATTCCTCTGTCCCCGACACTAACAATGGCCCATACATGATCCAATCCATAACTTGAGTAACAAATGGCATGGACAAACTATCTAATACTTGAATTAAACATACACACAACAAAGTATCCAAATATCTAGCCCATAAACGGAGCCATGGTCTAACATGCGTTTTTTCTTCATTCCAATCAAATTGAGTATATATTTCGGCTGCTAACCATTCTCCGAACTTGTGTTTCCTTAGAAGCGTACCTCTCTTAATTTGCCCTGCACTGATTAGATCCCTAATTTCCTCGGCAGTAAAAGGACCGTATTTATCCTTTTCATGTTTATAGAACCATTCAATCAAATTTTATCGTCCTCGTTCCTCTATCCTCATTATTCATGCACCGAATGACATAAATCATGATATAGTGAAACATTATTTTTCTTTTATAGCCAGAGGTAAATAAATACTTTTCATTAGGGGTTCTTGTTGAATTATCCGTCCCGATAGTTCAAAAAGGCAGCCGATCACAGTCCGGCTACCTTCATGCTTTATTGATTGAACTATCGTTCTCAGTTAGTTCAACCTAATGTGATTTTCCTTTACATATATCAATTTTAGCCTTTTCAATTATTTGTGTTATAAAGGGATGTTTAGCTTTCGTATATGCCGCTCTATCATTAGGATATTCTTCAGCAAGCTTCTTCTTCAAATTACAGTATTGTATTAATACATCTAGATGAGTTTTTAAATAATCTCTAAACAAAATATTATTATTCCAATCTTCACCACCGAATTTATACATATGAAGATGATGTGTACCAGCACCTCTTTCACCTTTTCTAAAAAACCTTCTATTGGGAAGTTCCTTGTGAAAAACGTGCTCATAGTTAATTTTATGTAATGGTCCAATGAATTCATCTACCTTGTTTAAATCACTTACTCCAACCATAAAATCAATAATCGGTTTTGCACCTAATCCTTCTACTGATGTACTACCAATGTGTTCAATTCCAAGGATTCTATTACTTAATACTTCTCTTATTTTCATAGCTTCTTTTTGAGATTGAAAAAACCAATCCGAGCTATACTCCTCAATAATTATGCTATTCTCCATACACGCCTCCAGAAAAATGATTATTTAATTTATTTTAACACTTTTTCATTTCCTTGTGATTGAACATAACTGCCCGATAGTTTAATCATAAGTGAGCAAAAAACTTTAGTAAATCGTGCTATCTTATGCCTGCTGCGTCGGTGATCATAAGCGGGTGCAAATTATCCATGGCACAGCCGTCAACGATGCGTGTTGTTATCGGATCAATCTCACCGAACGAAATCGGCAAAACATCTGAAGTTAATATTGAAATGAAACTTGATGCCGTAACTATCGTGGAGCCCGTGTGAATATGTCAATCGCATTTTGAGAACAAAACAAAAAAAGATCTGTCCCTGGATTTATACATCCATGACGACAGACCTGACTACTCACATTCTCCAGCTTGCTTCTCCAGAAACTCGCGGATGGAGGGATCCATGCACAATCCGATGGCGCGGCTGTACGCGGCACGGGCTTGTTCGAACCTCTGCATCCGCTTGAACAAATGGGCGCTTAGGGCCCAATAAGGTTGATAGCTCTTGACCGCATCGGCCGGCACTTCTTTCAGCAGCGCCATCCCGATTTCGGCCCCACGCGCCTCAGCAACGGCTGCCGCCCGGCCGACGATTGCGCCGATCGTTGGCGCGATACGTACGAGCCCCTCGTACAGCAATGCGATCGCTTCCCACTCCGTTCGGCCAGTCCAGGCACGCTGGGCGTGCACGGATTGAATCGCCGCTTCAAGTTGGAACCGCCCGATGCGGTTTCCTTGCGCAGCAACACGAAGGCAATGTTCCGCCTCCTCGATCATCATGACTGACCAACGAGAATGATCCTGTTCAGTTATCGGAACATAGTCACCTGCCTCATTGCGCCGCACATGGCGGCGTGCTTCGCAGTGCAGCATAAGCGCCATTAATCCCAGCGCTTCCGGTTCTCCCGGCATGAACCGTAAGATCAGTCTTCCCATGAAAATCGCTTCTTCGGCCATTCCTTTCCGGCGTGGATCTACACCTGCCACATCATCCCAGCCGCTTCCATAGGCTGCATAGACAGCTTCAAGTACAGCTTCAAGGCGCTCAGGCCATTCGTCCTTCCCAGGCAAGTCGAATATAATGTCACCGCTTTTCAGTTTCGCTTTCGCGCGGGTAAGCCGCTGCCCCATCGTTGCAGGCTTAACAACGAAGGCAGAAGCAATGCGGGCTGCGTCAAGGCCAAGTACAGACTGGAGCATGAGCGGTGTACGCACGGCTGGATCAATTTCGGGATGGGCGCAAATGAACAGCATCTTGAGCCGTTCATCCGGAAAAGACGCTTCGATTTCGGACCATTTCTGCGTATTTTTCGCCATTGCGATCAAAGTCTGTTCCACACCAGCATGCACCCTGGCATGCCGGGTACTGTCGATCAGTCTGCGCTGCGCAGCAGTAAGCAGCCAGGCCTCGGGATTATTTGGCACTCCTGTCGCAGGCCATGATTCAAGCGCGGCCAGGAAAGCGTCGGCAAGCGCATCCTCCGCTGCGGCTAGGTCACGCCAGCGCACAGCCAGAAAAGCAACCAGACGGCCGTAGGAATCACGGGCCGTCTGTTCAATCAGTTGATGAGCATGCATGGTGCTCATAACGAAACTGGATGCAAGTTAGGGCGAACCTCAACCGAGCTACCGGGACAACGTGCTGCCCATTCCAATGCGGTGTCCAAATCTGGTACGTCGATGATCATCAAACCGCCAAGATGCTCCTTGGTTTCGGTGATCGGGCCATCCTGAACCAGCAATTCACCACCCCTGAGGCTAAGCGTGGTTGCGGTTTCGGGGGCCTCGAGACCTGCACCGTTTACAACAATGCCTGAATCGAGCATCGCTTTGACATAATGGGCCCAGCTTGCGGCATATGCCTCCTTGTGAATCGGATCTTTTCGTTTGGCGAAATCCTCCGTCGTTTCATACATTAACAGTGTGTAATTCATGGTTTTTGCTCCTCTCAACATTCATAATGGGGCTGTTTCATGTCTTCACTATAATGACGATCCAGTTCGATGGATTTCTACATTATGCGAAAATATTTTTTTGAATGTCAGATGGCCCGATGTCGCTTGCTACCATTTCTGCTCCGGAGCATACCTTTGTTATTAAATTTCTCGTCATTCTATTATGTTAAAATAATATCACATATTGGGGATATCCTATCTGTTATTTGAATGAAGGGCTGCCTCGGCAGCTTTTGATATTGAACTATAGTTCTGCGTTAGTTTAATAACATATGCCAAGGATTGAATTACCTGATCTCTATATAATATCCGTCAGTTTCTATATGCTCTTCAGGTTCAGATATTTCCCTCTACATTCACAGACATGTAAACGTCTATGAGATCCTCACTTTCAACTTTAAAACCAAACCGTTCATAAAGACGTTTAGCAGAGCTTCCTTGTAAAACATTTAATGTTACACGTTTTCCTTTTACATCATTTTGTTCAAGCAATTTTTTTAATACATGACTACCGACCCCTTTACCTTGGTAATTGGGATAAATATAGAAATGTTCCAATAAATAACCATCTAACGTTGGTTTAAGAGCTACGCAGCCAACAAAAGAAGAATCTGACTCAATAATCCAAGTGTGATCTGAGTCAAATGAATTACGGAAGCGTTGACGAACCTTCTCTTCATCAAACCTTCCTAACCTAGTTAAATCATTTCGTAGTACAATTGCACGTAAATTAGCAATTGTCTCAACATCGGAATTTTGGGATTGGCGAAGAGTAATCTGTTTCATTTAACGTAACAGCTCCTTTATTCTTTTTTAGACAGCATAGAGGTTGAGCCCCCTTAAAAATCATTGAAATTATTTATTTTAAGGTCATTATGTCCTTCGCATATTATAGCGGTTTAATAAGGGCGTATCTATGTAGTCATTTGTAAAACTAAGATATTAACATTGGATAGCTGCCCGTTAACGGAACAGGCTACCGAGAATAAATCTGCGGTAGCCTGTTTTGGTATTTTATTGAGCTATCGTTCGCTATATTAATTGCAGGAAATTTCATGCGCAGCTGGTCCCAGAACCCCTCCTCTGGTATCCTTCCAGTCCATAACTCTTCACGCATTTCCTTTCTTAAATGAAAAAGCATTTCATAAGGTGTATTCGACTCTTCCGAAAGTTCTTGCCAAAAATGAGGAGAAAAATTGGTAGCAAGTACGCCTGCAACATCGAGAATTATTTCTTTATTATCCACATTTAGCAACCTCCACCAACACGTTTCAAACATATTCGACTTATGCGGTAAAAACACCTCTTGTGCAACATTACTGCCCAATAGCTTAATGAGGCTGCCACTCGTTTTCGCGGCGGCAGCGTCACTTTGTAGTTTATTGAAGTAACGTTCAGCGGTAGTCCTGGTTACTGGTCATTTGCCAAATACTTACCCGATAAGTTAAATCTCATCTCACAACAGCTGCAGGCTTGCCAGAACAACAATTCTAAACGTACTGCTCCGGTAATGCTTTAATAATCTCTTCATATTTTAGAGCGATAGTTATTTCCAAAATATGAACTGGATTTTGATGAGCGTAGGCTAACAGCAGTTCTTTATTGAACTCGTCATCGTTCATTTTCAAGCTTTTTCGAATTAACTCCATCATTGCTTTTTGACTTCTCGTATTTAATTGCTCAATTTTCTCCACAGCCAATTCAATTTCACTCTCCATAACTACACTCCTAAGTCAGATTCGTTTGAGTTCTAACATAGTAATTCGATGTTGTTCCGCGCTTTGTGGCTTGCAGCGTTGTGTATTCCGTAGGGACTAGCGACACCGTCGAATCCGCCATAAATCATCTAAATTAACCATTTTATGAAATTAAGAATTATATTTAAACAGCAAAAAAAGCCGCGATATTCGCGACTTTTTTCATTTGTCCCTACTCTTAAAGGGTAAATACGTGATTACCAATGGTAATCTTGGCGGGTCTTTTTTTGCTCCAAGATGCCTGGGCAATATCAGGATTGTAAAAATAAAGGGCTCCAGTTGTTGGATCCAAACCATTCAAAGCGGCTTTTGCCGCGCGATAGGCTGACAAATTTGGTTTAAGGTTAAACTGACCATCATCAACGGCTGAAAATTGACCTGGTTGATGAATAACCTCAGTGATGGAATCAGGAAATTTTTCGGACTGGACTCGATTAAGAACGACAGCTCCCACGGCAACTTGTCCTAAAAAGGACTCCCCTCGGGCTTCGGAATGAATTATTCGCGCCAATTCGTCCAGCACCGACTGTTTGGGTGAAATCGTATTTTTTAGTTTAGACAAAGTTAAGGAATCGGCTTCACCATCAACTGACAAGCCATAGCCGGCTTGAAATTTCTTTACAGCATTCTTAGTCTGGTTACCGTAGTAACCGGTAATTCCTGTTTTAAAGTAACCGAGTGCGCTTAATCGTTCTTGCATATCCAGTACTTGGTCACTTTGTGTGCCTTGTCCTAACGATTGAGCACCGACTGGTGCGGCTATCCCCATTACACCAAGGGAGCAGACACAGATAAGAGCTTGTAGTTTCTTCTTCATGTTCAAGATAACCTCCTCTTCCTTTTACGCGCCGCATATGGCAACGAATGCAGCATTACAAATTTAGGGGTGTTGATCCGACTCAAGATGTCGCCTAACACGCTCAAAAAATGGGGAACAGAACCAAGCTGTCCCTATAAACTTCGGGAGAAACACCAATTAAGAGTCGCAAATCACAAAAAGGAGCTCTGCCAATTTACTAGCTTCTCCACTATCGTTCTCAGTTAGCTTAGTGCAATTCCTCACAATATAATTATAAATACCTAAGTAATATCGGATTATCCTTTTAGATACTTTTGATAAAAACCATAGTTTGTCCAATACTCAATTTTATCTACAATTGCTTTTGTATTCCTACTTTCAAAATATTCTAATGGTTTTTCCCAATTATAATCATTAATTAAGAATAGTTTATAAGTACCGTTTATATTGCTTTCTGGATACCAACCTAAATCGAGAACAAGATTATATTTACTATTGGTAAGTTGCAATAAATCTTCAACAAAATATGCACCAAAATCATTGCAATTATCAGGTTCGCATTCATAAAAGTTATTTAATTCTACTGTCCATCTTCCCATTAATCTTAATGGTTGAATTTCATATGTTTTATTCATAAACTGCACCTCTTTAATATTAATTTCTCTTAGTAGCTAATATTTCCTACTTCCATTATCCTGAGGGAGTTGAGAAAACGGCAGCCTTTCGCGGCTATTCCATTAATTCAATACGGCTTGGAAAAAAATAAGTGGCAGATTTTCATCTACCACCGCTAACGGTAATGGTTTCTCCTAAAATATAATTAGCAGCATCTGATGCAAGGAAGCAGATGACTTCTGCTATTTCCAGTGGAGTTGCAGCACGTTTCATTGGAACGGAGGCTACTAATCGTTCGAGACGGTTTTCATCAGGGGCAAACTTATCATGGAATGGCGTTTCAACCATTCCGGGGGCGACTCCATTTACAATAATTCCATGTTCAATAAACTCCATAGACATTCCAACTGTCATCGTATTTACCGCACCTTTTGTTGAGGCGTAGTGGATACTTTCGCCTGAACCACCAATACGAGCTGCTGCTGAAGAAAGATTAATAATTTTGCCACTTTTTCTTGGAATCATGTCTTTTAATACCGCCTGTGAACACAGAAGGATGCTTTTTACATTTAATGCGTAGGTCTCATCCCAAAGTTCCTCGGTCATATTCATGAATGTGCTCTGCTTAATACCGATAAGCAAAACGTACGATTAGTGAAGAGAACAGGAGAAATGTAAGCATGAAAAAGACATTTAACCTAATACTGAAATGGCGACGGTTTCGAACTTTTCTTTCGTACTTCGGTTTATCATTAATTTCCATACCGTTCCTCATTCCGTCACTCGATACCCACCCATTAATTGTCATATATTCAGACGAATTCCTTTTTAGAGAGGTTCAATCTTTATCCCTGCACAATAAGAATAAGCAACCTTACGGGAATGGCGGGTATCCGAACTCAATTCCAAGTTATTTTTCAAAAATTTACGCTTCCGAATCCATGAGACCGATGAATTCCCGGATCGGCTGTCGTCTATATAAACGAAGGCATAAATGAACACAAACTAATTTGACGAAGAGGTGTTTTGAAAATGGCATTAACGTCCGCATTCACGAGCTTCAACCTGCCTGTAAAAAACGTAGAACAATCAAAAGCGTTCTTCACCGGACTCGGATTCGAGCTCAACCCGCAATTCCCCGAGAACGAGAATTCGGTAGCCATCGTGATCGGCGACAACCTGCAGATCATGCTGATCAATCAAGCATTCTTTAATACGCTCACGGAGAAGGAATCCGTCGATACGAGCAAGTATGCGCAGATGACGATCGCATTGGCCTTCGAGAGCCGGGAAAAGGTCGATGAAATCGTGAATACCGCGGTCTCCTTGGGCGGGAAATTGCACGCTGAACCTGAAGATCATGGGTTCATGTATCATTGGGGCTTCGTGGACTTGGACGGCCATCTGTGGGCCATTAACTACATGAACATGGATGCGGCACAAGGTTAAGGCTAACGGAGAGCACGCTCGTACTAGGGTTCAAAAAGAAAGACGCCGGGCATCTTCCCCGGCGTCTTCTTCGCGATGATTAGTTTTGTTCGGTATAGGCTTTGAAATTGTCCATGATCGCTTGCCAGCCTGCTTGCTGGAACTCGACGGGATTGGAGCTTTCCGCGTCGAACGTTTCAATGACCTTCGTCTCATTCCCTTGATCGACGAAAGCAATATCCACTCTTCTTCCGTCTTCCATGGTGTAGCCGATCGCCTCATGCCGATTCACGACATCGTAGACGCCGCCAAAATCAAAGCCCATGCTGCCATCCTTCGCTTCCATCCGTGTCAGAAACTTGCCGCCGACCCGCAGATCGTTTTCGGCTCTCGGCGCATGCCAGTCCTCGGACGCTTGATTCCACTTCGTGATGTGATCCGGCTCGGTCCAATAGCGCCATACCTTCTCGACAGGGGCTTGAATGACGACTTGCACGGTTACTTTCGTCGGTTGACTCGTTTCCATTTTAAATAGACACCTCTCTCATGATATTCGTCGTTTGGTTATTCTCAATGATATAGACGTAAGCCAATGACGAAATTCATTGGTCAATTCGCTCAGGCAGCCCAAATCGCGAAAATAATGGCGTATGAATGAAGTTTTGAACGTGCAGGATTTGATTTTCTTTGGTTTCGATGACGTGGATGCCCCAGGGTACCAGGCCAGAGCCCTCTTTGCTCGGCATATACTGGGCCAACGCCGGATAACCGCCATTCACCGTAATGGGCACAAATCGCGAACCTTCGCAATGCCAGCGAGTAAGCGAATAGAAGGCGGACAAATCTTCCTTGCCTCGGATCCACATCTCGAATGGCGGCATCGACATGCAGCCTTCCTCGTGGAACAACGCGACGAGCGCAGCAATATCGAATTGCTCGAAGGCCTCCACATACCGAGACAGCAGCTGCTGCTCCGGTTGAACGTCCATGCTGCTGAGCTCATCCGAGCGAAGCTGCGCCCGGCCCATCGTCTCTCGGGCTCTTTGCAAGGCGCTGTTCACCGCTGTCGGCGACATCGCCAACGTTTCCGCGATCTGCTTGGAGGACCATTCAAATACATCCTTCAAAATGAGTACCGCGCGCTGCCGCGAAGGCAAGTTCTGCAGGAGAGCGATGAAGCACAGTTGAAGGGTATCTCTGCGGACGAGCCGATCCTCCGGATTGCCCCCAAAGTCGGGAGACGGCCAGATCCAGGCAGAGTCCGGCAGCGTGTCGCGCGGCTCGACGATGGCGACGGCCGGGTCGAACAGGTCAACGGGAAGCGCGCGGCGTTTGGATTGTCTCAGCTTGTCCAAGCACAGGTTGGAGGCAATCCGATAGACCCAAGTTTTGAACGAGGAATCCTGTCTGAACGTGCTCCAGCTCTGCCAGACCCGAATACTCGTCTCCTGAACGGCATCGTCCGCATCGTCCATGGAGCCTAGCATTCGGTAACAGAACGAGGTTAAGCCCGGCTTCAAGCTTGCAAATAATGGTTCGTCAAATGCGGTCTCGTTCATCGTGGGCCTCCCTTACTGATCTCCCCGAAGGGTGGTACCTTCATTATATGCAATGAAGCGGACAGCCTCAATCCGAATAAATAGGCAGGATTTAGTACTAATGGATAAAATTGGGAGAGTTACCTATATTGGGACTAGCCAACAAGATTGCCGACGCATTGATCTGCAAATATACATTGGCCCGCAAAAAAAGAGTACCGGAAACAAAGGTTCCGGCCTTTAATATAACAGCCCCGCCGCCTGCCGCGAAGCAATTGTTAATCGCTTGCTGAATGGCTTTTGTGTCAACGGTTATGCCATCCCTTTGGCACCGTATTCCTTAACGTCATATAAATCCTGCATAACTCTCTCTCCTTTTTATTGGCGCCTCAATCAAATCCATCACACTTTGTTGCTAGTTTAATTTCTCAATCCGCCTTGCTATACTATATGGACTAAACTCGATCTAGACGGAGGACATGATGAACTATTTATTCGAACCTGTTCAGCTGCAAAATAGACCTTTATTATACGGTCCGACAAGCCGTTCAACGACATCTTATCCGGGTTTTTACCACTGGCACCAGTGCTGCGAGATTCTTTTTATCCATCAAGGCAATGGATTTGTAATCGCTAATCAGAAGACTTTTGAAATGCGCCCAGGCATGATGTTTTTCTTCCAACCCTTTCAACTTCATAAAGTTTACGCTAATGTAAGCGAGGCCACACCATATGTACGGACGATTATGTTTTTTGATCCTCATTACTTCAATCGGGCACTGCTTCCTTTTCGGTCTCGGCACGCTATTTTTGAGCGGCTATGGAAAAGCGTACGGCATTCCGAGCCACTCGATTTTCAGCCCCGACTCGGCTTTCTGGAACAAGTTTTCGCGATGTACAATGACAGATACCAAACAAAAAATGGTCTCGACGAAGAGGAAGACATGACGATACTGCTTCTCCACATTCTTGAGGCCGCTGCTTTCACTTGCCCGGAGACCCGGCAGCAGAAAGACACTGCGATCGAGGTTCGTCCTTTTTCTTATGCTGAACGGATTATGGACTGGGTTGAAGAACATTACGCCGAAGGGATTCATCTGGAGGCGATAGCAGAACGGCTACATCTCTCCAAGTTCTATATTTCCCGGTTATTCCAACGGGAGACCGGAGGCAATTTGTCAGAATATATTACGGCAAGAAGGATCAAGCAGGCATGCCGACTACTGCAGAACTCCGAATATTCCGTAGAACGGATCTCCGCAGAAGTCGGATACCCTAACGTCTCCTATTTCATCCGACTGTTCAAAAAAGTTATTGGGACGACACCACTTAAATACCGGACTGCATCCCGAGAACTCGAATAAAGATATGAACCTCCAATATGAGGATGGAGCCAGCCGGAGTGAGCCTACCAGAGATACAAGTCATTGCCCTTTAACTTGAAGATTGCTTCCATGAAATAATAATCACCATAAATAATCGGGTGATGGTGTTTCTTCACATGATACGACCCGGATCCGTATTGAACAATGGCGTCCGACGCTTGTGTCCAATCGCTGCGCTTATCGACCGCTATGAGCAGTTTAACCGCTGCATCAATAAAGAGGCGCTGCTCATATGTGCCGACGACCTTCGCAATCTCGATTAACCCGCAGGCTGCAACAACAGCTGCCGTATCGTCTTCCAGTCTTGGTTCTACCGGCTGTCTGAAATCGACCGGAATGACGCCATCTTCCGGAATATTGGCCATGAAATAATGCGCGATTCGTTTTGCCGTCTGTAAATATTCGTCCTTCTGCGTATGAATATAGCTCATCATAAACCCATACAATCCCCAAGCCTGGCCTCTGGTCCACGATGACCCTTCTTCATACCCTTGGCCGCCATAAGTACGAACAACGCCACCATGTTCAGGATCAAATTCCACAATATGATTGACAGAGCCATCCGATCTGACAAAGGCATCAATCGCGGTATCTGCATGCTTCATCGCGATTTGCTTAAAGCGGGGATCCTTCGTTTCTTCCGAAGCCCAGTAGAGAAGCGGAATATTTAACATGCAATCAATAATAGCCCAGCCTCTCGTATCCCCCTCCTGCAAATCGTTCCAAGCCCGGATAAAACCGCCGGCCAAGTTGAACCGTCCAGCCAGAAGGTTCGCCGCATGCAAGGCACGTTTTCTCGATTCCGGATTCTTTGTCAATCTATAATTTGCTACACTTGTCGGCAGCCACATAAACCCGACATCATGGTGCAGCCCATAGTATTCCTCAAAGCACCGATCCAGCTTTTCTTCAGAGATCTCCGCGATTTTTTTGTATTCCTCTCTGCCGGTCTGGTGATACATCAGCCACATCATGCCACCCCAAAAACCGTTAGTCCACCAGTTAATTCCATCTGCCAAGTCTCCCGTCGGGTTTTCTGTTGCACGGTCGTCATATGTGCCATTTACCGTTGTATAAGGGATTTTAAGCTTGGATTTTACGCTAACCCATTCCATTTTAGCTTTAAACTTGCCAATGACGTCCTGTAGCCATTGCTGATCGTTTGCTTGTAACAATTTCTCATTACCTTCTTTCATCACATCGATTTGTTCTTAGTTCAATTATAGCCCGTTGTTAATAGCTAATGTTGCCGTAAATAAACCAAAAATGTTCCTTTATTGCACTATACGGCTCCACAATAAGAGAAAGCTTAGGTGTGCTGGATTTGACGCTTGCGAATTATATAAAATGAAGACTTCTCACTAACTAGAAAAATTGGTGCTAGAGGGCTCCTACTATTATCATTGTTAATGAAGAAAATAAAGGGGTTAAAATCGTTGGTGGTCGCCCTTTAAAAAACTATGTTGCTGGGCTAAAGAGAGTTCTAAATGCAGAAGAACAACAACCAAAACAACAACTATCTCTTTCTAACTTACTCGAAAAAGAGAAGCTTCTGTTTTAAAAAGAAATTGAAGTTATGTATGATGTTGAAACATCGGATCTTACTAACTTTATTGGGAAAGAAACACCGGGTCGTTATTGAATTCCTGGAAATAGTACCTGTATGAGTTGTGGTGCAAAACTATTGAAATGATGAGCGAACGAGGATTAAAGATTTCTCATACAACGATCATGAGATGGGTCCATGAATTTGGATCCGAAATCGACAAATGAATCCGTCCCTTTTTGAAACCTACAAACGATTCTTGGAGGACTGACGAAACCTACATCAAAGTCAAAGGTCAGTGGAAGTATCTATACCGGGCAGTTGATTCTATGGGGAAAACCATTGATTTCATGTTATCTGAAAAATCGTTAAAGGGAATTGAGGCCTTGCATATGATAAGGAAAGGGCAGGCCAATGATAATTCGTCTGTCCTCTCTGCTGTTGAATGGCTCAATAAGATATTTGGTTTAGTGGCATAGACAAAGTATAGTTTGTCGGGTAACTGTGAACTTTTTTAATCCTTGCACCAGAACCAAAAAAGCTATGATAAATTTTCATTATAGCTTGTGACCCGACGAGGGTCATGAATGTTTTTATTGCAAAATCCCAGTTGGGTATTCGCCCGTAGCTGGTTTACCAGCCTTATCCAATCGCATCAACTCCTTCTGACCCCCCTCTCGCGCTTTTGGACGATGGAAGCGCTTTATCTTCTGCTTACAACAAGAAAAACAAACCGGAACCCCCTATTTCCCAAGGAGTCCTGGTCCCATTCTTCACCAACTAAACGCTCTCCAACAACCGCCCATCCCGAAACCTTACAACTCGCTTCGCCTGCTGCGCGATCACATGATCATGCGTGATTAAAATAATCGTCCGACCTTGATCATTCAATCTCGTGAAAATATCCATGATCTCAATGCCCGTCTTCGAGTCCAGCGCCCCCGTCGGCTCATCCGCCAAAATAATGTCCGGATCTCCCGCTAACGTGCGAGCGATCGCCACACGCTGCTGCTGTCCGCCGGATAACTCCGAAGGCATATGTTTCCTTCGATCTATTAAGTCCACTGCTTCCAACGCCTTCATAACAAGCGGCTCTCGTTCCTTCCTCGTCATTCCCCGATAAATCAGCGGCAACTCCACATTCTCGTACGCACTCAATCTTGGAAGCAAATTAAAGCTTTGAAAAACAAATCCGATTTTCCGATTCCGAATCTCAGCCAACTGTGCATCCTTCATCTGGTTAATCGCCTTGCCATCTAGAACATACGATCCCGTATCTGAGACATCCAAACAGCCGATGATATTCATCAGTGTTGATTTCCCCGAGCCTGACGGGCCCATAATTGCGACAATTTCTCCTTGTTCAATTTCCAAGGTCACAACGTCGAGCGCACGTATGGTTTCCCCACCCATCACATATTGCTTACAGACATGATCGATTTGAATTATGCTCATACCATTCTCCTCCATTTAGCGATCCCAAGATCCCAAACAATGAAGAAATGCGATTCATCAAATCTACTGTTACCTGATATCTTACCGCTTCGCCTTATAAAACTCATGATACAGCTTCATGAGCGCCCTTTTCTCAATCCTCGACACATAGCTGCGACTGATTCCCAGCTCCTTCGCAATCTCCCTCTGTGTCCGCTCTTCACCACCAAGCTCCAACCCAAACCGGCCAACGACGACCTCCTTCTCGCGATCGTCCAAGATTTCCAAGTTCCGATAGATTTTACTCTTCTCTATTTTGAGCTGTACCTTATCCACCACATCGTCGGCCTGCGTGCCGAGGATATCAATTAAAGTAATTTCATTTCCCTCTTTGTCCGTTCCGATAGGGTCATGCAAGGACACATCTTTCCTCGTCTTTTTCAGCGAGCGTAAATGCATTAGAATCTCGTTCTCGATACAGCGAGCTGCAAAAGTCGCGAGCTTAGTCCCTTTGTTCGGCGAGAACGACTCGATGGCTTTGATCAATCCGATCGTCCCAATGCTAATCAAATCCTCCAAATCTTCCCCTGTATTGTCGAATTTTTTGACATTGTGAACTCAAAGCAACGTAAATCCTGTTCACAATGCCCAGCAGCTCTTTCGATGTTGGAAGAGCGGGGCTTACATATCGCTCATACAGCGATCATGCGATGGGTTCATGAGTTTGAACCGGAAAAGACAAGCGAATTTCTCCCTATTTGAAGCCGAATAATGATTCCTTTTCTTTCGGGCGCTTCACCACACAATCAATCGGAAAGGGCAGGTTGAATGTAACTACCATTCGTCTGCCCTCTCTGCAGTTGAATTCATTAATAAATTTTTCGCTGTGGAACAGGAACGATTTGCGCTTGCAGCGCCCCCGATCGAATTACCACCTCAGCAGTTATCCCCCCCTTCACCATCGCTATGCAGCGAATTGTCCCTGGCGTTCTGGTTGCCTGAATATACACTGCGCCTCTGCCAGCTTCCAAGCTGAAGGGATTCTCACCAATCAATCTCGCTGGACCCTCGATATGGAATGAAACCACATGATGAGCAAGCTGCAGCGTCTGCCCTTTGCTGTCTCGCAAAGCAACTACTACTCGGGTGCAATCTGCACCGTCTGCGATAAGCTCGAGATCGTCCGCCTGTAGGACCAAGTGATCTGGAATACCCATCGGAAACAGCTCATGCTCGGCTACTGCGATACCGCCGATTTTGCCAACAACCTTGAGACTCGTTAGCAGACTCGATCCCCACTCCCACCAACTGCAGCCTGTGAACATAATCGGCGGATGGGGCAAGCTAGGATAATTCACATAGTCGGGGCGCTCTGAGGCAACCTTAACCCCATTAATAAATAAATCTGCTTCTTCACAATTCGAAAATACAGGAACGACATCCCGAAAGTCCTCATTAAAGGACGGGATCAAATAACGGGCAATAAATACGACAGGCTGCTTGCTAGGTTCCTGCTGACTGCTGTAAAAATGTGCGGCAAACTTCGGCAGTCGGAAAATATCACAGACGCCATGATAGCAAATGCGATCACCGGAACCGAAATCCTGGTGCGTATTATAATCGAAGGCACACCATCCAGCTGCTCCTGCTATGTGAGGAACGCCGTATTGCCCATTCTGAATACGAGCATGACCAAGCGCGTGTTTGATTTGCCGCTCCACACTGTCATACGACTTCGTCGGATACATATGCCCCATATATTCCGTAATGAGATACGGCGAATGGTTTGGCTGCAGGATTTTCCCTTCCCGATTGCGTGAGAAATCGTTGTACGTAAAAACATCTTCCAGAAACTCGCTGTCTTGTATGCAGCGCACGCCACCAGTAGCCCGTGATGGATCCAACTTGTGCGCAAGCGCATTTGTCCGCAAATAGAACTCAGTATCGTCCTGAGACTCATTGATACGAACGCCCCACAAGAAGATCGAAGGGTGATTGCGATCACGTACGATCATTTCCTCCAGCTGAACTAGCGCCTTGTTCTTCCACTCCGCATCACCAATGTATTGCCAGCCTGGCAGCTCCTCGAACACAAGCAAGCCAATCTCATCACAACGATCAAGAAACGAGGGATCCGCTGGATAATGAGAGGAGCGAACGAAGTTGAGCCCTAACTCCTCTTTTAAAATATCCGCATCTTTGCGCTGCCCCCTTTCACACATCGCGCCTCCCAAATACGGGAACATCTGATGGCGATTCAAGCCTCGCAGCTGGAGCGGACGGCCATTGAGATAGAATTTCCCGTCCTTACGGAACTCGGCACTACGTATACCCACCCTGGTATTCAGAACATCGTTTTGGGCGCTATCCACCCCCGTGTCACACAAGGACGTCCTCACTACATACAAATAGGGATCGTCGATGTTCCACAAATGCGGGTTTTTCACGTGCAGCGTCAGCTGACTCACTTCTGTTTCCCCGGCTTCCGCGATGATTGGCGTGATGACTTGCTCAATGACTTTACCCAGGGGAGAGAGCAATGAGGTGTGCAGCATAAGTGTCCTCGCTTCACCCCGATTGTTAATCCGAAATGTGCCATCCATCGAAGCTTCCTGTGCAGTCACATCTTTCCACTCATAAGAGGCCCACTCGATATACACAGCGTTCGTTACGATAAGTCGGACATTCCGATAGATGCCACCGAACAGCATATAATCGACCAATCGCCCTTCCGGCGGGATATCTGGTCTACGTGTCGAATCAACTCTGACAGCAATCACGTTGGATTCCCCACATATAACCCATTCGCTTATCTCGAATGAAAAGGAAGTATAACCCCCTTGATGCTCACCTACTAAGGCTCCATTGACATAAACCTCCGTTACAGACATCACACCATCGAACTCCACAATTAGACTTTTCCCCGTCCAGTCCGCAGGGACCTCAATGTGACGCCGATACCAAGAAACAAACTGATAGTCCGATTCGCTAAAATAGTGATGAGGAACTAGTTTATTGGTATGCGGGAGATTAACCTCCTCGAAATGATCATCTTTATAGTTCTTGTGTTTGCTTTGCGGCTCATCCTGGGCACAGAACAACCACTCCGTGTTAAAATTAAAAATCTGTCTCATAGGCTTAATCCCTTTCTTTTTAGCAGTCTTCCCCTTATTAAATCGCACAAAAGGGCATATGCAAGCGTGTGAAGAAAGCGATCCAATCACGAACGTTGCATATGCCGTTGTGCTAGTTTATCAGATCACAAGCTTATTTCTTGATATTCGTCGGCCAGACCTCTTACAGATGGAATCAAGCTTGGTAGCAACGAATCTCATAGATAGCTGCCGACGGATCCCCATTGGTTGTATCAATAACGACACGCAGCTTTTGGGTTAGAACAGGCTGTTCCAGCGTATGACGGCAATGACGTTGATAATTCCCCTTTACCTCAAGCACTTGCTCCCACTCACCGTTTACAAATGCCTCAAGGCGGTAATCCTTCGGACACTGCGGATCGCGATGGAACGGAGCATACCCATGATATTCCCAAAGGATGTTGCCGGGGAACGTTAGCTCAATCTGTCCAATAGATTGTTGCTCTTCCCATTTCAGTTCAAGCCACTGAGGAAGCGACTCACTCGAATCAGAACGCCATAGGTTCGTAAAACGATAAGGACGCGTTACTCCGTTGATAACGTGCTCAGGACTGTACGCGTGCTGCGGAGGGTCCACTCGGAAGCTGCGTGTCGGCCCGTTCCAATCCCGTCGCATCTTTCCTTGGCCCATTTCATATGCACATGTATGACCTGGCACAATCCCGTCCCCGCAATGCCATGCAATTTGTGGATTCGCAAGTAAATCCAAGCGAGCATAGCTTCCTGACTTCAGCCCATCTGCTTTACTCAGCTGCACATCCCAATCAATCCATTGATATTTCCCTGGCATGATGTGCAGTTCTGTTGTGGCAATCGGCGGGTTCGCTTCGCAACGGTAATCCCAAATATGATCAACTGGGATGATTTTGGATTCAACGATTTGAGGCGTATCGCTCATATTCGTCACACAAACAGAAACCCGATTCAAGACTCCTTCCGAAATAGCAATCCATTGACCCTTCCGCTGATGGAGAATCTCTCTATGATGCCCCAGTTCACCAGATTGGAGCAGCTCCTTGTTCACTTCAGAGCCGCAGCAAGCCGCTTGGCTGCTAGCTGTAACGCTCGCGTTGCGTGCGAGATCTAGCTCGTCTTCGTTCTCCGTATTCAGCAGGAAGCAGCCGTCGCGCAATAACGTTTGCTTGACTTCACGGATTGCCTGACTCGGCAGGTCAGCAAGCGCTAAACCTCTTTGCAAAGCAATGGCTGCCGAGGTTCCAACTGCCTGCCCAATAAGTGCCGTCGTCGACATGACACGGACCGTTCCCAACGCTGCATGCGTCACACTTACATTGCGTCCCGCCATCATCAGATTATCAATATCCTTGGCAATCGTGATCCGAAGCGGAATGCCATAAGGACCGCAATAGCTCTTAATCGCATATTCACTTGTTTCCGTGTATCCCTCCGCACTTGCGGGCTCGGCTGTCGGCGCGAGCAGACCGCCTGGCGTATGCAGATCAATGAACCAACCGCCAAAGGCTATCTCATCCGGAAATACCGTTTTGTTAGCCGGATCGTGTTCGGTCATAAAATATTGTCCCATAATGCGGCGGCTCTCCCTTTTACCTGGCACCTGCCCGATCCAGTCCAGCGCATAATTGGCCGCTTTATCCTTCATCTCCGGATCCTTGTTTTTAATCCAGTCCCATATGCCAAGGACATGACGCGTCAATTCGTGCCGAATATTCTCGGAATCGTAAATGGTATTCCACGGTACGCCGATCTCGATCCACCAGTATCCTCCATGCAGACTTTGAAAAGGCCTACCCTGCTTGTAGAAGTAATCCGGATCTTCATGCTTGACCGCCCATTCCGGCGCTTGAAACGGAACCGGCCGCCCCATATCCTTGGCCCTGAAATGAATGGAATTGCCCATCGTATCTTTGCTTGCCTCGAGCGGAGCATGCGGTTCGTTAAATTCATCTAGAGCCTCTGTACCCCACCGCCATTCGCATCCAGCCTGATCGGCGACAATTCCATCGCCTGTACAGTCGACAAAAATTTTGCCTTCGATCGTAATCTCCGTTTCCGCATTGGCCACCCGCGCCACAACAGCGCTGATGGTACGGTCACTGCTTTTCAGCACGGAGACGATAGAAGTATTTAAGTGAAACGACAAATTCGGCGTACTCATCGCCATATCGTACATCGTCATATCCCAAACGCTATTCGTCCAGCCGTTCTCAAGGATCGGTGCGTGGTTGCGCGCGCGCTCTTCGATGAGCAGTTCCGAAATGATGCCGGTTTCTCGCGCATATGCATGAAAAGCAGCCGCCCCGTGTGGCGTAACGCACACTTCCGAGGAACTATTTCCACCAAAAACCGGACGGTCCTGGATGATGCAAGTTTTTGCTCCGTGCCTAGCTGCCGATACCGCCGTGCAGAAGCCCGCCAATCCACCGCCGCAGACAACCACATCGTATTGTTCCTGTTTATTAACTGTCATCTTCTTAGCCTCCGATTTTCTTACGATGAACATGTAAGGAGGGAAGGAACAAGTCCCCTCCCTCCTTACATGCAAATTATAAATTAGTTTGTATAACCAAGTTCTTTCAAGCGTTTTTGTGCTGCATCCAAATACAGATTATATTTGAATTTCGTTTCCAAATTCTTCAAGAATTCATCGTATTTATCCAACGGGGTTTTACCGTAAATAAATTTAGACAATTCTTCTTTAATAAATCTGGTGGCATCAGCAGCCATAAAGTCCGCTGGCGGGTTAAGCAGACCATTGTACGCTGTCAGTCTCGGCTGTTTCTGCACAAAGTCAATCAACGGGGCTTGAGTAGGAAATTTCGTTTGCAGGTACTCAGCTTCAGGACGACCTGTCATTTGGTAGAGCCATGTATAAGCCCCCTCCTTAGCCAATAAATCTGTAGGAACTACTTTTTCGCCATTTAACGTATAATGCCGTCCCTCCACGCCATAACTGACCAGACGATTGCCCTCTTTGGAGGATACGTAATTAATGTATTCAAAAATTTTATCTAGTTTGGCCGTATCCTTCTCTAATGCTTTGGGAATTCCAAACAAAGTAAAGGATGTTCCTTTTCCTGTGGAAACATCATACTGGCCACCCGGCCCTTTGGGAGGTGCAATCTGCATCCATTCTGCCTTAGGATTGACCTCCTTGATTTGCTTCGCAGGCGCATCCTTCGCTAGATCTGTCCATGAAAAATTACCCATTCCTGCCTTGCCTTGAATGGCTTTCTGAACATATTGCTGACCCGTGGACGCAAGCAATTCAGGGTCTACAAGCCCTGCATCAATCATTTTTTTAATGAAAGCTAGCGCGTTTTTCATATTGGGATCATAAAGTGAGCTTACCATCTTCTTATCTTTTACATAGATTTCCGGCAAACCGTTGTTCGGAATAGGAGAGCCTACGCCAAACGCTCCATAAATAACGGTGAAGGCATCAAATCCTGATCCCGTAATCGCATAGGTATCCTTCTTGCCATTTTTATCAGGATCATCATTCGTAAAGGCTTTCGCAACCGCATACAAATCATCCAACGTAACAGGTGCTTTCAAATTTAAATTATCCAGCCAATCTTTGCGGAGCCAATAACTGTTGGAACTAACACCCGGTTTCTTGGTAATGGTGTATAGCTTTCCGTCTACCTTATCGTTATTCAGTGTATCCTCACCAACAAAGTCAGCAAACGGTTTCAACTTGGTTTTCAAGTAGGGGGTTAGATCTATCAAACTATCCGTCCCAACACTTTTAAGCAGGCTCTCCCTATTCAAGATTTGATAAACATCCGGAGGAGTCCCGCCAGCCAAGCGAACATTCAACTGGTTCTGATAATCTTCATTTGTAGCCGGAGTCGTTAAAATAAGGTTTGTTCCTAATTTTTTATCCAATTCCGTCTTGACGAAGTCATCGCTAGAAGGAACATTCGTGCCCCACCCTACTTCCATCCATTCAATTTTCACTGGTGCTGCTGGTGCTTTGCTTGTTGTTGGTGCATTAGTTGCAGCTGTTTGGCCGGTTTCTGCCCCTTTAGAGCATCCGGCCATGATGACAACAACAGGAAGCGTCATGGCTAGAACCTTTGTTAAGCCCCTTAATTTCTTCATCTTGATCAACCCTTCTATTTTTCTTATTTATTGAATTTGACAAGCATCGGTCACGAAAACCGCAATATCTTATCAAAATATCAACCCTTAATCGCGCCAAGCATCATGCCTTTTGTAAAATATTTCTGAATAAACGGGTACACCATAATCATCGGCGCACTTGCGAAGATGACCACCGCCATCTGCAGCGTAGCTGAAGGCAATGTTGCCTCAGGATTTTCAAAAGCCTGATTGGACTGCAATAAGATGGATCTTACAACGATCTGGAGAGGTTGAAGCTTAAGCGGTGTCACATACAAAATCGCCTGAAAAAATTCATTCCAATGCCCAACCATATAAAATAGGCTCACGGTCATGATGACCGGCATGGACAGGGGTACAATAATTTGCATTAAAATCCTTAGCTCTTTAGCGCCATCTATATTGGCTGACTCAATTAGCTCCTCCGGCAAGCTTTCAATAAAGCTTTTTACAATCAATACATTAAAACTCCAGATCGCTCCTGGGATGATCATGGCCCATACACTGTTCAGCAAACCCAAATATTTAACGGTCAAGTAGGATGGAATGATTCCTCCGCTAAAAAGCATGGTGAAAACAATCATCAACAAGAAAAAACTACGACCAGGAAGCTTTTTTCTACTTAGTGGATAGGCCAGCAGTACCGTTAGAATCATATTAACAATCGTGCCTACTATTGTAATAAAGAGAGTTATTCTGAGCGCATCAGGTATGCGCGGCATCGAGAACAGTTCCTTATAAGCCATAAAAGTGATAGTTTTAGGTATTATGACAAACCCGCCATTTTTCAATAGCTCTGAAAAAGGGGTGAGTGAAACCGATAAAACATACATTAGCGGGAAAAGGGCTGTAATGCCGACTGCTATTAGAAAAATAAAAACGAAGCCGTCAAAAATCTGATCTCCTTTCCCCCTTACCATATGCCTTCACCCCATTTTTTAGCGATTCTATTGGAAAGCAAGACCAATGCACAGCCAATGATAGATTTAAACAAGCCAACTGATGCGGCCAAACTAAAATTCAACTGTTCAAGACCTGTCCGGTACACCCATGTATCAATAATATCTCCCACTGAATAAACATAACTGTTGTACAGGACATAGACCTGTTCAAATCCTGCATCCATAATACTCCCAAGTCTTAAGATTAACAGTATCGTGATGATGGACCGTAAATTAGGAAGCGTAACATGCCAAATGAGGCGAATCCGTTTGCAACCGTCCATCGTTGCTGCTTCATATAGGGAGGGATCGATCCCTGCGATTGCGGCCAGATAAATAATAGCTCCCCAACCCATGTTTTGCCAGATGTCAGAACTGACCAAAATGCTTCTGAACCAATTTTCCGATGTCAGAAACGGAATGGCTTTGCCGCCGGCTTCAACAATCCATCGATTGAAAAGGCCGTTATCCTGTGATAATAAAGCTATTAAAATACCATAAATAATAACCCACGATAGAAAGTGCGGCATATAGCTCAATGTTTGTATGAATCTTTTGAACCATGAAATTCTGCATTCGTTAAGCAATATCGCCAAGATAATTGGTGGAACCATTCCGAATATGAGTTTAAGAGAACTAATCAAAATCGTATTTGTCAGCAGTTGTGAAAAATACGGCGAACTTACAAAAACCTCAAAATACTTATACCAAGGATCAGCCCAAGGGCTCTTTAAAATGCCTTTCGTAATGTTGTACTCTTTGAAGGCAATGATAATCCCAAACATGGGCATGTACTTAAATATCAAATAATAGATTAGTCCAGGAGCAAGCATGAAATATAAAGCTTTATATCTCCATATATTGAGCAAAAATTTACTAAATACAAATTTCCGATTAACCGCGTTAGTCTGTTTTATTGCTAAGTCTTCCTGCATCTCGCGTTCCCTCCATATGACTACTTTCAAGCCTCAGGCTTTCCTAATAAATCGCTTTCATTCACATCCATTCTAGCCCCATATCTCTACCGGCAACACCTGGAATTCAATTTCTTTACCTTATTATATCGCCCCTGCCATGCAGACAGATATACATAAAACCTTCAATTATGTTCTAGATTTTGTCTTGATCAAAATGGAAAAACCGTCAGGCATAATTGCTCTGACGGTCATGATCATCTTTCATAATGGGCAAATCGATACGGACAATCGTCCCCCGATTCATACGGCTTACAATATGAAGGCCGTATTGTTTGCCAAAGTAAATTTGAATCCGTTCATGCACATTCATGATGCCAATACTGTTAAACCCATCTCTCAGTTTCCTGTCTCTACTGGAAATCAACAGCTTGCTGTAATGCTCCTTCTCCATGCCTATTCCGTTATCAATCACATATATTCTCACTGTGTTTTTTATCATTCTACCGCGTATTTCAATGCTGCCGGAGCCTTTCTTTGAAAGCAGACCATGAAAAATGGCATTTTCCACAATGGGCTGCAGTGTAAGCTTGAGAACCTTGCATCTCATTAGTTCCGGATTGATATCAAAATGACAGGTGAATGTATCGCCATATCTGGTTTTTTGAATATTCATATAGCTGTTCAAAGCTTCTATTTCTTCTTCGAGCGCAATAAACTCATACCTTTTGTCAAAGCTGTACGATAATAGATTGACAAGTGAACGAATCGTATCCCGGACTTCCGTATTCCGCCCCTGTTTAGCCAAACTTCCGATACAAGCTAATGTATTATATAAAAAGTGTGGCCCTATCTGGCTTTGCAGCATTTTTAACTCATATTCTTTTTTCTGCACTTCAACTTCTCTAATCTCATGAATTAAAATATGAATCCGGTCCATCATGGAGTTGTAGCTCCTTGCAAGCTGTCCGATTTCATCTTCACGGTTCATTTCAATATTGGATAATCTCCCATATTTGGTGACAGCATTCATTTTATGGACAAGCTTACGTATTGGATTCGTAAAATAATAGGAGATCAGAAAAGAACCAAACAAGAAAACGATAATCCAGAGCAGAGCCGTCACTTCGAAATTGTGATACAGCTTAGAAACGTTCATATTCAAGATGTTTTCATTCATTATGAAAGATGTTCGCCAGCCCAAATTATTTCCTTTCGAATTCGCAACAATAAAATTCTGTGCGCCAAATTCGGTTCGATTGATACCATCGCTCATCTGCTCGATGTTTGAAATAAAATCGCCTTGAATCTTTGGTGGAAAAATTCCTTTTTCATACGGCAGCAGATCACTCTGAGGATCATAAACGATAGGCTCATTCGCTAGGGAACTTAACGTAATGGTCTGCCCACGGCTTGAAGCCATGGGAATGATTTTCTGATTCAAATACTCTAGGCTAATCTCAGCTATGGCCGCCCCTAAATATTTGTTAGCCTTACTCCTGACTGGAAACACGAAGGCCACTGTTCGATCCGATAATGCGGTTTCGTACGGTTCACTCCACTTCAAACCATTACCGCCCTGACTTCCCATTTCATTTAATTTGGACAGCATTTGATTTCCGTATATATCATAAAGTAATTGCTTGCTGCTAAAAACCTTTCCGTCTGATCGCACTAAATAAAGCGTTTTGATAAGATGGCCGTTCATTTCTCCATAATGCTGCAAAATATTTTGCGCCTCATCGCTTGTTCCGTTTTCAAACAGATCTTGCTGTGCTGAAATAAGCAGTAAAATATTTGTAATATTTTCCAGATACATATCCAAAAAGGTATTTGTCCGCAATACCATTAGCTTTGAGTCCTCAATCATCTTGTTTTCAAAGCTTTTTTTCGATATTCCTATGTTATTCCAAGAAATCATCATAAATATCGTGACGGTCAACAAAAAAAGCAATAAAAACTGTTTGGTTGCAATTCCATAGTTTCTATAGCTTTTCATAAAATACTTCATGCTCTTCATCTATCTCATCCCTTTTTAAACTCTAATGGCGTAACTCCCATCCAGTTGCGGAATACGATCGAAAAATACCTATAGCTTGGGATCCCAACCTGTTCAGCTACCTCATATACTTTTAGATTCATATTTTTCAGGAGAAACGCCGCTTTTTCCATACGAAGCCGAGTCACATAATCATTAAATGACTCTCCGACCTCTTCGCTAAATAAACGGCTTAGATAAGACGAGCTTAAGCCGACTTCTTCAGCTACAGAAGAGAGAGTGAGCGGCTGGCTGATCTTCTCCCGTATGATCTTCCCGGCAAGGCGAATTTCCGGACGATACCTTTCTTCCCCACTGAAATTGATATGTATATCATGAATCAATGCAGTAATCATTTCATTGAGTGTTACAGTCTGGAAGATGTGCTGAGACAATATTTCATCATCGTTAAAATCGCCAAGCTCTTTATTCCATAAGACATTCCATCTATGGACCAATTTTTTAAGCTCATTCGGCAGGATACGATGTTCTTTCGCCCAATTGAAAAAGTCTCCATCTATAAATGCGGATAACCCAACCTGATCCCAAATCACCTTTTTCATCTTCTCTTCAATCGTTGCAAGGGCCTTTGGCTCAATGACATGCGTACCTTCTGGTTTCCCCAAAAACACGCGGGTGCTGCTGTCGTAAAAATAAACATTTTTCCAAAGGTTCATTTCTTGAAACGCTTGATTGAATTGTTCAGGCTTTTCCACATCATCGCTAATAGAGGCATAGATATGAATACACTCAGCTTTATGTAAGTGAATATTTCCCAGTTTCTGATTCATATCAGAAATGACCGCTTCAATCGTTTTTATCATCGTTAGACTATCCTTGCTTTGATTTCCAAAATAGACAAAATGCTCACCGATATCTACGGGCACCCATGTAAAATCATGGTCATAGCTCCCGAGTACATGCCGGACTTCGCGATCAACAAATAACCAATCACCATGCTTGGCTTCAACATAAAACCGCACAATACGGAGAGGAAACGCAAGTTCAAGCCCATGATCCGCCAAGCTTTTATATACTTGCATCGTGGAATCGTTGTGAGTCAGCAGTTGTCCCAACAGCTTGGATTGGTTCCACCTGTTTTCTTCCTTTTTCTTCGTGTTGTACGATTTTTCCTTTTCAATCGCACGTCGTGCCTCTACAAGCGTTTGTTCCAATTCGCTGTCATCCATCATGACTTTAATGACATATCCAATCGCCCCTAGCTTCAACGCCTCTCGCGCATACTCGAAGTCACTGTGGCAGGTAAGGATAACGACCTGAATCTGTGGGAATTCCTTCTTTACTGTTCGTATTAATGCCAGTCCATTCATAACGGGCATCGTAATGTCGGTTATGATCACATCGGGTACATATTTCCTGCAAAATTCAAGCGCCTCTTCTCCATTGCCAGCTTCACCTACAAGCACTGCACCGCGAGCTTCCCAATCATACATTTGCAATTCTTGGCGAATGGGAATTTCATCATCCACAATGAGTACGCTTAAAACATGATCATCCATTTCAGGGTCTCCATTCATCGGGATAGGATATCACACTCAAAATGCTTTCTTAGAATTTGAGAAAGCCCCAAAGGATTTTGGGGCTTTCTCAGCTGAAATGATTATTCTTTAATCATAGAGCCTGTATTCGATCAGTGCAATAGCTCAATTAGTTATTGCCGGATTGATCATGCGGCACAGTTACGGTTACAGATGCAGCCGTTTTGTTGAACTCCATATTTTTACATTTGGAATACTACCGTTGGATTTGTGGTGACGTTATTTACACTTTCCTTGTACGTTACCCCATAAGTCATCCCGAAGGTATATGTGCCGGACAACATTTCCTTGCTGATCTCACCGCCGCTTGTATTGCCGATGATCCGCCAGCTTCCTGCATAATATTTCACAGATCCGCCGTCGATCAGATTCCCTTGGCTATCCTTCAGCTGTACCTTGACTTTAACCGTCTGGAATACGACCACTGCGTTTGTTCCGGTATTTTGCACAATTTCCTTGTACGTTCCTTCATACGTCATGCCGAAGGTATAGGAGCCGGACAACAATTCCTTGCTGATCTCGCCGCCGATTGCATTGCCGATGGTCCGCCAGCTTCCTGCATAATACTTCACAGATCCGCCGTCGATCAGATTCACTTGGCTATCCTTCAGCTGTACCTTGACGTTAACCGTCTGGAATACGACCACTGCGTTTGTTCCGGTATTTTGCACAATTTCCTTGTACGTTCCTTCATACGTCATGCCGAAGGTATAGGAG
The DNA here is from genome assembly GCF_025369935.1 of Paenibacillus andongensis. Taxonomy (NCBI): domain Bacteria; kingdom Bacillati; phylum Bacillota; class Bacilli; order Caryophanales; family Paenibacillaceae; genus Paenibacillus; species Paenibacillus andongensis. The sequence continues at coordinate 2,318,663 of NZ_CP104467.1, read as the reverse complement.
CCAGACAACAATTCCTTGCTGATCTCGCCGCCGCTTGTATTGCCGATGGTCCGCCAGCTTCCTGCATAATATTTTACAGCACCGCCATCGATCAGATTCCCTTGGCTATCCTTCAGTTGCACCTTGACGTTGACCGTCTGGAATACGACCACTTCACTTGTTCCTGTATTTTGCACAATTTCCTTGTACGTTCCTTCATACGTCATCGCGAAAGTGTAGCTTTTATTCGGTAGAGATTTGCTTACCGTTCCGGAAGCATCGGTTACTCCAAAATCCTTCCATCCTCCATCATAGTATTTGACTGTTCCGCCGCCGAGCGGATTCCCGTTGCTGTCATTTAGCTGGACTTTTACAGCTGTTGCGGCAAGAGCAAAGCTGAGATTCTGAGGAAGCTCAACATTCCCTGCTTGATCCGTTGACTTATAAATCAAGTTATATTGGCCCTGCTTGTCGAACGTAACAGCCGACGTATAAAACTGCCATGTTGTCCCGTTATTCAAACTGTACTCTGTTTTCGCCACACCCGACAAGTTATCGGTGCCGGTCAATGTTACCGTTACCGGATTCACGTACGAGCCATTTGGTCCATCCGGCCGTAGAGGCGATACGGCTGCTGCAGTAACAGGCACTGTTTTATCGATATTGCTTACCACATAGTTCGTTACATTCGATACGTTGCCTACGGCATCCGTTCCTCTTGCATACACGGTGTCATTATCGGAAACGAGTACTGGGGCGGTGTATGCTGTCCATGCGCCAGCGCCCACTTTGTATTCCTTCACCGCTGCGTCAGACGGATAGCTGATCGTTACGGTTACATCCGTGTTGGTCGGCGCCGTAATATTCGCTGCCATGGTTGGCGCTGGCAGTTGAACACCGACACTAAAGGCAGTCTGAGTCTGTGTACTGGACTGAACCTGTAACAGATTACCATCTACTGCTATAATTCCACTTAATCGTATTGTCCCTATCCCGCTCTTCAACACTTTAAAATCGATCTGACCTATGGGTTCGGTTTTTGTAAATTGAACAGGGGCTTTATTTAATATGTCATAGGTCAATGCACCATTGGTTGTATCTACGATCGCTCCTCCAAAGGATTCGTACGACGGGGACAGTACAAAACCACTTCCCTGCAAATTTAACAGGCTTGCATCATAATTCAGCGTAAATCCGACCCCATTCAGGTCGAGAATATTCTGTCCCATTATGGTTACCTTTACGGTATCGCCTACGTAATAGCTGGTTTTGTCGGTCGTCGCTATAATTGAAGTATTATTCTGTGCATGGACTTTATGTGTATCCATCACAGCTGCCGTGCCTAATAGAAACATTAGCGCCAGAAGCATTGCCATTAATTTCCGCACAGTACTACCTCCCCTTTTTATTATTGCCATTCTGTGCATTTTACCTTTGACTTCTCAGTAGGATGAGTCTTTTATACACATAGACCATATCCACGATGTCGATCTTTCCGTCCATATTCATGTCTAGTCTCGGGTCAAAATGACTATCGGTGCTTGTCATTCTCAAATGATTGGCGATATTGCTTAGCACCTTTACATAGGTTTGTTCGTTGATGATGGCATCTCCGTCTACATTTGAATTGGCCAGTATGAAGCTATCCTGGTAATCATTCTTAGCAAACGTAAAGCTGCCGTCTTTCTTAGCTATCGCGCTTTCCTTGCGAACTTTAAATATGGCTTTGCCTGTTAGCTGTTTTCCCTTGAATTTAATTTTCAAAAGCTCGACGCTGCTGCCAAGTTGCGGGTTGATCTGATTGTTCAGGTTCAATTTAATGTTAAGGAGACCGTCCGCACGATAGACATTTGAATAGACCGAAGCTGTTACACCAAGATTAGCCAACTGGTCGCTCAGGACAATATCAGTTGTCTCAACGTCAAACAAGCTATTATCGTAGGAGACGCTAAAGTTTCCACCCCATACAGCTGTCGAAGTCATCAAACGAACCGTTGTTTCTTCCCCTGCTTCCATGATCTTGGCTTTATTGTCAAAAGAGACATAGAGTGGATTCGTAACAATCACATTCAACTTCATTGTATTGGTCAAGCTGTCTGTTGACGAATTGCCGGCTGCGTCTCCAGCTGTTACCTTATAAGAGTAAGAGGTGCTAGGTGACAAGCCTGTTACATCATAACTATATACACTTCCCTGGACGGTTTGTATCAAGGCCCCATTTTGATATATTTTGTAATTGGTTACACCAACATTATCGGTTGCCGGCGTCCAGTTTAAAGTAACGCCATTATAGGTCGCATTGCTGACGGTTAAACTACCTCCTCCGTTCCATGAAGGCAGCTGTAAATCTTGAGGGGTGGCCGGCAGATAAAATCGGATCGCATCGGCTATGATATTGCCATAGCTTGATTTATCAGTTAACTCCACATACCCTGAAGTACCTGGAACTAAATGATGCTTCCCAAGCAAGACCCACTTCCCGCCTGGGACAACCCTTTCATCAACCGTATACAGCTTGCTGCCTCCGCTATAGTAGACCGTAAATTGGGCTGCACTTGGACGGTCGCTGCTGCCATCAGGAAGCCAGTAGTACACTTCATAATCGCCTTCAGTAGAGATGGTTGGCGTCCATTTGACTTTATGCGTTCCAGTGCCATCAGCCGAAATGGTACTATAGTTTGCACCGTATTTGTTAGGCTTACTTGTACCAAGATTCCACGTTCCTGTAGCTGTCGCACTAGTATTGTCTATGATGATTTCCACTGGCTCCGTGACAGGTGGAGTCGGCGGTGGTATCTCTGGTGTCACGGGCGGTGTGCTGTTAGGAAGAGCAAATTTGATGGCGTCGCCGATCACGTAACCGCTTGCGTTATCATTCAGTTCCACATAGCCGCTCGTCCCTTCATCAAAGAAGAAGCTGCCGAATAAAACCCACTTGCCCCCTGGGGCAGTTTGATCCACATAGAACACTTGGTAGTCGCCGCTGTAATTAATGGTAAACGGTGCCGCATTCGCTCTGTTGCTGCTGCCGTCAGGGAGCCAGTAGTAAACGTCGTAATTGCCGCTCACCGGGATATACGGTTTCCAGGTTAATTTATTGGCGCCAGCTCCGTTCGTCGCGTTAACGTAACCATCCGAATAATAGTTGGGGTTAAAGCTGGATGACGTCCATTTCCCGGTGCCTTGCGCATCGCTATCATCCATAATGATGCTTCGCATCACGAACTTGACAGCATCACCTACAATGTTGCCTGTCACATTGTCGGTAATTTCAACATACCCCGTGGTGCCGCGCTTAAACGTATACGTGCCAAGCGAAACCCACTGTCCGCCGGGTTTACTCTCATCCACTGTGAGAGCTTTGCTCGCTTTGCCATCGTAAACCGTAAACGCAACGTTCTTCGCCATACTGCTATTTCCATCTGGCAGCCAGTAGTACGCCTCATATTCGCCTGACGCCTGAATAGTCGGTCGCCATCTCATCTTATTGGCGCCTGCTACGCCTCCGGCCACAATAGCATAATCCGCGCCATATTTGTTGGCATTTGTAGAAGCCGTGCTCCAGGTTCCCGTAAATTCCGCACTGCCGTTATCGATAGTGATCTCCGTTGCCGGTTTCACAGGTGCAGGCGGAACCACCGGGGGCGGAGTTGTTGGGGGTACAACAATCGGAAGATCAATGGGATAAGCAACAAGCTCAAAAGCAAACCCCTTCGCCGTATCCAGGTTAATGGAGATATGCTGCCCGCTCACCTGGACAGGCATTTCCTCCAGTCTTGCACCATTCGTCGCCAGCTTGTAAGCCTTAAACTTCGTCGGATCGAGCGTTGTTGTCATACCGAATTCGGCTGTACCATATTTGGCAAGTGTCGGCAATGTCCCTTTTACATAGGTCCGTTTGTTGGCATCCGTCAGATCTTGAATCGTATCTTCCGCGGTCGCTGCCACGTCGGTGGTATAAATGGCCAATATTCTCCCGCTTTTGTCGAGCGGTTGATCATCAAGCGAAGCTGCGGATACGGTTCCTTTATCCACACTTGCCTTTATGGATATAGGACCAAGCTCGAATAAGTTGTTGTTCAACGTTCCTGCGGCTCCAATTACGTAAGGGGTATGGATCAGGTAAGTATTTAAATTAAGATCAAAAATAAGCTCCCCTGTGTCCGAAACCAGTTTATTTTGATTGAGATTAGAGAGCATACTGTTTTTCAGATTGACATCATCAATAGCATTAATAAACGTCTCCGCAACCTGCTTTAAGGTCATGCTTTTCGTAATGGATATCTTATTCTGGGCAGGAATATTACCGCTTGCGATCTGTTCCGGCGTAAGCTCAGGCGTAATTTTATAAATGGCATAGGGTTCTTCAGGCTTATCCGCATACACGGTAACTATCTTGAACAGATGCGGAATATACATTCGGTTACTTTCTGAATCTTCATTTTCCGTTGATGCCGCATGCGTTTTGATCGATGTCTTATCCCTGACAATGACAAATTTAGGCTCGCTTGCAGTGATATGACCTTTTCGGAAAATCAGGTTGCTTTGATATTCCGACATCGTTACCAAGGTATCTGTTGCAGAATCAAATGAGTTTACACCACCTAAAGGACTTTGCTGAACAGCTTCTTTGACATTGGTCGCAAAATTAAACCTGTTCAGCATGTCCCAGCCATTATAAGCACCTGTCGAGGCGACGATCATTCCAAGGTCGTCTCTGCCTTTGGTCGGAAACTCCTGATTAAACTCGGTTAATGCAAAAGGCTTCTGGTATAGTTGCCCAAGAGCAAGACCCGGAATATAATTTTTAAAAATCGTACTGCCATATTGCGGCACATAATTAGCCTTTGATTCCGGAGCAAATATCATACTGTAACGAGGGTGTGACCCCGGGGCAAAAGAAAATGCGGCTCCCCTGCCATCCACAAGCCCATTATATAAATGTGTTTCATGGATATCCGCCTGAGTCCGCCAATAGTTGGCCAAAGAATCATTAATATAGTTTATTCCTCCGATGGGTGCCTTTACTCCAATTACATTCTTAAGGTACGTTTTCATTTCATTATAGGAATTAAAGGTTTTTTGTGTGAAATACTCGGCAAGGTCATCACGAATGCTCGGATCCGCATCCCAAAACGAATCTGGAAATGTTGTGACAGCCGGATGTCCTTTAGCAGCAAGAAACGTATTAAAGTCTGCAAGTAACCATCCCTTTACAATTGGGTTTTTAAAATTAGCATTATAAAGCAGAGATTCATTCATGGGAGACAGCCCCATCAAGATAGGATCATCCTTCAAGGCAAGTCCGGTGTACGGATTAACATGAGTAAGCCACTGCTGAGCAAATGATTGCCAAATCGTTTTGGCATCCGGAAACAGCGTTGCCATATATTTGGCAGCGAATGAGCCGTAGACGCTTAGGCTTGGAACACTTGAGAAATCCGCATACGCCAAAATGTCGACATCGATATAAATGCCTCGTGCCTTCAGCAAAGAAATGAAGTACTCGAAATTATCCAGTTTGGTCGCATCCAATGTAACTGTCGTGGAAGTCGGCTTCACCATAATTCCCTTTGCCCAGTCATACGCTTGGTCTATGGAAGAAAACCGCACCACATTATATCCCATAGCAGCAAGCCGGTCGGCGATAATAACCATTTCGGCCTTAGTTGGATCCGTACCATAGCTGCCGTTAAGATTGCCGCCATAGAACTTTATTTTATTATTGGGCTCATTTGTAAAATAATAATCGCCATTCCCATCGATTTTCACGAAGCCTTTCGATCCGGCAGGGCCGCCATTCATTCCCGACAGATCGAGGGCGCTTCCGGATACGATTGCCGGAGTGGTATCGATCTGACTCCATGCACTTTCGTAGCAACCCATGTCAAATCCGCCGTTATTAGGTGCTGGAAGACTATCCAAGTCTTTAGTCAAACCCATATCTCCCCCTGCATTTACAGCCGGAGATGAGGCAAGCAAATGAAAATCCGATTTCTCCACCGAAACAAACTGAGGGTCATTGGATTTGGAATGGCTTTCTTGCGATTTGTCAAAAGAATAATATCCAGCAGTATTGCCGACAATATGCGCGAAATCATATACCTGGGATGCTCCGTTTTGTTTCCAGTAAACCGCATTGCCTGAAGATCGGTAAATAAGGTTATAATCAGACGCGAAGTTGGTAAGCGCTGATCCAGTGTCCAGATCGACGGCAACGGCATAATCGCCAGAATTTAATGCAATAATGTTGTTTTTTACCTGTAAGTTATCGAGTGTTGCCGCACCGTATACGTTGAGTCCCAGCGCAGCTTCTTTTCCCATACTACTTGTAAATTTGGAATTTGCGATTGTATTATTGTATATTTTCGATCCGCCGATACTGCCGTTTTTGTTTTCCAGCATAATACCATGGCTTCCTGAATCAAGCGTATACATTTTCCCCGTATCGGAAATGAGGTTTCCATAGATATTATTTGCAGTGGAGTCGCCAAATTCAGTCTTAAGGTGTATTCCTGTCCGCCAAATACTTGATATTTTATTATACTTAATGATGTTCATATTGGAAGAATTAACCACAACACCCGTACTATTCATACTTCCTCTGGCATTGGTTCCGCTCTTCCCTTTATAGAAATCCCTTCCAATGTCGTTAACTGTATTGTAATCAATGATATTATTTGAAGGCTTCGAAAGGGTATTGGTCCCCCCAACCTCAATTCCTGTAAGTTCGCCATCATCCGTGCTTAACTTCCCGATGCCGCTGACTTTATTATAAGTGATAGCGCTACCAGTGGAACCGCTTTCAATCCAAATGCCTCTTGAATTTATATCATACACATTATTGTAACTTAACGTAATGCTTGAGGAACCGTTTACTCTAACGCCCGCTCCATCTCCAGCATGAATATCGTTCCCTTTTACAATCACATTTGTACTACCTGGTGCGATGTAGCCTACCTCATCCATGCCTCCTGTCAATTCAAGGTTGTTTACCTCCACATAACTTTGGGAATTTGAATCAAATGCTCTCGTTGGTCCTGTCACAAGTTCCGTCATATTCTCGCTGGAAGTTCCTTTTGACGGTTTATAGTAGATATAATTATTGTTTAAATCTAGCGCCCATGAACCGTTTGCAAGATAACCTTTAACAGGGCCAGGCAGTTGTGAATCCTGCATTTTACCCTTTAATCGTCTACCATTTTCCAAAAGTATTGTTTTGGAAGCAGTTGCAGCCGGCAGCGAAGAATAATACTCTCCGTTTGCATCAGGCCCAATCCAGACTGCTATTGGCGTTGCTCCAGAAATTTTCGGTTTGGGCAGTGTGGTAGAGCCGTAGGCATCGAAAACAATATGACTTGCATTCGTACCGGAGCTTGCAGGTTTTAAAGTCGAGCCATACCAAATCTCTCCTCTTTTGAAAAGCACCTTATCGCCCGGCGACAGGATTTGGCTATTCACCCGGTCCATTGTCCGCCATGGTGTTTCCGTTCTCAAACCGTCATTGGCATCATTTCCAAGCGTTGCATCAACGTAATACACGATTCCGCTGGGGGCCACTTCCGCCCTTGCCGGTTGAGCACCGCTGAATAGCAACGCATTTGAAGCGAATATAAGGATCATTAACCATGATAATACTTTCAATTTTGACCTGCTCATTTATACAGCCTCCTTATAAAATTTCCGATGGGATCGGTCTATAATTCCTTACTACACAAAAATAAATCACCCCTTTCCATAAAACAAAATTGCCGCTTTTAGCTTAGATAAAGTGAACCGTGCGAATTCGATTGAAATCGCTTTCAATAATTATTCTTCACTTATTTTATCACCCAAGAATTGAACTTCGGTATACACAAAAATACAATAAATGTACCAATTCTTGTTCTGCTTCAGCATTTATCGTGAAACAGCCCGACTCGAAAATTGTTAGTTGCACCTTCGATTGTTGTCTTAGTCATCGAGTGGAGTGAAAAAGAGGATGAACGAGCTTTCGCTCATTCACCCTCTTCTGATTTAATGGGGTACAAATTTAACAGCATCCGCGATTACGAATCCTGTTGTCCCTGTATTGCTAATCACCACATTACCCGATGTCCCTGCATTGAATGTGTAACTTCCTACTAAGTTCCACTGTCCTCAGTTTGGTAAGAATGGTTCCGATCTATTCATAGTTCAGCTGGAATCGATTCTATGTCACTGAACATCTCGTGAGACAAAATGAAAAAAACGACTTCCCATGTCTGGAAAAGTCGTCTAACTTCTTAATAGTAGCGTTTAGTACGAAGGCCGATGATTTAACGCTTCCTGTACCAAGGAAGTCTACCTAATGGTACCTCAATTTGCAGGTTTACAGGTCCCTTCACGATACTACCGTCATCTCCTATCCAAGTACCAAATGGGAACATCACAATTCGTGTCCTCATACCCTTCACTACAACGGGTGCAACAAGTAGAGAGCTCCCCAGCATGAATTGATCTTGGATGGTCTCCATGCCTTCTTCGGGAAATTCATAAGCCATGTGACGTAGAATCGGCTCTCCGGTGATAGCTGAGTGCTTGGCAAGATCCAGAATCTCTGAGCCGAACTGCGCATGAAGCTTGGCTGCCTCTACACAGTATCGCAAATGCTCGTCATCCAGAACCCGCCAAGGTGCCGCAGAGAACTGCATCATAGGAAACAACGCAGAGCACTTGGCATAACGAACAAATAATTCCGAGTCCAATCTGGCCGAGGTAAAATTCGTATATTCGCCTCCACCGATCATATCGGGGCATGTATAGGCATAGCCAAGAAGACCTTGCGCCAAGCCGTCAGGGATTAATGCATCAAGCCCATTGCCTTGCCATTCATGATTCTTATCCCCTATTCCATGTGTTACAGACCGTCCGCAAGCCCGTAAGCGTCTTGCTCTACCTCGGTCACACCCTCCCATGTTATAGGATCTGCAAAATGCAGGGCTATGATGGTATCGATCGAATCCCTGCCTTCCACGGGAACCGATATTTCGATCGCCATCTCTGTCTCTTCCACAATGGCATTATTAGAAGTAATATTTTCCCATGCGGCGATAGACTGACTCAACTTAGGCATAACCAATTTTTCGCTAGGCCAATCGATAATGTGAAGATACACAATATTTTGCGAATAGGTTGCTCCTCCCCATTCCCCCGGAATGAACGGCCCTCCACGGGTTTCATACAACGTATATCCGTAACGCTTTAGCCAATCTCCCGCCTGCCTGAGCAAAGCAATTTGCCGATCCTCTATCGCACCATCCCCTGTTGGACCGACATTCAATAAATAGTTTCCGTCGCGGGTAACCGTATTAATAAGATGGTGAATGCACTCCTGCAATGTCAGCATGGGCGCATTGGGGATATAGCCCCATGACTGTGTCAAACAATCGTTGGAGTCCCATGGTTTATCCGTTCTCATGCCGCCAATTCTACGTTCCCGTACGTGAAAGTCTCCTTTCCAACCAGAACGATTATTGATCATGATACCGGGTTGAAGCTCACGTACCATCGCATTTAATTTCTCCGACTCCCAGAAGTAATTGACTTTGAAATAGATATCGTCCGTGGCAAAGTCATCATTCCTGTACCAACCCTTCTCGACTTCCCAGTTAATGCCCCCATGCGCGAGCCATTCCCCGTCATACCACAGGATATCGATTTTTCCGTAACCCGTCATCAACTCTCGGATATGCTCCCAACACTGCTCTTTCATTTGCAGCGCACTTTCCATATACATCTCCGGAAAGAAATATCCGGGAAAGCGCCAATCCATTGGCGAATAATACAATCCGACCTTGAGACCCTCAGCTCTGCAAGCTTCCACGAATTCTGCAACCAAGTCTCTTCCGGCAGCCGAATTCACACTATTGAAACTGCTAGCTTTACTGTCAAATAGGCAGAATCCGTCGTGGTGCTTGGTTGTCAAAACCATATACTTCATGCCGGCTTCTTTCGCCGTACGTGCCCATGCTTTAGGATCGAAACCTTTAGCGTCAAACTGTTCTGCTAGACTGGCATATTCCGATACATCCATGCGTTCGTTAAACATCACCCATTCGCCTCTGCCAAGCAGTGCATATAGGCCCCAATGAATAAACATCCCGAATTTCGAATCGCGAAACCATTGCATATCCGCTTCAGATAGCGGAGGAACTTCAACTGGAACATAATTTTTCTTCATTTCATGAAGCAATTTCACGCTTAATCTCTCCTATTTACCTATTTTTTCTTCGCTCTTAACCTTTAACGCTGCCCAGCACAATTCCCTTGGTGAAATACTTCTGAAGGAAAGGATAGATGACCAAAATTGGCAGCGCGCTTACAAATATTTCCGAAGCCTTGATCGACTTTGAATTCAAATTAGCGAAAATCTTGATTTGATCTGGCGTCATATTGGAAGTATCAGGAACGGTAAGCACAGTATATAAATACGTTTGCAGCGGATAGCCTTCCTTATTACTCATGAATATAAAGCCGTCAAACCAGTTATTCCAGTGAAACACAAAGGCGAACAGAAGAAGCGTGGCCAAGGAAGGCTTGCATAAAGGCAGCAATACTCTTACAAGTGTTTGAAAGTGGCCGGCCCCGTCCAAATAGGCGGATTCCTCGATCTCTTTTGGAAGACTTCGGATAAAATTCATCATGATTAAGATGTGGAACACTTGTACTGCCGGAACAATAACAAGGGAACCCAAATTGTTGTATAATCCAACCCATTTCACTACCATAAACCATGGAATGAGGCCGCCGCTGAACAACATCGTAATAAGGAAATACCAGATAAAGAAAGGCCGGCTGCGAAATTCGCTCTGTTCTCTAGATAACGGATAGGCGGCAAGAATGGTGCACACCATCATCGCTATAATACCGAGTACTGTTCTTTCTATAGAAATCCATAAAGACCTATAAAAATCCACATTGCTCAAGATATAACTATAGGGCTGGAAAGTAAATCCTTTCGGCCATAAAAAAACTTCCCCTGCGGATACGTAGGTGTTGGAGCTGAACGACATGCAAAGTATGTTCCATAAAGGTACGAGACTGATCAGTGTACCAATTGCAAGCAAAGAATAGTTGGAATATACGAACAGCTTCCGGCCAAACGATTTGTTTTCATAACTCAATACTGCATCCGAATGGCTCATCTTCATTCCCTCTCCATCGGCCGGCAGTGTCTAGAAAACACGATAACCGGTCCATTTATTAGTCAACCAGTATGATACGGAAATCATCAAAAAAGAAACGATGGATTTAAACAATCCCACAGCTGTCGCAATGCTGAATTGCCCCTGCTGTATGCCTTGCCTGAAAGCGTAGGTGTCAATAATGTCGCCGGATGAATAAACAACCGGACTGTATAAATTCAGAATTTGATCCTGACCGGCGTTCAAGATGTTGCCCAGACTGAGAATGCCGACCAGTATCACCATGGGCGTTATAGCGGGAAGCGTTAAATAGATCGTCTGCTTCCACCTTCCCGCGCCATCAATTACAGCAGCTTCGTACATCGATACATCTACCGACGTCAGCGCCGCCAAGAATATGATTGTGTTATAACCGATTTCCTTCCATAAGTCGGAAACCACGACTGCATACGGAAATTGACTCGCCGTACCGAAGAAGAATGTCGGATGCGTTATTCCGATTTGATTCAGAAGATGATTGAACGCACCGTCTTGCGGCGAGAAAAAATCAAGCAATACGCCTCCCACAACGACCCAAGAAAGGAAAAAGGGCAGGTAAGTAATCGTCGTCGCCAGCTTCCGAAACCAATTCTTTGCAACTTCATTTAAAAGCAGGGCAAAAATAAGCGGAACGAGGAGCTTCACAACGATTTTCAAAGCCGAAATGAAAAACGTATTTGCAATCACGCTCTTTGTGTCCGGCGATATAAATAAAGTGCGAAATACGTCCAGTCCGACAAACCTGGAATGGATGAGCGAATAGAGGAACCCGTGGCTGGAAGGCACGAAATCCTGAAACGCCATGACGATCCCTGCCATCGGGATGTAACTGAATACAAAAACTAGAATTGCCGGAATCATAATCATTACATATAAAGGTAGTTCTCTTTTCATCTGCGATCTTTGCACGGTGTCTCCGCCTCCTGCATTTAGCGGTAATATGAAGCGGGAAACCGCAATTGCCTAAGCAACTCCCCGCTTCTAACAGCTTATTTTACTTCGCTTTGAACATATTTCAAAATTTCCGATCCGCCTAATTTATCCCAGTTTTCTGCCGTTTTATCCCACTCATCAACTGATGCCTGACCGTAAATGATTTTCGAAACCATTTCCTCGGCCATTTTCTTGTACGTCGGAACTTTTGAAACCATCAAGTCACTAGGAACTTTGAAGAAGGCATTCTTCAATATGTCCTTCTCCTGAACGTCTTGGAAATAGTATTTCCCTGCAGAACCGTCAGCACCGCTGTAATTTTGCCATGCCGTCCATCCATTCACATAGGTCGGATCTTTTTCAAATTTCTGTTCGTCGTCGTAGAACTGCTTTTGCTCGACATTCAGTTTCGATGGATCCTTGGCTTTGATCGCTGCGGATACAGCCTCGTAATCCTTAGATAGCTTGTACGGATCATTTACAACAAACGGTGCGCTTTGTACGGAATTGCCGAGATTATTGGTTTGATCCGGATTGGCGAAATGGACGGGATCTGCTTGAGCACCGTAAACTTTCTCCACATACCAGTTGATCATCTTCACGATAGCTTCCGGATTTTTCGCATTCTTGGAAACGGCTACGTAGACGTTCCCCGGGCGATACCCATACGGCTGTACCGGCTGTCCGTCACCGGAAGGCATACCAACAACAATCCAATCCGCTTTCGGATCTTTAGTTCTCAGATCGGGCAGCGGCCATAGAGCTTGCCACCAGCGACCCGTGAACATGCCTACTTTGCCTCCGGTAATATCTTGAGCCAGCTTGCCGCCAGCATCGTCAGTACCAAAGCCCTTGTCTAAATCCCCTTTTTTGTACATATCCTGAAGCAACGACAGCGCTTGCTTCACCCCAGGCTTGCTGCCCGACCAGATCACTTTGCCCGAGCTATCTTTCTCATAGAACAAGGAACCGTCAAACCAGTCGCCAGGCTGAGCATGGAACATTTCGAACACGCTATCGGCGCCGCCCCAGTCCTTTATCAGATTGTCCTTGCCGGCGATGCCGAATCCGTAAGTATCCGCTTTGCCGTTTCCGTCGGGATCCCCATTTGTGAACGCGTCAGCGATTTTGACGAAATCCTGCACGGTTTTTGGCGGTTGCAAATGAAGTTTGTCCAGCCAATCCTTGCGAATCCATAGCGATTTGATATCCGCTCTTATTTCACTAGCTGACAAAGGCAGCAAAAACTGTTTGCCGTCTTTAGTAATCGTTCCATTCATTACGGTGCCGCCGTCGTTGTAAAGAATTTTCTTCGCTTCCGGAGAAAGATATTTATCAAGATACGGCTTCAGGTCCAAAAGTTGATCGCCTTTAATCAAGGTGCTTGCTTGCGATCCCGTTATTTGCGGCAACAGATCTGGAAGATCGGAGGAAGCGATGGACACGTTCATTCTGTTCTCGAATTGGCTAGCATCGGATGTCCAAGCATACTTTATGTTGACACCTTGGTCTTTGAGAAAATTGGTCCAGGAGTTGTTTTCGAGCGATTGTCCATCCTGGTACTTCATGTTTTGATTCGTGCGTTTTACCGTCGTGATGGTAATAGGTGTGGTGTACTTACCCATAGGATCCGCTGCAGCGGAAGTAGGTGCAGGTTGCGTCGTAGACTTATCCGCCGCATCTGTAGTTTTGGAACTAGTGCCCCCGTTATTGCTGCATGCACTCAATCCCGCAAGTGTCAAGCTGGCTGCAAGAAGAAAAGAAACCGTTCGCAGCTGTTTTCTCATGTAAATCCCCCCAACTGAAGTATAAAAGTAGCTTACATGTTTTAGTATAGATTGAATGCGTTTTCATCTCTATTCGCATCTTTTTACCTTTTTAACGTCTTTTGACGTATTCACAGCCGTTTCGCTAATAGGAAATAAACGACTCTCTGAATTCCTGCGGAGTTTGCCCGACAGCGTTTTTAAAAAAGCGAGTGAACGATTGTTGAGAATCATACCCGACTTCCAGCGAGATTTCATGTATTTTTTTCGTACTCTTCTTCAGTAAATCTTTGGCCTTTTCGATTCTTTTATCCGTTATATAGTCGGATACATTCCGATCCGTTGCTTGTTTAAAGAGCCTTGACAAATAGGATGAATTTAAATAAAGGAGACCTGCCAATTGGGTCAGAGAAAGGTCTTCGTGCAAATGTGCGTCAATGTATGTCTTTAATCGGGAGATCGTATCCACCTCGCTCTTGTTCGCTTGTTCCGTCTGAAGCGCAAACAACGCCTCTGCAACACGCAACAGATACTCCGCTGCCGCATTCCAGCTCGAATGATCGTCCGTCCGGAATAGCGGGTGCAAATCGATGCTTTGTTCCATGGCCTCTGCCAATTCAAAACGGTTCATATAATGGGTCAGCAATACCGCAGTACGAAAATAGATTTCGATCGCCGACATATCATCCCGGCTTTGCGCTTCGCGTACATGATCCAAAAGCAGTTCCAGTGCTTCGACGAATTCCCGCTTCCGCCCCAGCTCCAGATGCTCCTCCAGCAACTTGAACTTCCCTATCTGTTTTAAAGCATTCTTGCTTCCGCCGGACCGTTTCTGCTCCGTCAGCGGCAGCGACCGATCACACAAAATCATTTCCGCCCCCATACCGATCCGGTTGTTCAGCATCTGCTTAAGCATCCTATACACTTCGGATATTTCCATAAATGGGTGGAAATCTCCACTCATTGCAAAAGAAACGGTTTCCTCGAGAGAGCTCCTAGTTACCAATTGCAAACATTCCAATGCCCCAGTCACCAAGTTGACAGCTTTTCTCCTATCGGAAGCCTCCGTTTCCGGGGGTACTTGTATGAGCCATACGGAAGTAGCATGTTCAGCGATAAATCCGAAGCATGAAAGAGTTTGAGGAAAGTAGCTAGCTGCAAGTGCCTGAAGTGCACAATGGCGATCGTTCCTGTCAACGGCGCTGGCTTTGGGCGGCAGTGAATCAAACCTACCGATGACCATGAAGGTAGGTCTGGTTGCTGATAACGGAATTTCAAGCTCCTTCAAGTGCTGACCCACTGTTTCCGGAACATCATAGTAGCCATAAAGGCATTCTTGCATCATCTTATTCTGAAGGAGGGGCCGAGAGGCTTCTATTTGTCGAGAGGCTTGCTTCATGAAATCCGACAAACGATGGCTTTCCTTAATTTCCTGCAGTACCTCCCGAATGGTACCGACAATTTGCTCGTCATCCGCCGTCTTCAGCATAAAACGCACACCGCCTTGCTGTATCGCGGCGTAAACATAATCGAATTCTCTATGCCCTGTCAGAAATACAACACGGCAGGTGGGCCAGTTCGTCGTTATTCGATTCAGCAGCTCTAGCCCGCTGACGCCGGGCATCTTGATATCTGAAAGAACGATATCTATCTTAGCAAGATCCAACCATTCCTGCGCTTCTTTGGCCGAATAAGCCTTATATACCTCCAACTCATCCGACATTGCCTGACGGAATAGGTCCACCAGCATATCCGCAATTAAAACTTCGTCATCCACGATCAATAGTTTATACATGGGTTCATTCTCCTAACTCCGCTTCCATGGGAATCGTTAAGGTTATTTTTAAGCCGCCAACCTCGCTTCTCCCAAGGCTTAGGCCGTTTTGCCCGCCGAAACGGTACAGTAATCTCTTATGAATGTTGAGGAGTCCTGTGATTTCATAAATCGCCTCAGAATCGGATAATTCTGTTTGCAGTCTTTCCAGCTTTTCATCCGTCATCTGCTCCCCGTTGTCTTCTACGATGATGTGGAGTGCACTCGTCGTCTTATGAAAATGAATGGCGAGCAAGCCGTTCTCCTGCTTGTCTTCAAGGCCGTGCTCGAAAGCGTTCTCGATAATAGGTTGAAGAATCAGCCTAGGCACCAGAATAAATTCGAGGCCGTTTGGAAGCTCATCGAACCGGACACGAATTCGGTTCGAGAACCGCATCGCCTGAATTTCAACATAGGTTCTGGCGTGCTCCACTTCCCTTTCCAAAGGAACCTCATCTGAAGAGCTCCGCGTCACGAATTGAAAATAGTTGCCCAAATGACGCGAGAATAGTTCCGCCTCCTCGTTATATCCGTATTTAATCCACCTGTGGAGGACAAAAAAGCTGTTATATAAAAAGTGCGGATTGATTTGTGTTTGCAGCTGCTTGAACTCCGCTTGCTTCAGCAGCAACCCCTGCTTGTACACTTGGTCGATCAAGGCGTTGAGATTGCCGATCATGGCGTTGAATCTGGTGAATATGTGACGAAACTCATCCTTGCGGCTGTGCTTGATTTCGACTTTCATATTGCCGATTTCAACTTGATAGAACGCTTTAACCAATGTCGTCAGCGGCGCATGAATAAATCTATATAACAGCAAGGCGAAGAACACAATCACAAACAAAGCAGTCATGGAATACAACCCGAACATCCATCGGTAATGGTTGATCTTCTCGTACAGTTGGTCGACCGTCACATATTTCACGATGGTCAAGCCCCACTGCTTGCTAATGCCATAAGTAAGTGCATACTGTTGCTCGTCTATAGAAGCTGGTTCATAACTGGAACCGGCGCCCGAGTTCCGGTTATCGCGATTCCGAACGTACGACGGCAATGGATCGGCCTCAGTTTGGGATTCATCAACAAATACGGCGATGCCCGGCTTCCCACCGATTAGAAACGCGTGGCTTCCCCTCTGGGTCTGCAGTTCATGCAGCATTTGCCGTATGTCACTCTCGGACAAAACGATTGCAATGACTGCAGAAGGTGTTTGAGAATCCTCCGTCAGGACCAAAGAAGATGAAGCGAGTAACAGCAATTGCCCGTTTACATGATAAAGCTGCGCGTGAGGCTCGGCAATGATGGCATGAATGAGCCCTTCATCGGACTCACTCATATTGTCAATGATTAAATTGCTGACGTTTTTATGAAGCACAGTCAGAAGCACTTTCACCTCGGTTACATACCTGCTGCTGGATTTGATCGCAACGATTCGTTCCTGAACGCGCTTCAAGTTCATATCCCTCTCATAATCGGACAGATTCGTATTAGCAACCTCCAACGCATTCAGACTCGTATCGTTAAACAGATCAAATTGCAACAGTCGGATCCGCTGCAACTCCCTGTCCAAATTATCTCTGTAAAAATCCACTTGCGCTTGGGACGATGTTGTGATGTCTTCTTTAACTGCTTGCAAGCCCCAATTATAAACACTATAACCTAAACCGAGGAGCGGAAATAAAACAGCGAGAAAAACGAAAACAAGCCTTGCATAGATCGAATGCCTCGATGTTTTCATCCTGTAAAGCAGATTGTTCATTCGCATTTGAAAATAAGCCGCCCCCATTGAACATAGAGTTTTTGTTTTACATCATATCACTGAAACATGGAATTGTCGTTGCAAAAGAGAAAAACGGCAGACCATGAATGCCCCCTTTTCGTTCGCTACTACTATTGCCATAGACCTGTTGCTCAATTCTATGCAAAGCCTATTCTCAATTAATCAAATCCCCTACCAATCAATGCAGTTATCTGCATGATCCCGGAGGGGATTAACGTTTCTTTATTAAAATGTTACTCTGTCAAATACGGCTTCATTTTTCTTTATGACTGCACTATCAGACAGTGTACGGATGTATTGGTTCAGTTTTTCTCTCAATAAATTCGCTTTAACACTATCCTTCATATCGCTAAACGTACTATAACCCGAATCTTCCCTATCGACACATTCGATGATCTCAAATGTACTGTCCGTTTTAAATGCTTTGCTTATCTCACCAGGTTTCAACTTCTCTGCTACATCGAAAGTTTTCAGCAGCGTAAGATCACGCTTCGGAAAGTGAGACGGATCGAATGTATACGGAATAAGTGAACCGTCCTTATTGAATGCTTTGGCAACCGCTTCAAAGCTCTCCCCATTCGTCAGCCTTTTTTCCGCTTCTTTAATCATTTTTCCAGCTTCATTTTCATCTAGAACCGTCTCTCCGTTTGCAAAAAAACGAAGCTCAATCTTTAGGATTTTTATTTTGTCAGGAAGTTTATAGTTCTTAGCTTTAGTTTCTTCATAATATCGTTTCAGATTATCATCGCTAGTGTCTATTATCTTTTCTTTTTCCAATTGTTTAGTCACAACGTCATCATTCTTGCTATCTAAAACAGTATAATACTGCATCAAGTCAATTTTCTCAGGACCGTAGATTGTTTCTTTTTTTGCTACCTTAGATTTCCTATCTGCGTTTTCTCCATTAAGACCTTTTAGAATCGCTGAATAATCGGTATCAGAAATTAATCCATTTTTTTTGTGAAGGGAAAGCTTTACTTTTCTTTGGACGATTTCCTTTAATGCCGTTTCCCTTAAAACAGCAAGTGGATTTTGCCCTTCAACGCTGCTTTGCCAGAAATCATCATTGTCAATGTAATCGTGTTTTTTAGAGAACTCCATAAAAACGCTAGCCTTCAGTCTGATCATGGTATCTCTCAGTTCCATAACCGAAATGGGTTCGTTATTAATAGAAACTGCGGTCTCAGTGTCCTTAAGCCCCGGTTGTCGCATGAAGATATAAACCGAAACTGCGAAGCTTATCAAAACTACAGCAAGAAGGGCCCTCTGGAACCGTTTGCGCTTTAAAATAGGGATCGATCTCTTTCCAGCCATTTCATCCACCGCCTGTAAATATTAAAATTTCAGTCAAACAGGGCTGAAAGCCTGTTTGACTGAAATGGAGTCATCGCTTAATTCTTTGTGAATGATACATCATCCATATAAACAAATGGATAATTGCTGCCATTATCGACTTGCGTCCAGAAGCCAATCGTGCATTGTCCGTTCGTCACATTAATATTGGATACGGTCACCTGTTGGTAACTTGACGAGTCAGGAATCGCTGCAGACAATGTGCTTCCGCCAAAGTCTTTGGCCTCCAACTGACTGGCGGTGAACCCGTTTCCGCTTCGTTTTGCCCAGCCACTCAAGGTATAGGTGCCGTTGGCTAGTCCTGTAAACGTGCGGTAGGTGTAAACATTCCAGCTTCCCGTCTGACCGTTGTAGTGTGTCAGGTGATAGGTACCGCTATGGGCCCCTCCGGTACTTTCGGTATACATAATAATTGGTGCTTGCACTGGATTTCGTTCCCGTTACGCGCACTTTCAGCGTATGCTGTCCACTGGACAGGACGCCGCTATGGTACAGCGTAACACCGGTAGTACGGTTGCTCAGATAAGTGTCTACTATGGTCTCCGGTCCATTGTCGATCGAAACGGCAGCTTGGCCTTGGTTCGTGTCGGCAGAGCCTACCCATTTAATCTCTGTACCGTTAAACGGAATTTGGAAATAATTGTTTGCACTAGAGGAGTAATGATCTCCCGACGTGCCTGTTGTCCAGCTTCCTGAATATTGGAACTGGTTGTTGCTTGTGCCAGTTACTGTATCTTCAACACTTGAAAGCGTTGCGGTATCAATGCCTGATCCTTCGTAAGCGCCCATGTTATGCGTGCTTCCTAAGGCATTACCATAATAATCGCGGGTACCGATGTTCAAGCCTTCCGAAGAGGCAAGGTTAAGCCCTGCAGAAAGCGCTGGGGAACCTGTCTTCAGTTTATAGGCCGTAACGGCAGTAAGATAGTTGGAACTGATGATTTTTTCACCGTTGCCCGGATTGACGAGCATCGGATCTGCGTTCTTACCTACGAGGACGTTATTAATCTTTTCCTTTCCGGTGCCACTTACCCATGCCGAAAAGCTTGTATAACCATTTCCAGCGAAACTGCCGTTGCTCTGCCACCAGATATTTCCTGAGTATGTGCCGGCGGTGGAGGCGGGATCGTCTTGTAAGATCTTTGTGCCTGTCGTCTGGAAGATATTGTTGTGGAAGTGTACGCCAGACATGTCCGTTGGATTCGATGGTGCGTTCCAATCTTGTACGTTGAGGACAGAACTAGCTGAATAGATGGTGTTGTTATAAAACTCAAAATTAAATTTCGCATTATTAGGTTTGGAAGCTACTGCAATCCAAATAGGGCTAGGCCAAGCATGGTTATCAAGCTCGCTAATATTATACCGGTATACAAGATTGCCTGATCCTCCGTCCGTTGGCGAGTATGAAGTGAAACCTGGCCCGTAGTTGGAGTATGAATAGGTATATTGCTGCGTGCAGTTGTTGCCGTCGATGTCAAAGGCGCCGCCGTCTGCCCCGACGTTGGTCGTGTTTTTAAAGGCCAAGGAATTTTGGATTAAACAACTGTTTGCAGACCAGAAGAAGATGCCTTCCGGCCCGTTGCTGTGCCCGGTCGGCTGGTCCCATCCGTTATAAGAAGCTGAGCTGTATTCGATGGTACTATTCGTGACGTACATCAAGATGATTCCGTCGCCCGTCTCATTTGTAGTTTTCGAAGGGTCTCCGGGATTATTATTGGCTACGCTGTTTCCTACGTAAATGTGATCGCTCATTTGGGTCCATGAGGTCTCTTCTGAAATGATGCCGGCTCTTCCGTTATCATGCGCATTTACATAGGTGATATCGATGTGATCTGATGTTATAACCCTTACGCCGGCATACTGAAAGCCGCTGGCATCCGAGTTAGTAACACTACAATAGTGACAGGATGAGAAGTCTACACCTTTGCCGCCCGAATTCCCTGAATTTCTTCCGTTTCCGATAACATTGATATTTTTAATGTCGATCCCCGTAGTGCCACTAATTGTGATCGCCGACCCGGTTCCGCCATTGATGGTAGCCCTGCCGCTGCCATAGGAGTCAACTGTCACTCTCGTAGTGCTATTGCCCCCATCGCTGCTGTTGAACTGCAGGTTGCCACTGAAGGACGACCCACCCTGGAAAAGGATTGTATCGCCAGCGGCAAAATTAATACCGTTCACCTTGCTGATCGTCTGCCACGGAGAACTTGAGCTTGTCCCGGCGTTGCTATCATTACCGCTTGGACTTACATAATAAGTCGTTCCTGCTGCATATATGGCGGCAGGCGCGCAGAAGACACACAGGTTGAATACAAGAAATGCTGCTAAAACAAATTGAGCTTTGAATACCTTAAACATTTTCATCTCATCCCCACATCTCAGACTTTTACTGCGCTTTGCGAAGCTTCATCGCAACTTGGTTATGTATAGATCGCCTCGCATTCTTGCCGTTCTTCGCCTCATAACTGTATTGAGACAATCATGAGACAGGAGAACAACACATTGAAAAGAGCAATTATTAAAAATTTAGAGCAGCTTCTTAGCTTAACCTTTGATGCATTGAAGTGCCCATAGATTCAAGAATAGCATGTAAGCGTTTTCGTTTCTATTCGCATTTCTTTACTTTTTTAACGATTGTTTGCCTAAGTAACTATCAAAAATCAATGGTATGATGCTGCCTCTTTGATATTTGTTTCTACATTATTCGCTTTTCTTATCAAGAGCCATTCGAGAGAGCAATTAAACCTTCATGAATGGCATTCACGGTTTCAACTGAAGGTTTAGACTTTTCTTGTGCTATCATTTATCAGATCAGGTTTCACTTTTGCTGCCTATCGATTGATTCATACCTCGCAACGCCCGGAATTGCTCCGGTGTAACTCCCTCGGCCAGCCGAAACCTTCGAATAAAATAAGAGCATTGCGAGAATCCCACCCTTTCTGAAATATGCTTCACGGTCCAATCGGTAGAGGACAACAACTCCTTGGCTTTTACCAACCGGCTTTCCAATAAAAATTCGACTGGCGGTTTCCCCATGACCTGATGGAATTGCCGGCTAAAATAATAGGGGCTGTAGCCTGAAAATGCGGCCATTTGTTCCAGTGTCAGATGTTCATAGCACTGTGCGCTGATCCAATCGGCTGCCTTCAGCATCGTTTGCCTCAATCCTCTGGCCGGAGCTCCGAATAAATCCTCGCCATTTTGCAGCAATTCAACGAGAATTTCATACAACAAGACAGATATCTGCGTCTCCTGCTCTTGTATGAACGACTCTCCGTGCGCTAACAAGCTATCTAACAAACCAAGCAATCGCGCGCCCCCTTCCCAATTAAACAGCCACACTTTTCCGCCCATCTTCCCTTCAAATAGAGCGTGCAAGCCCACACCAAAGAAATGCACCCACTGTATATCCCATGGATCTTCCGCATCCGAATGGTACTCTTGAGGCATTTCCGCTCCGTAAAGAAAGCCTGTTCCTGCGGTAAGCCTCACTTTCTGGTTCCCTTGCACCACGTATCCCGTACCGCTCACAACCACATGCAGATTGTAATAGGGCATCTGAGAGGCTGTTCTTTTCTCCCTGTGATTCGTTTCCTCATAATAATGTCCGAACGACTCCGGATAGCAAATATACCGGCTGAAACGGGGATGCGGCAAATAGTGGTTAATCCTCATAGTTCCTCCTGAATATCGCAAAATAATACTACATTTCGCAAAAACATGTGATTTACCATTCAATTTTTAAAGAATAAAATGTTTTATAGGCGCTATTATATCAACAAAATAATACTATTCATAGTCTGAAAGGATGTGCCAATGATGTGGTTTGGCGTCGATTATTATCCGGAACATTGGCCTGAGGAGCGCTGGCCTCTGGATGCGAAGATGATGCGTGAAGCGGGAATGAACACCGTGCGGCTGGCGGAATTTGCATGGGCGTTGCTGGAGCCTGAGGACGGCTTGTACGATTTCGCATGGCTCGATCGGGCGATCGAAGTGCTAACGCGGGAAGGCATTCAAATTATATTAGGAACTCCTACGGCCGCTGCGCCCAAATGGCTGATGGATAAATACCCGGATATGTATCCTGTAGACATCTACGGACTCACCAAGGGTTTCGGAACGAGAAGACATTATTGCCCCAATAACAAAATTTATAGACAATATTCCGTACTTATCGCAAGAAGGATGGCCGAGCATTACAAGGATCACAAGCATATCGTCGCCTGGCAGATCGACAATGAATTTGGAGGAGCATGCTATTGTCAGAGTTGTCTACAAGCCTTCCGACTGTGGGTGAGGAACAAATATGGCACGATTGATAAGCTTAATAAAGAGTGGGGCACGGTATTCTGGAGCCACACTTACCGGCACTGGGATGAAATCATCCTTCCCGCTTATTCGTCTAGCGATGGCTTCAGCCAAAATGCCGGCGCCCAGCAGTTGCTGTCCACGCCGTATAATCACAATCCGGGACTGTTGCTAGATTACCAGCGCTTCTTCTCAGACGCAACGGCGGAATACCAGCGCCTGCAGATCGAGGAAATTCGGGCTTGCACCAACTTGCCGATTACCCATAATCTGATGGGACACTTCAGTGAGCTGGACTATTTTGACCTTGCCAGGGATCTGGATGTCGTCTGCTGGGATAACTATCCAAACAATATGTGGGGCAAATCCTCCTACACCCAAGTGTCGATGGCCCATGATTTAATGAGGGGACTGAAGAACAAGAACTTCTGGATGATGGAGCAGCAGAGCGGTCCCTGCGGTTGGCACATGATGGGCGACACGCCAGAGCCCGGACAGCTCCGGTTATGGACCTACCAGGCGGTCGCGCACGGAGCGGAAGCCATGGTCTATTTCCGCTGGAGATCCTGTACGGTGGGCATTGAGCAGTATTGGCACGGCATTCTGGACCATGATGGTATCGGCCGCAGAAGGTACAGGGAAATCAAAGCTATCGGGGCGGAAATATCAGCTCTCAGCGGTCTACTCGTTGGGTCTGATAATGTAAGTTCCGCAGCGCTGATCAAGTCTTACGACAACTTCTGGAGCCATCGCGGACAGCCGCATAATGTGAATTTCAATTATAACGGACTGCTTGACGCCTATTATTCGGCAGTCGCCAAGCAGCATGTGAACCTCGACGTCACCAGTGTAGAGAGCGACTTCTCCAAATACAAGCTTGTGATGATGCCGGCGTTCAATCTCGTAACGGAAGCAATCGCAGCGAAATGCGAGGCTTATGTCGAACAAGGCGGCGCTCTCGTGCTTACCTTCCGCTCAGGCACCCGCACATGGAACAATCAGATGACCACGCTGACGGTTCCCGGCTTGTTCAAGCAGCTAGCCGGGGTAGAACTGGAAGAATTCGATTCCGTCAATTTCGGCAGAACGGTCCGCGTTCAGAGCGCTTTCGGTGAAGGCACCGCCTCCGTCTGGTGCGACGTATTGAAAACCGATGGCGCAGAGGCCATAGCGACGTATGCCAGTCATTATTATGCGGGCGAAGCTGCGGTAACCGTCAACTCGTTCGGGAAAGGCCGCGTCTACTATGTGGGATGCGACCTAGATGAAGCAGCATTGGGAGCCTTGACGGAGCTGATTGTGAAAAAGGAAGGCATCCCCACCACCCTGTCTGTTCCGACCAACGGGCTTGAAGCTATCGAGAAAGTGAAGGACGGCCAGGCCTTTCTCATGTTGCTGAACCACAACAATGAGCATGTGGAGTGTCCGCTTAACGGCATCTACGAAGATGCAATGAACGGTACAAAAGTGAAGGACCGCATCACCGTGGCTCCTTACGGCGTGCATGTCTTATTGAAGCGATAATCAACTAGGCCAAGACATGCAAATAGGGCCTCAACCAAGCAGGTTCGACTGCGGGTTGAGGCCATTTTGCCATTGCCACTGTTCTTTTAGGGAACCAAGAGTAATCCGTTTGTGTTGCAAATAATAAAACTGCCAAGTATACCCTTACTTTATTGGATAAACTATGAAGCCAATCCAAACAATTTATTGAGAAAAATGATCTTCAAAAGCTTGATTTATCAAGGACCGTTTGCAAAATTAGTGAGAAAAACAATTACTTGCAGCATAACTACCAATACTACCAATTTTTCATAATTAGTGATAATATCCACTGCACTCGAAATGTATAATTATGCAATTATCGTGTATGCAATTTTTTTATAAAAAAACAAAAAAACCGCTTGTTGAAAGCGATTCTTTGGAAGAACTTATTTAAGTTTGTAGCTTAGCTTATTTAGATCTATTCGAATGTCTAAAATCAACGGGCTTGTCCATCAAAGATATTAAGCAATATATGGATTGGCATGAGAAAGACGATGCTACTTTACAAAAAAAGCGTGATCTATTTTATGAACGTCTTGAAGTTGTAAAAGAGATGATGAAGGACATAGAAAAAACATTGGCCATAATCAAATATAAATGTTGGTATTATGATACGGCATTAGCCATCGGCTCGGAAGAATCTCTAAAAAAATCGGTCGCCGGAGGAATTACCGGAGGAAATACAGGAATTAGCGAAAGTCTTCTTTGGTTGATTCTGAAACTAAACTAACGACAAGCCTGCGCGTCGTCCGTCTATTTCTTGTCTACCATGCGCTTTTATCTCTGTTATATAGATGTCGTAAAAAAACTGACTCCATAAGCTCAAATCCGCGACATCACTCTTTTCTATAGTCACTGTGCAAAAGCGCCGCTGTTGTCTGCAATGACGGTACTTTGTTATAAGTTGGCTCTCTTTTTCGGTTTTAGTAGTACATTGAATAAGGTAAACCTTTAGCCAGCGACCTGGTAATGCAAAAATGCGGTACAAGAAGCTTTTCTTGTATCGCATTTTTTTGCTCATTTAAACCCACTGCTGCATGTTTAATCAAATTGTAGGCAAAGAAAATCAACCGACCTCAAATGTCATTTTAGACAAGCCATAGCAATCATCGCTTCGCCTTATAAAACTCATGATATAGCTTCATCAGCGCCCGCTTCTCAATCCGCGACACATACGAACGCGAAATGCCCAGCTCTTTCGCAATCTCCCGCTGTGTCCGCTCTTCCCCGCCAAGTTCCAGCCCAAACCGCCCGACAACAACTTCCTTCTCGCGATCATCTAAAATCTCTAAGTTCCGATAGATTTTGCTCTTCTCAATCTTCAGCTGCACCTTATCCACGACATCATCAGCTTCCGTGCCGAGGATATCGATCAAAGTGATCTCGTTCCCCTCTTTATCCGTGCCGATGGGATCGTGCAGGGACACATCTTTGCGCGTTTTCTTCAGCGAACGCAGATGCATGAGAATCTCGTTCTCGATACAACGAGCCGCGAATGTCGCGAGCTTGGTCCCTTTGTTCGGCGAGAACGATTCGATCGCTTTGATCAATCCGATCGTCCCGATCGAGATCAAATCCTCTAAATCTTCTCCTGTATTGTCGAATTTTTTGACGTTGTGAACACAAAGCAACGTAGATTCCCTACTCGATAGCGGAAAAAAGGCAGCCGAACTCACTGCTACCCATATCGTGCACCTCTATATCGCATATATATAAACCGGAGAAGCTTTGCAGAGTCCTGAAGCAGAAAAGCGAGATAGGCACCGAACTGAGACGCGCGTACGACCCCAAACGTCTTCTTCCATGTGTTGAATCCTTGTTAGTAATCAAAAAGGAGGGGCGCCAAGCCCCCCTACCTCTCACACCTCTTTTCCCCGTTACATGTTCAATTCGTTCTCTCCACTTCCTCACCAAGAAATCAAAAAAAGCCAAAATCCTATTGAAAATGCTTTAATAAAATAACTTTTTCAAGTAGAATTGGTAGTAGCCAAATATATTTTTTAAAAATATAAACCTACTGAGGTACTGATATGAAGCCACAAATTCTCCATTTCATTGCCCCTCCAATACCTTACTTCCTAGATTGCGGAAACGCTTTCTATTCAGAAGGAGAACGGCACATTTCAAGATCTAATATTGGGACATTTGATTTAATTGTTGTTACCAAGGGGGCCATATCGATTGGAGAAGGTTCGCACGAGTGGGTCGTTAAGCAGCGCGAAGCCGTTATACTTCGGCCTGATCTGCATCACTACGGGACGGCGCCCTGTGAGCAAGAAACAGAAATCATCTGGATTCATTTCCACACTTATGGCGCCTGGGGCGAATACGAGGATATGAATGCTTGTCTAGAAAATCAAACAATTTTGATTGAAAATCACAAAAAAAGCGCATTTCTGAATCATGCGGAAGTTAACTCAATTTTCATACCCAAATTTACAAAATTAACACAAAAGTCATTTGAAATTTTAGAGTATTTCTTCCAATTAGAGCAGGAGTCTCGCTCGCTTCGCAACTGGCGTAAACAAAATACGTTTCAATTATTTATGCAGCATATCAACCGTGAATTAATAACGACAACGGACATGACCGCCTTTCATTTGGCTGAGAAAGTCGAAGTGTTCATTCGCCAAAACTATACCAAAAAAATATCGAATGCTATGCTCCAGGAACAGTTGAATTACCATCCTAATTACCTAGCGAAATGTATGTTAAAGGTATTCGGTATGACACCGAATGACTATTTGCTGCAGTATCGCATTGAACAATCCAAGAAGCTTTTGATTCAAACGGAATGGTCGATGACCCGAGTTGCGGAAGAGTGCGGCTTCCAGCATGCTTCTTATTTCTCCTATTGTTTTTCAAATAAAGAAGGCATCTCACCCTTAAATTTTCGCAAAAATTTCACCGGAAAGCCAAATCAATAACCAAAGAACCTTCAGTTCCACGTTTGACGCGGAGTTGAAGGTTCTTTGATTCCCGCTGTTTGTTTTAAGACAAGCTTTCTTTTACCCAGACCATCATCTCACCGGCACCGCAAATGCAAGTTGCCGCCGTTGTCCATTTCTTCCATGCCCGAACAGCCCAACTATTCTTACGTACCGAAAACCTTCCACGACTCAATACCTGTTGAAAACGTAGATTTAGCTGTAATATTTACGCGAATCTTGGTCGTCGACACCGGAGTGAAGGTCGTCGTATTATACTGATTGGGCAACAGACCTAATCCGGACGGACTAGCAACATTGACCCAAGCTGTGCCGTTCCAATACTGAATCGTATAGGAAGCAGGAAGATCGATGCCTTGATCGTCATCAAACCAATAAATCGCTGTGCTGGAGAGATTCTTAGCTGCGGAGAAATCCAATTGCACCCACTGCGTCGTACCTGGGTTATCCCAGTTA
This sequence comes from Paenibacillus andongensis, assembly GCF_025369935.1. Classification (NCBI taxonomy): domain Bacteria; kingdom Bacillati; phylum Bacillota; class Bacilli; order Caryophanales; family Paenibacillaceae; genus Paenibacillus; species Paenibacillus andongensis. The sequence continues at coordinate 2,290,575 of NZ_CP104467.1, read as the reverse complement.
CCATAGACAGAGTGTCCTCTGTCATTCGAACTTGTTGGCGTATACCCATCATTCAAACCAGCCAGACTTTCCCATGCAGATACGAAGGATGTCGTGGCTGTCCCTTGAGGAGCAACGTCGGTAGGTCCTGTTGATGTGCCAACTTGCAGCTTAATATCATACGTTGCATTCGTTCCAATACTAAGACTTACGACCGTCTTAGCACCGCTTGTCGCATTTACCGTGCCCGTTACAGCATTGTTTACAAGCACATTGTACGTACCAGCAGGAAGACCTGTAAACGTTACTTTCGTAACATGAGCGGATGATGTCGTTACATTTTTCAACGTAAAATTCACATCGTTTTTAGCTGTGGCCACAATCGCTGACGTATATTGATCTCTTTCAAGTTCCATAGAGAATTTCTCGGTAATCAGATTTAGACGTTTGTTTAAACCATCTTTAGGGGTAATCGTGTATTTCCCGCTATTCAGCGTAGCATCTGCTCCATAGCCATATAAACCAAAGATTGGATCCACGGAAACATCTGCACTTAATACTTTCAATGCCCCGAATAAGCCTAAATCAGCTTCACCGCTCATTCCGCGCCAACCGTTGAATAAAGGTCCGACGTCTAGTCCAAGTGCGCCATAATTCCCTTTATTAGCTTGATAAGTCCAGGAAACGGCTCCAATATTGGCAGCGTCGCTGCTAATTTGACCTGAATTAATCGCACCGACATTCGCTATCTTGGCGGCATAGGATAACCGTTGTTCCGTCTCTGGGTTGGTTGAATTCGAGCGAATCCAATCGTCCATTGCATAACCGGCTAACGAGGTGCTGTATTGGAAATTCCACCAATTGTCCCCTGTAATCGTAACGGGCTGATCCCATATTCCTCACCAAAAAGCAACTTGATGCGCGTGTGAACATTCGTCATCCCCACTCCTTTTGTTTCAGATTTCAAGATGGATTCCACCTTTTCATTGCTCATCCCCATGCCATTATCACGAAGGAAAAACTCTTTCCTTATGATGGCTTTCCATGACCCTATTCCTGTTGAAAAGGCAGCCTTCGCTTGTATGTTCTACTTGTTGTTCATACTTTCCGCACCGTTGCTCACAGTATGGCCTGATCGTCCATTTCGAGCTATGGATTGAATGTTGATGGACAAAAAATGCTCCCCCAAGACGTGGGTCGTCTTAAGGGAGCGTGCAAATTACTATAACTTTAATAAATTATTAATGACTTGTGCGGCCTCTAACATGACTCATACTGAAAGTGATTCTCCTAAAACTTATTTCTTATTTATTAAAGCTTGAGCATCTCGAAGCAAGTATGTTGCAGCTTCGCTTGAGACATGCTTACCCGCTTGTGCCTGTACCTCGCTCACGAAACTCTCCACATTGCCTTTATCCAATTTCTTTTGCAAGCTATTGGCAATTCCTGCATTATCAATCCAGTTATTCTTGGTAAATCGAGTGATCAATGCCTTTAAAGCGTCAATGCTTGTCGACGTCTGAAACGTCACTGTTACGCTAGCGGTGTTCCCAGCTAAGTCGCTCGAAACCACATTAAATGTATGCGTTCCAAGAGGCAGCGTATAAAGTGGGATGGTCGTTCCTATCTGGAAAGAATACGTATCCAGCGTTACAGTAGTCCTACTGCTGTCAACTCCCGACATGCCGTCGTTCAGTAAAAACATAGGCAAGATATCCCCGGCATCGCCAAGGTTACTATTTCCCACTAATCCAGAAATGCTGATTGTTGGTGCAACTACATCCAGGTTAAAGCTGACTGTCTTCGCGACTTCTACGTTGCCCGCATTATCTGACGAACGGTAGCTCAGATTATATTTTCCGTCCTGATTCATGGTAACGGGTCCCGTATATGTCTGCCATGTTCCCATGCCATTTAGATTGTACTCCGTCTTTATACCTGATTGATTGTCGGCAATCAGGTTTACCGTAACCGGATGTACGTACCATCCGTTCCGTCCATCCGGCTGAGACGGCGTTAGAACTGCTCTCGTTGCCGGTATGGGGCTAGTGACCGTTACGTTCGATACAGCTTTAATCGATGTTCCATCCACTTTGCCATATACCTGAAATGTACCGCTCTGTGCATACTGCGACGGATCAATCGCATCCCAACTCACATCTACGGTACCCTGACTTGCGTTTTCGTAGATGACCGCAACCGTATCAGGCAACGCCGGAGCTTTGCCGATTGAGGTTGAAATCGCAACAGGCTGAACGCTTTGCACATCTTTACCGTCATAAATAGCCTTAACTTGCTTGGCTGTCATGGCGCCATTATAAATCCGGAAATCGTCTAACGTTGCATTCAGTTGCGCGCCATTGCCATAGCCGGATACGCCGATTTTCTTAACATCAGAAGCAGCGGTAATGGAATTAAGATCACCGTCCATATCAATCTCTTGTGCGATACCATTCTTGTAAATCGCCGCTGCCTTGGTCTCCGAATCGAAGGTGAACACGACATTGGTCCATTCGTTCAAAGGAAGGAAATCATCCGGCGCCGATTTCACAAAGAAATTGCCCGTTCCGTCGACCATAACCAAGCTGGACACATCGCCGTTATATGTGACGAAAAATCCATTGGCCGCATAATCGTTCTCCGGCTTGAACCATAACAATATGTTCTCATTGCTGCCCATGCTTGCCGTCCGTTTAATCCAATAGGACAGCGTAATTTTGCTCGGCTGCAAGTCTTCGCTCCTGCCTAGGTCTACATAATTTCCGCTTGTGCCGCTAAAGGTTAAAGCGCCGTTCTGATGGCCACTCGGTTCCCAGGCCAGCGATCCTTTCGTCGTTCCATCATGTCCGTTACCTGAAGCGTCGGCAACGCTTCTGCCGTTTGTCTCATCGAAATTGTACCGTGCAACCAATGAAGGGAACGGATCCAATTGGACTCCTGTTACAAGAATATTCGCTTTTGTCTTCAAAGTCGTTGATCCGACCACAGTACCCGTTACTGTGAATGAATTACCTTTTGTAGCATATCGGGCAGGATCGATAGCGTCCCATGAAACTGGAACATCAATGGTGCTGGCATTTTTCAAATGAGCGGTTACGGTTTGCGGTAATTTCGGAGCCACTTTCTCCTGTGTAGTCAGATTGACTTCATCCAAGGAAACAATATCATCAAAAGGCGGAGCCGCAAGTGAAGCGATTTCCGCTGCACTAAGCGCACTGCTGTAGATTCGGAAGTCATCCACGATGCCATCCAAATAAGGATCGGCGAACTGGGATTTTCCGATGTAATTATTGATCGTTTTCCCTAAGCTCGAAGGATCCAGAGTGATGTTTGTGTTGATTCCAACCTGTACGCCATCGACATAAAGAATCCCAGTTCTTCCGGAGAGAGTGAACGCAACATGTTTCCATACGCCGGTAGGGAGAGCCGGTGCATTGATTACCTGTTCTTGACCCGGCCCATTCCCGGTCGTTGTTATGCCAAACTTCATCCCTCCTCCGCCTACTTTCGGCGACAGGTACATATACGTATTCGTTCCGCTTCCGAAGTCGAATATTCTTGCATAGTTACCCAATTTGTTTGCCTTCACCCAAGTTACAATCGTAATATCATGTACGCGACTCAGGATGCTCACAGGCATTTTTACATAACTATCCGTGCCGTTTAATTGCAATCCGTTGTCTTGCTTGCCTTGAACCCACGTGGCCGAACCTTTCAGAGCTCCATCCATGCCATTGCCTGTTGAATCGGAGGCTGTAGTTCCACTTGTCTCATCAAATGAATAGTTTGCGATAACCGGAGGCAAGGGCGGCGCAGGCGCTACCGTCACTTTAACGGTATCTTCAGAAGAAAGTTCCGAGTCGCTTACTTGCAGCTTGAATACATAATCCCCGGCAGTGGAAACGGTTGCCGTCGTATTCAATGCAGCAGCGTCAGCAAACGTTGCCGTACCTGGTCCACTTACCAAGCTCCATGCAGCTGTTAACGTGCCGACAGGAAGATCATCGTCGCTAGCCGTTCCTTTTAAACTAATATCGTCCGGCAAAGTAATTGAACTATCGGAACCCGCATTCACGATCGGAGCTGTATTTGCATCCTTAATTCCTTCTTGCAGCTCAACAGTATAAGCTACTGCCGATCCGGCATTAATCGTAAGCGTTGCTTGAGAGCCATAGGCATTCAATTTACCTTGATGCACACCATCGACTAAAATATCGTAAGTCGCTTTTTTAAGTCCCGTGAACGCAATTTTTGTTTGATGCTGTGTGCCAGGCGTTACGTTTTTCATGCTCAGCTTAACGTAGTTCTTGCTCTTCGCGATTGCGGCATTCGTAAACTGATCTCGATCCAGCTCTAAGTTAAGCTTTTCGGTGATCAGATTAATACGCTTGAATACGCCGTCTTTTGGCGTTATGACGTAGTTTGAGCCGTTTTCCGTTACATCTGCGCCATATCCCGTTAAACCGAAAATCGGATCCATGGCCACATCGCTGCTCAGAATCTTGATCGCTCCGAACAATCCTAAATCGGACTCACCCGTCATCCCTCTCCATCCGTTAAAAAGCGGGCCGCCATCTAATCCCATAGCGCCGTAGTTTCCTTTTTCCGCTTGATATGTCCATGAAGATGCGCCGATGTTCGCAGGGTCTGAGCTAATCTGGCCTGAGTTAATCGCACTAATATTGGCAATTTTAGCAGCGTAAGATAGCCGCTGTTCTACCTCAGGCGTTGCGGAATGATGGCGAATCCAGTCATCTATCGTATAGCCGGCGAGTGAAGTCGAGTACTGAAAGTTCCACCAGTTCTCACCCGTTATCGTAACCGGATCCGCATAATAATACCAGACCGGCATTTGTCCGCGATCGGCCCTTGTTTTTGCAATAATTTTGCTCATCATCGTCGTATTGTTGTTCATTTTGGCTAACGTATAGACCGCTTCTTCTCCGGTATTATCGTAGCTGTATTCCGAACCGTACGGATATGTCGTGTTTTTAAAATTGTTATACTTCGTAGCCATCTTAGCGATGAGATCATTCGCCTCAGCCGTGAATCCCTCATCCTGCAGGGCTTTAATAATATCAGGCGTCGTCAGTTCGCCCATAAGACCTGTCTCCCAGTTGTACGCAACCGGCCCGTCGTATAAGGCTTTGAAAATGTTATATGTCCGCAGTAGATATTCTTCTTTCGTATGCTTGTAAGTGACAAGATCCGGATACATTTTAGCAATCTTATACATGCTGAAGTACGTATTATAAATATGAGGGTAAGCATAGCCACGATACGTCGGCGTTGTGTTTGGCTGATTCATTAAGAAATCCGGAACCAAATAATCCTCATGATGCCCATTCATCAGATTGGTCCAAACGGCTGTCTCCAGATAGTCATCGAGCGCACTCACTTCCGACGCAATCGGGACCTGCGAGTTCTTTTCGGCTAAAAATTGTCCGTGCGTTAATCCCCAGTCATCGCCCCATCCCCAATAACCGTTAAATCGGTTTCTAGTCGTTTTATTTTGCATCATCCAATCGTCAAAAACCTTATCTCTAATCGTTCCCGGATCATTGTACTGCGTCTTTTCTACCATAAAAGTGGCATGTCTCTGCAATGCGGCATCAATAGGCTCAATCGCATAAAACTGCAGGACGGTTTTTTCCCCGTTTCCATATTGAACTGTAATATCATTCTGTCCAAGATGCCCCAGGGTGAGCTCGTATATCTTATGATTCGTATCTACCGTATTCAGATAATTGACCGTTGTCTCAGATGGATACTGTGCGGTAACGGAAGTGATGTCTTTGAACGTATGCAAATCGATCTTAGCCTTCATGTTGGTTGCAAAAATCATCCCCGGCACAACGGTGACATCTACGAGCCCTTCGTCATAGAGCTTGGCTTTCACATCGTTATCGTCAGCTGTTTTAAAAAACTTAAAAGCATAGGTCTTACTCTCGTTCGGAGCGAGAATCAGGCTTGTATTCGGGAGGTACCCCTTGTTGGTACTCTTGATCACGTTGGAATGAATATAGTAAACATTCAATCCTTCCACCCAACCTGCCGAATCATTGGTCCAGTTGCTGCCCGGATGCTCCTCACGCTTCCAGCGGTCTTGATATTCAAAGCCGGCGCCGGTCGCTGTATCAGGAACCATAAGCAAGGAAGAACCGATGCCGCTCGGTCTTTGAATCGTGATATACGAGCTGTTATTTCCAACAAACGAATGATTCAAAACTCTAGTTTCATAAATGCGGTCATTCGGCGCCTGCCATAATTCATTAAACGGCAAAGGAAGGCCAAGATCCCCGATCTCTAGCGTCTGGCTGCTCGTGTTTTCAACAGAAATGGTCCATTTGATGTAATCGTCCACCAAAGCATACTTTTCAATAACTTTAAAATTTCGGATTCCTTCTGGGTTTGAAGCGTTTTCATAGGTGACGGTAATTTCATTCCCATTCTTCGTTATCGTTCTTCCGTCATCAGACTTGCTTGTCCAAGCCTTCGTCCACTCCCCGCTTCCAAGCTTGTATGTAAACATCAGTTCCCCGAGCCATTGATGATCGAGTGTATTCTGGTTTGGCGCGTTAGTGGGATTCATCACATATTCCGTCGGGAATACATCCCCTTTTAACTTCAAAGAGGTGATTTCACCATGGGTTCCTGTCTGTATCTCAAAAATATCATTGGACATACTGTCCGCAAGAGATTCGGCAGATACCGACATCGGCAGGAGACATAAGAAGATAATGACAGCAAAAACAAGCTCGAATTTATACCGAACCGATCTCTTGATTTCCGTTACTTCCATCTGGTTACCTCCAATTCGAATTTTGTAATCCCTTTCGTTAACTTCATGGCCTATGGGTCTACGCCCCTCCTCTCCAAATACGAACCAAAAAATAATATTTCTAAACCATAAAGAAAGCGCTTATAAATTATAACGCGATTATCGAGGAATGAATTACATAATCACAATCACTTTTTTAGAAATTTCACACTCAAACGTCTGTTCTGCAGTCTGGTATAGTTGAGCGAAGTCGAATTTTCTTCTATACATTACTGGCGGCAAGGAATTGCTTCAAATTTATATTAGCTGGATTAAAAATAGCCTAAAATCGTCGATTTTAGGCAAGTACATTGTTCAGTGCTTTCCATAAAAAGGACGGTCTACCGGACTTTTGGCTGCCAGAATTGATCAATATGCCTAACATGCATATCCTTTCAATGAAAGAACGCGATAATTGAGTAGATCAGCATGATCAAGCGCGATCGAATACTCATCTTCGCATTGCTTCCTCAAGGCATCCGGACTAATTTTTCATTCCGGTCATCGTGATTCCCTCTACAAAATACTTCTGACCTATTAGGTAGAAAATGACGCCTGGAGCAAAGGACAGGCACGTAGCTGCCATCGTCATCGACCAATCCTGCTTTAATTGACCTTTAAAATTGGTAAGCCCCAACGCTATGGTGAATTTATCGCTCGAATTAATGTAAATCATCTGTTGGAGCAAATCATTCCATAAGCCGATGAAAATAAACAAGGCGACGACGATCATAGCGGGCTTGATCGCTGGCATAATAATGCTGAACAAAATGCGGAAGTACCCAGCGCCGTCAATCGTTGCCGCTTGGTCGAGTTCTCTCGGTATGGAGAGAATGAACTGCCTGATCAAAAAGATATTAAAAGCGCCGCCGCCGCAAAAATACGGCAAAATCAATGGCAGATAGCTGTCATTGAGCCCCAAACCTCGTGTCCATCCAATGTAGAGGGGAATGAGCGTAACCATGGCAGGCAAGAGCATAGAACCGACACAAAGGATCCAGATCAATTGTTTACCCCTAAACCGCAACCTCGCAAAGGCAAATCCGCACAAGGTGGCCGTGAACGTTCCCGCCAAACAGGAAGGAACGATAATGATCATTGTATTCCATAAGTATTTCCAAAATTTGAATACCTTCAATGTTTTTTCATAATTGGAAAACAACCAATTGTTCGGTAAGAGAGATGGCGGATATTTGTAGATCTCGGGATTCGTCATTAGTGACGTGCGGAATATCCACCAGATCGGGAATAGCACGATGAGGGCAAATACAATGACGACTATAAGCGTAAGCACGTTCATCGTTCGTTCACTGCGTTTTTTGCTCTTAAATGTGGAGTAAGCGGCTTCGCTCATTTATCGTCATCTCCTTCGGAAAAGATCCACCGTTTCGACGTCTTGAACAAAACAGCAGTAAAAGCGGCGAGAATAGCGAAAATAATAAAGGTCGTCGCGCAGGCATAGCCTAGCTTGTAATTGACGAAAGCCTGATCATACATCAGATAAGTCATGAATCGGGAAGAGTTGCCGGGACCGCCATTGGTCAAAGCAAGGGCTGGCGTAACGACTTGGAGATTGGCGATCAAGCTCAGCAACAGGTTGTAAAAGATGATCGGCGTCATACAAGGCAAGGTGATATGCCGGAAGCGATTCCATCCGTTTGCACCATCCATTTCAGCCGCTTCGTGATAGACGCTCGGAACGCTCTGAAGCCCAGCCAAAAAAATAACGATTAAGTTCCCCGACAGCCAGACTGCAATCATTGAAAGAGATGGGATTACGTAATTAGAATCTGCGATAAAGAGAACTTTGTTCAATCCAAGTTCGGAGAGGAGATAGTTAAAGAAACCGAAATTCGCCTCGTAAAGCCAGGACCATCCTACGTATATAGCGGCAGCAGGCAAAACGAAAGGCACATAGAAAACAGCTCTGAAAAAACCTCTTGCTGGAATTTTACGGTTCAACAGCATCGCGATGAAAAGTGAATAAATCATGCTTCCTGCTACGGATAAAAATGCGAAGTAGAGCGTCGCTATTATTGAATCTTTAATATAAGGATCGGTGGTAAATAGCGTGATATAATTGCTGAAGCCGACGAATTCAGGGGTTTTTAGCCCTGTCCAATTCGTCATACTAATTCCCAACACACCGAGAAGAGGCAGATAGGTAAGGAAGATCAGTCCAAGTATTGCTGGAATTAAGCATATATAAGCAACTCTTGCCTCGCTTGAATGAAAGCGGGAACGGCGCTGCTGAGGTTTATTAAAGGTTTCCATAACTTGCCCCCCACCTCAAATTTGAAGGATGACCGCCGCTTGCATGTTCTTGGCGGTCATCCTCCTTATACGTTATTTTTTGCCTTTATTGGCGGCTTTCAAAGCTTCGAGATTTTTGGTAATGGCGTCCTTGGCGGTCGTTTTTCCGGTCCAAACATCCCCCAGAGTCGATCCCAGCAAGGTGTTAAAATCCGTCGTATGATTCGTATAGAACCAGGAAGCTGGTCTCGCAGCTGAGGATTGTGCATAATCGACTACAGCGGACTTGTATTCGTTATACGGAGGAAAGTTCTTATTGTCGACCCATTTATGAGTAAGCGTTTCATCCGTATACCACTTTTTCAGCGTTGGCATCCAAATGCCCGATGAGATGAGTCCCCAGTTGTTTTCTTCGGCTGTGTACCATTTAAGCCATTCCATAGCTTCTTTTGGATGCTTTGTCTGGGAGAATACGACATTGGCACCGCCCGTGTTAAGTGTTACCTTTTCCTTAAAGTAAGGTAATACGGCTACGCCATATTTCAGTCCTGCATCCTTAGCTGCATTCAAGCTAGTTCCTACGTTCCACGCGCCGTTCGTAGCCATGGCAACCGTTCCTGCGATTATAGTACGCTGAATGCCATCATCGGTCTGTCCCACGGACAACGGGGCAACATGGTCTTTCAAGTACAGATCCGCGACTTTCTGAATCGCTTCCATACTGGCGTCTTCCCCGATTCTCACCGCTGTGCCGTCATTGGAATAGAAACCGCCGCCATTGCTAAGCACCCAGGCTTCCAATTGCCATGCCAGATTTTCGACGGATGCGCCATACTGAACGATACTCTGCGCATTAAAGCCAGCTTCGTCAGGATGTTTGCCATTCTTGTCGACCGTCAGCTTCTTGGCCGTTGCTACGAATTCGTCCCATGTCCATGCTTTATCCAGTGCGGATGGAGGATAAGGTACCTTCGCTTTGTCGAACATGTCTTTGTTGTAATAAAGGAGAAGGATTTCATTGGCAGCGGCATAGGCAACGGTCTTGCCTTGATATTTGTAGGCTAGACTATCAAGTGGCTTGCTTTCACTCCCACTGTACATGGCACTTACATCATTCAGCATGCCATCGGAGGACCACTGGATGACGCCATCCTCTTTCAATATCCCCGTATCCGGCAATTGACCTGCCGTTGCCTGCGTATTCAATTTCGTCATGTAGTTTTCCCATGGAATCGCTTGCACTTTTACTTCAATTCTGTTTTGGGAAGCATTAAATTTGTTCGCCGCTTCTTGGGTTTTACTTCCTTCCTCCTCGCTTCCCCACATCGAATACGTAATCTTAACCTTTTCTTTGGAAGGAGCCGTCGTCGTCGCAGGTGCTTTTGAAGCTGTTTCTCCCGTTGGCGATGCGTTTGGATTGTCGTTATTCGTGGAGCATCCAGCCATCATGCTTAAGATCAAGACCATAGATACGCTAAACATGAATCCTTTTTTCATTGTTTTCATATTAACCCCTCCATCATATATAATTCGCCGTCACTCCGTGATTCCTCCCGCGTTGGCAGGGAATATTTCATCTGACTGTAAGCACTGTTATCGTGTCGTTTGCTCCCTTCCCTCCTTGACCAGAGTCAACTATTGATATCTGTCCTTACACCTCATGAGGGTAAAACCGTATTTTCCCTGATCCACACTCTCATCTCGCCGCTTCCCCGGTTCGCCCAAGCAAAGTAAGGGATGAATCTGGCGGTCGTCGCCTCTAAGTAATCCTCGTCTTTCACGCGGTAAAGTCGATCCTTCCAGCCCTCGTCTTGGATCCGATAAGCGGCTAAATCGATGGTAAGCAGTCCGCCTAACAAGCTGCTATCAAAGCTAACTTGATCTTTGAAGCCCGGATGGAGGATCAGCTTATGTAGCCCTTTGCCATTGTCAGCTTCCTCCAGACAGTACACCATCGGCCCTCGCTGGATGGCGACCATGCCTACGGTCTCTCGAATTTCCGGATTGCCTTTCATCGGACTAACGTTCATCGGTAGAACCAGTTGGACGATATCGCCAGCGTTCCATGTCCGTTCGAGATGAAGATATCCGTTAAACAAGCGCATCGCGGATTTCGCTACCTGTTGCCCGTTAACCTTGACATCCCAAGACCCACACCAGCTTGGTATCCGAAGAGCCAAGGAGAAGGTTTTGGGCTCATCCATCGCCAGCTCGAATCCGATGTTACCGTTCCACGGCAGCTCGGAATGCTGGATGAGCCCAACGGCGCTGCCATCCACATCCACCGTGACTTGACTCCCAATATATAAGTGAGCATAAAGGGCATTCCCCTGGAACGAGTAGATATAGCTGCCGAGAGAGGCGAGCAGCCTAGCGATATTAGGCGGGCAACAAGCGCATCCGAACCATCGCTGCCTTTCCGTCTTCACGTGATCGAAATTCCGATTCTTACCGCTCGCTTCAGGCCATGCTTCCAACGGATTTACGTAGAAGAAGTGCTGTCCATCGCGAGACATTCCGCCAATAACGGTGTTATAGAGCGCTCTCTCCATGACGTCTGCGTATTCGCTTCTCGGCTCGATCTGAAGCATGCGCTGGGCAAAAAAGATGAGACCGATCGATGCGCACGTCTCGGCGTAAGCCGTATCGTTCGGCAAATCGTAATCGAGCGTGAATGACTCGCCGTAAGACATCGAGCCGATCGATCCCGTAATGTACATCCGCTTGTTCACGATGTTATTCCAGAGCGCCCGGCACGCCTTCAGCAACTCCTCGTCTCCGGTCGCTGCAGCGACGTCGGCCATACCCGTGCACATATATACGACCCGCACCGCGTGACCTTCAGCCGTCTGCTGCATTCGAATCGGGAGGTGCGCTTGGCTGTAAGATTTGTCCTTGGCTATCTTCAGCGCTTGGAAATGAGTCTCGCCATTCCGGCGATCGAACTCTAAGTCGTAGAAGTGGGGACTCTGCCCTCTCTCGTCCAAGAAGAACTTCGCCAACTTCATATATCGCTCATTCGAGGTGGCTCTGTAGAGCTTCATTAGCGCTAGCTCGACCTCTTGGTGCCCGTCATAACCTTTGATCTTCCCATCTTCTGGCCCGAACGTCGCATCGATGCAGTCGGCCAGCTTGCAAGCCACTTCCAGAATCTTGCCCTTCCCCGTTGCCTTCTCATAGGCGACCGCCGCTTCGATCAGATGACCCGCGCAGTAGAGCTCGTGGCACTCTGCGAGATTCGTCCATCTGCCTGCCACTTCTTTGAGTGTAAAATAAGTATTCACGTATCCGTCCGCATGCTGCGCCTTGGCGATCAGATCGACGACTTCGTCCGCTACCTTTTCCAGATCGGGATCTGGCATTTGCTCCAAAAGATAACCTACGGCTTCGAGCCATTTGGCCACGTCACTATCTTGGAACACCATGCCGTAGAAGTCGCCCTGCTCCAATCCGGCAGCGATTCTGAAATTCTGGATGGCGTGACTCGGCTCGTTACCTTCGATTCGGTCATTAAGCGCCTCCCACTGGTAAGGTACGACAACATCGCGAATTAATGAAATATAAGGGGACCAGAAGTCATCCTTGATTATCATGTTCTTCAATTGAACGGGTGTAGAGATAGACAGATTACTCATCAAGTATGCTCCTTTACTTTAAAAATTCCGCCTTCGAATGAAAGCGCTATTAATTATAATACATGTGATACCGTGATATTAATTATGGATTTTCAACCACTTTTTTAAAAATTACAACCAATAGAAAATATCCCAAATGAGCTCTCCGATCGGTTGTGGTGCAAAGCTCTAATTCATGATAACGTAATTGATAATGAAGTCATGGGGGTGTCCGATAAATACCATTTTTGCCCCTAAGGCCAGAGCTTTAAAGATATCCCCCCGTACCGGATCCCGCTGTCGAACATAACGGGAACGCGTGCCCCAAGCCTACGAACGATAAAAAATAATTTAAAATCCCGAAGTCTGGTTGCAGCACCCACATCCACAAAACAGCTACCGCAACTCCCGTACCTAGAGCAAAGGCTGTAAATCCGATGATCCACAACCCGATAAAACTGAAACCTTCAAACTGTCGAATCATTCTATTCTTTCGTTTCATCCGCTCACCGCTTTCGACTCTATTGATATAGATTGAATCGGGACATGGGATCATTTACTAAATTGCCCGCCGGCCGACATCTCGTATTGGTCGCCATCAAGCTCCATGATTCCGTGACCAGAAATGCAGTAAGATCATCAGATTACCCCATAAACAAATAGCTCCTCGTTGAATCACCACCTCTTTATTTGTGATAAGGCTTAGCGCGCTGTCTGTATTTACAAGTTTAAAGGCCATCCTTTGCGGGATGGCCCTTTCTTTGTAGAACATACATTAGTAACTAACATATCCTTTACTTAAAGTTAGTCTTCATTAAGTTATTAATAAAATGAAGTGAGAGCATCTACATCATTATAATTGATAAATCCCGTGTTCTATCCGCTGGATGCAATATTCGGCAAACTTGTAGTAATCAAAGTCATGGTGACTCTCCTCTTTAGTAATTCCACTGTAAAACATCCCCCACACTACCTCTCGAACCATCGACACGAATTTCATGTCCTGAAAAATGTGGAATGTTTCCTCCTCGAAATATCCGAAGTATAGCTTTAACCACTCACGCTCATCTGTTTCACTGAACTGATTTGTAAACGGAATGAGCGTCAATTCGAAAAACACATCTCCGACTCCCGACAACTCCCAATCAATGATTTGCAACTGTTGACCTGTATAAATCATATTGCATAAAAAGGAATCATTGTGACAAAATTTGCCGTTATATTCTTTGTCATCGCTCCTCGTATGCGCGATTTTCTCTACTCGATGCAAAATTCTGTTTAATCCATCAGGATGCTTGACTTGAAACTGATCTGCGCCTTTCAAATATCCATAAATTAAATCGTAAGGCGAACATGTTCTACCTTGACCTTCCATACGATGTATTCGTTTGAAGCGATCCATAATCATTTCTTTGATATGATCGCCTTTCAAATCATCTTTCTCAAGCACTCGACCTTCAATAAATTCCGTGACTACAAATTGTTCTGGATGATTATCGGAAATCACTCTGGGAGCAAATCCTTCGCGGTTTGCCTTCTTCATCACTTCTACTTCAGAGCGGCGCGTCAGGTTCAAATACTCGTTTTGTCTGCTATTGATGCGAAGAACATATGTACTCTGTTTGGTTTGTATCTTATAGGTCTGATTGCAAAGCCCACCTCTAAAATTTTCAAAATGTATGAATTCATGGTTTAGCTCCGGTACTTGGCAAATAATTTCTTCAGCTTTACTGTGCAACAGGATCCACCCCGCATCAAATATTCACTTAACACAAAAGATTATGCTGCCTGTGCAAGGTGCCAACCGGCGAAACCTGTAGCCGGATATCCCTCCTGCATTATTCGACCCTTCATTCAGATCATCCATGGGGTGCTATATTTTCGTCGCCAAAACAACCCTTTCCCTTCTGCCCCCTCCCTGAGCAACCAACATCCAATGATTTCTTCCTTCTCGCCGCTATGAATTGCCAACAATTTTTGTGAAATATACAGGTAGCGCAGATTAATGTGTTTCTTGTAAAAGCTACTTTTTGAAAGATTTCATTTCCTCGATCACCGAATCTTCATATGCGTGCATTTTTCCGTTGATGATGTCTTGGACATTAACCGGTTCGCCAATTGTAGCTGACTCCAATGCCGCAAATACCACGCCTAAGGCTTCAAGCCCCCGTTCAGCGCTCGAGATCGGCTCCTTATGATCCATAATCGCCTCCCATAATTCCACATAAGAATGAGCAAACGGATTTTGCACCGTATCGGGTGCAAAACGCTCTATGATTTCAGACATTGGGATGATACTTCCGTCTTCTAACGCCGCATGTTTGCCGGGACGGAAGCAACCTTTGCTGCCGTAAATCCATACCCCGCCTGTTCTTTCCCCATGCGCAGCAGTACTGCACATCCAGTGCCCCAATCCGCCGTTTTCAAAACGAAAAACCGTTACCGACGTATCTTCGCCACTAGGACGTATAATGGTTTCCCCGTCGCTCAACTCTTTCTCAAAAATTTCCTTATATGAAAACACTTCTTTAATAGGACCGTTCACTTCAGTAAAAAAATGAGTGCGATGGACACCATGATCATTAATCCATCCGGCTCCCGCTCTTCCTTTCATATGACGCCATGCCGTTCCGGCAAAATATTTACGCCCAAGTGTAACGGTCGCGTAGTCCATAATCATGAAGATGGAGCCGATGATACCCTTTCTCACCGCTCTTGCCATTGCAACATTGTCAGCTCCCAATACGCTTGGTTCAGATAAAGTCATAACTTTGCCGTACTTTTTCGCATCCGAAAGCATCTTCCGTCCAAAGGAAGGAGAAATTGCCAACGGCTTTTGCATTTGCACATGTACTCCCGCAGCAAAACAATCTTCCGCAACGATATGATGCAAATCATGATCCAGCAGGACGGATACTGCATCTAATCGGCCTTCCTCCAGCATCCTGCGATAATCTGTATATACTTCGGGCCGCTTTCCGAGCCGACTTTCCACTTCAGCTGCAAACACCTCAGCCCGATCCTGCCTAAGATCGCAAACAGCGGTTAAATCAAACGTTTCCTTGCCTTCATTTTTTAATTGTTGCAAACCTTCCAAGTGTGCAGTTGAAATAACTCCGCAACCGATGAATCCAAGTTTCATTAACGTAACCTCCGAATAGTAATTGTTTTTAATTATCTTTGTATATCTAAAGGAAAAATACCTCCACTATGACGAATAGCTAGAGGTACTTTTCGGTATTTTCTTGGTATCGCAATTCTAAATATCCAAGGCTTGCTTAGCCAAGGCTAGGGCACCGCAAAGGCCAGCGTTGCCGCCTAGAGCGGGTTGTACAATGTAACTATCGTTGTCCTCTGAAAAAGCCGGATGCTGTACATAGCCGTTCAACAGTTTACGAACTTGTTCGCGTATAAGCGGGAATAAGCGGGACTGGTTCATAACACCGCCGCCGAGGATGATTTTCTCCGGAGAAAGTGTGAGAATGTAATTGACCAGCGCCTGGGCAATATAGTAACTTTCCATTTCCCAAGCAGAATGCGTATATCCAAGTTCAAATACCGAGCGTAGCTTCTGGTGTCGTTGTTGGGATAGAGATCCGGTCAAGGATTTCACCATCTGCCGTACCAATCCCGCATACGAACTTTGTCCCGCCGCCTTCGATAGCACCTAATAACAATTCGATTCCCTCACAATCATCGTCACTTTGTTATACTGTAACTGCCGAATATATCGAATTCAATGAATGAAGTGCTAGAGAAATGACCTTGGCCTTTCCATCAAGCACATACAGTTCCAAACCTGTACTGGACGGATCCGGAAAAATTTGATCGGTAATCACCGTCTCCCCGTCATTCGCAAATACTTCAACGGAGGAATTATCGACAAAAAGATGCAGCTTGAGCCGTCCGTTTTGAAGCTCCATTTGTACATCATGCTTACAAGCAAAAGCATCATGAAATCCGCATTCACCGGAGTTACATCGATCAACAAACAATGTCTGCGTAGCGGTATTGTAGCCGACTACCGTTTCTTCCCGCTCCGATTTCCTTAGCTTAAAACCGACTTCCGATGCTTCACCTAAATCGATTTCACATTCGAGCTCATAGATGTCGCTTTGCGCGTCCGAAAGTATATTTTGACCGGGGTTAACTGTAACCTCTTCCCAAATCCGCTCTTCTAACCGAAGCTTCTGCAAATCCGTTACAGGCTTTTGAACCAAGCGGATTCCAGATGGCACCTGCCTCAGGGATAACACCCGAGGCAGCGTCATCGCACTTCTCCAATTGGTTGTCGGGGTAAGATTTGCATATTTCCAATTGCTCATCCAGCCGATAAACAGTTTTCCTTTATCCGATCTATGAACATCCGACCATGTTACACCGGCATAGTTATCTCTCCCATGATCTAACCATAATACGGTTTCAGGAGCAGCATCGTTCGTAAATGTACTTCCGTCAAAGCTCCCAACAAAATATTGTGTCCTTGAGCCTTCAGCCATCTGTGGATGATCTCCGATGCTGACGATCAGTATCCATTTCGTTCCTTCAGCATGACCTTCTATCGGTAGCTCTATTAAGTCCGGACATTCCCATACTCCGTCGTGTGAGCCCTCTGCGGCACCGAACTCACTAGCAAAAGACCATTCCTTTAGATTGGAAGACGTATAGAAATGAACACGGTCTTCCACTGCAAGCACCATGATCCACTGCTGCTTTGAAGCTTGCCAGAATACTTTAGGATCCCGGAAGTCCGTTATTTGCTCGTTGCACAACACTGGATTCCCCTCATACATCACCCACGTTCTGCCTTTATCCAAACTATAAGCAAGGCTTTGCCTTTGTCTCGGACGATCGGAATCCGGATAATGGTCCGCATGGGTAAAAATAGCAACCAGACCGGGCTTACCGGAGAAGAATCCGCTTGTATCCTCCCAATCCACCACTGCGCTACCTGAGAATATGAAACCATTTTGATCTGGTTTTAACGCAATCGGGCGATGCTCCCAATGGGTCAAATCCGTACTGATCGCATGTCCCCAATGCATCGGTCCCCAGGTTGTACCTTCTGGATAATGCTGATAAAACAAGTGATATTCCCCATCGAAATATACCATTCCATTTGGATCGTTCATCCATTTAGCCGGCGGCGTAAAATGAAACTGTGGCCGGTACTTTTCTCTATACAGAATAGTTGACATCTCTTCCACTCCCTCTATTTTAAAAAAAACGGAGCGTAACCTTCATACTCGATCCACTCCGGCGATTTTATAACAAAATTTATTTTTTTACGTTTCTGTCGTAACCTACTTGTTTAATCTTCAACCAATCTTGTAGACCCAGACGGTCCAATTCTTTTAAATAACCAGCCCATTCAGCATCAATTTTCCCATTCTGAATCCACTCGGTCCGTTTTCTCAGTACATAGGCAAACATATCTGTTTCAATCGCAGAGAGTCGATCCAATTCTTCCAGTGAGAAGAACACTTTTGGATAAATATTTTTAGCCTTCATGTCCGGGACCATCACTTTTTTCATTAGGTCCAATCTCCATGCCGCATCGTCTGGCTTCGTCGTAACATTGCCATAGTAAGAATCCAAAATCGCCAATGGTCCGCCAACAAAGGTTTTCTGTCTCAATTCCCAAGGAGACGTTCCGTTCAACGGTAAATGTTTCAGCATTTTTTTAGATTCATCGAATTCAAAGATATTTTGCTGCGCTTTATCCCCATATGTGCCCCAGTTGTTTTGTACGGATTGAGTTGGATCGTATAGGGAATCAATCCATTTTGCCGTTGTTTCGATATTTTTATTTGTTTTGGTGATAACCATTCTTCCTCTATCGAAGCCCATTCCGTTCGTTCTCGTTACGTTTTTCCAGCCATTCGGCCCTTCAAGCGCAGGCATAAGGTCATATTTATCATTCATGCCCGTAATATTTCCCTTATCCCATGTGAAGTACAAACCATAACGATTTTCTTTTCCTTTAGCTAAATAGGTATTCCAATCCTGCGTAGGCGCTTCAACATCCATTAAACCTTCTTTATATAATTCATTTAGAAACTTGACGCCTTCCTTAAAGCTATTATCAGCAGATGTGAAAATAACCTTTCCATCATCACTGACAACCGTATGGTCCCAGTTCTCACCCAGACCGAAGGAGCCGAATAAGAAAGCCAAGTCTTCTCCGCCGGTTTTATTAATGAAGGACATTGGTATTTCATCCGCTTTTCCATTACCGTTCGGGTCTTTTGTTTTAAAAGCAATCAAAACTTGTTTTAATTCTTCGGTCGTTTTAGGCATTTTCAAGCCTAACTTATTTAGCCATTCCACATTAATCCAAGGAAAATCGTCGACCGAATGGATACTTTCCTTACCCGCGCCCAGCTCCTCAATCCATGGGAATGAATAAATATGACCATCTGGGGCCGTAATCATCGATTTATATTGCGGCGCTTTCTCCAAAACCTTTTTGAAATTTGGCATTTGTTTTTCAATAATGTCATCGAGCGGAATAATGGTTCCGTCCTTTGCCAATTTAAGCAAATCGTAGTCACCCAAGGCTGCATCGAAAATCGCATCAGGAAGGTCACCGCTGGCAATCGCTAAATTTCTTTTCTCCGCAAACGAATCCCACGGATAGTTTTCCCAATTAATGTGTATTCCCGTCTTTTCTTCTAGACGTTGGAATATTACCTTTTTATTAGGATCTTCGGGAGCTAGCGGTGAACTTTGTGTCATAAACTTCAAAGCGGGTTTCGCTGTTGTACCTGGGGCAGCGCTTGATGCTGCCGGCTCGCCTGATTCTTTGCTGCTTGTGCACCCCGTTACTGCCAATAATGCCGCCAGAGAAATGAATAATGCCTTTTGGGAATGTTTCATAAAAATAACCCTCCTTTTTTTTGGAAAACCTATATGCTTGCCGATCCATTATTTTAATGAACCGACCAAGACACCCTTTTCAAAATACTTTTGGAAAAAAGGATACATAACAAGTAACGGTAGACTGGAAATGACAATGGACGAATACTTAATGATCTCAGATAGCCGTTTCAGTTCTGCCATAGCCAATTGGTCCGCAATCATGCCAGGATTTACTTGATTCTGAATTAAGATAGATCTTAAAACCAACTGTAGAGGCAGCAAATTAGCACTCTTCAAATAAATTAACGCGTCGAAATAAGAATTCCATTGACCTACGAATGCATATAGAGCTAGTACGAAAATAATTGGTTTAGATAGAGGGAGAACAATCTTAAAGAAGATACGCACCTCAGATGCGCCATCGACCTTTGCTGCCTCGTTCAATTCATTCGGAATTCCACTAAAAAAGGTCCTTGCCAAAACAATATTCCAAACATTTACAGCCGTTGGTAGGATGATCGCCCATACTGTATCTAACATTCCCAAGTTTTTTATCACCAGATAGGTTGGAATTAACCCGCCGCCGAAAAACATGGTGATGACAAACAGGATTGTAAAAAACTTTTTACCTACGAAACCTGCAACCGATAAAGGGTAGCCGGCAAAAATGGAGACAACGACGGTAACAAAAGAAAATGCGACGGAGTAAAAAAGAGCATTTACAAACCCCCGGATCATCGCATGATTCGATAAGATGACTTTATACCCTTGAACACTATAATCCGCAAGATGGAAGGAGATCCCTTTATTTAACAGTGCAGTCGGCTCCATAAACGATGCCACGACTACATAAATTAAGGGAACTACAACGATCAATACAGCAAAGAACAATAGAATGTAATTGATAGTCAGAATAAAACGGTCCAATCTAGTAGGCTTAAAATTCATACGGCATCTCCTTTCTTTTAATAGAGGCCTTCACCTTCATTTAATTTCTTCACGACAACATTAACGAGGATAAGTAAAACGACATTAATAACGGAGTTAAATAGACCAACCGCTGAGGAATACGCGTAATTTCCTGCTTGCAAACCAATTTTATATACATAGGTTGGAATGATCTCTGAAGTCGGAACATTCATTGCCGTTTGCATCAAATAGGCTTTCTCAAATCCAATTGCCATAATGCCGCCGGCAGCTAAAATGAATACGATTGCCATAACCGGTTTAATCGTAGGCAAGTCTATGTGTTTTATTCTTTGCAGCAGGTTAGCTCCATCAATGGTTGCAGCATTATGGAGCTCAGGGTCAACACCGGCTAATGCAGCTACATAAATAATCGATGACCAGCCCGCTCCCTGCCAAATGCCAGATAAGATATAAAGCGTTCGAAAATAATCCGGGTCTGACATAAAATTGATAGGATGGCCAGTAATCAGGGTTAGAATCTTATTAATCGGCCCTACCGGCGATAAGAAGACGAATAACATCCCGACAACAACGACAACGGATATAAAGTTTGGCGCATATAAGACCAATTGAATCCTTTTTTTAACGCCAGCTTTGCGCAATTGATTCAGCATAAGCGCTAATAAGATGGGGACCGGGAAACCAAGTATGAGTCCGTAAGCACTAAGTTTCAGCGTGTTCATGAAAATAACTTCAAAATTGGGTGAGGTTAAAAACTTTGTAAAATTCTTTAATCCCACCCATTCACTGCCAAAAATCCCTTTGCTCGGACTAAAGTCTTTAAAAGCAATGACCGCCCCGTACATGGGCACGTACTTAAATATGATCGTCAGGATGAAGGCTGGTGCCATCAGTAGGTACAGAAAAGGATTTTTCCTCATAAAATCAATTTTACTTATAAATGTATTACTTCTTTGTTTAACAGCTCTCATGTCGACCTCCGCAACTTCTTGCAAGACAGTCCCCCCTAACTCAATATCCATAGAATTATTCATTTGCACAATATTTTGCATACAATCGTAATTTCTTACATGCGAACCCTTGTAAGGAAGGGCTTACATTTTTTTGTTTTATCCTATCAGCCACAATTACAATTTACACTCAACGCTAAATTTAGTCAACAAATTTTTAAATAATTTTGTTCATATGCAAACTATATTAAGTGCATTTTCACACTTCAATTCGACAAATCCGTTTTTTTTCACGCATTATTTTCCATTTTTAAAGATAAATCTGATTTACTGATGTATTTTTTTAATGAACTTAAATTCATTTGCACAAATATAAATGTGCATTTGTTTATATAAATTAATTTAAATGCAGTCATATCCCCACTTTGCAAATGCACTAATTATTAGTTGTATATTTGTTCATTTGTAACTTTACGAATTGACATTATATTTGTAATATTATACATTTAGTTTAAAACTAATCATTCATGATCTGAGGAGTGATGTTGTTCGCAAAGGAGTAAGCACATGAGTAAAGAAAAAATCACCATACAAAATATCGCGGACTCTTTGGGGCTATCCAGGAATACTGTTTCTAAAGCTCTAAACGGCAGTGAAAGTATTCCTGCAGAAACAAGAAATAAGGTATTAAAACGTGCGATTGAATTAAATTATAAACAATTTGCTCTAATCGATACGGACACGTTAACCACAAAAAATACGGGCAACATTGCACTTTTAACGTCAAATATGCCGAGCAATAGTCATTTCGGCGCATCATCGCTAAGCGGGCTTGAGAAAAAAATCAGTTCCGATGGTTTTAATCTATCCATTCACATTGTTCGGGAATCGGATATTTCTTCTTTAGTACTGCCTAATAATTTCGATGCTAAAAAAGTGGACGGAATCGTTTGTATTGAGCTATTTGACAAGAAATACACCCAATTAATCAATTCCTTGGGCATCCCAGCCATTTTTATAGATTCCACAGCGGATATCTTTTATCCCGAACTTCATGCAGATATTATTCTAATGGAAAACGAACAAAGTACTTTTTATTTGACAAAGAAATTAATTGATAATGGTTATACAAACATTGGTTTTATTGGCGATTACAATCATTGTAAAAGTTTTAATGAAAGATGGGTTGGATTTAATAAGGCATTACTAGACTCTCACTTACAACTCGACCCATTATTTTGCATAGTTGAAGAAGATCGATATATTGCGGATCCTAAATGGTTAGAGAATCGGTTGGATAACATGAACAACTTTCCGACTGCATTTGTTTGTGCGAATGATTTTATTGCCATTAACGTGATGAGGATATTAAAAAATAAGAATGTACAAATACCAGAGGATATTGCTATTTGCGGTTTTGATAACTCTCCTGAGTCGCAGATCGTAGAACCTCATTTGACAACCGTCCATATATTCAGAGAGGAAATAGGAATTCTGGCTGCTGAAATATTGTTGTCCAGGGTTGAGAACCCTCTCAAGCCTCCTCAAATTACTCACGTTCAAACGAAGCCGATATTTCGCGAATCTACGGGTAATTTAAACGAATCATAATTTATAAAATCATAATCAGAAAACCTGAGGCTGCGCCTCAGGTTCTTTGCTGTTCTATGCGATACTTTTACTTTGGACTTCGGAGTTGTTTATTTAAATATATTTAGCGGTTATCACACGATTTCAAATACGGATGCTATCGGTTTTCACCCCACATCCATTTCATTTTTTTGTACTAATTCGAGCTCCTTCTACCCTCTTTCCCAACTCGTTTCTCAATTCGGTTTCATACCCATCCTTCGGGTAGATTCGTCTTAAAACTAAACATCTCTCGAAAGCTGCCATGATGATCAGGTATCTCAAATGTCATTACATAACATCCGGTGAGATTATCTTCTGGCACATGGGGAGGATTAAAAACATATTCATTCTTTTTAAGCTGAATTTCATGATGGGAACCCTCCCCCTCCTTACTAAAGGTATACAGAGTATTGGTATACACAGGCTTTCCATATCCGGAAAGCTCCCAGTTAGAAGGGACTAAAACAGAATCCGACATGGATACATCGTTGTCAGGAGGATAAAATTCATCTTTCACTGCATCAGGAGATGGAAACAATTTGAACTTCCAGGATCCATTGAGGCAGTACACATACTTTGAGTTTTTACGTTCACCGCTTAACACCTGTTCCACGGGTCTTTGTTTCATAGTTTTTGAGAAAATTACTTGTATCTTATCCAGCTTCAATACTTAATTTGTTGAAAATCTTCATGATGACCATGCTTCTCCCAGGACCTTACCCCAATGCGGCTTTTTAAGTTGGATACGCTGTTTTTTTTAGGCTTAACCTCTTCAGATGGAGAACTCCCGGCTTCAAGCGTGCCTCTTTGCACGCCATACCGTAAGTGCCCGCATCGTGCACTGAACCACTGCTACCGCTTCTTCATGATTCAGGAGCTCTCCATTTCATCCCCTATATGATGATCTATCTACTATTGTTAAAGTTAGAACAAGACAGGGATCTCCTCTACACCTCGTATAATCATCCCTGGACGCCATGTCAGGTCATCGCTAGCCGTCTTCATACGCAGTTCAGGCATTCGGCGAAGCAGTGCGCCGATGGCGATTTCGCCTTCCAATCGGGCGAGAGGGGCACCAAGGCAGTAATGAATCCCTTTACCGAAGGCGATATGGTTATTCACATCCCGGGTGATATCAAAAGTATCTGGCTCTGCGAACTGCTCACTATCGCGATTGGCCGATGCGATAGAAACAAACAGCATCTCGCCCTTGCGAATACGCTTGCCTCTCAACTCCAAGTCCTCCGTAACCCATCGAATATTACTAACTTCAGCAGGGCCGTTATAGCGTAGAATTTCTTCAATTGCAGAATGAATAAGTTCAGGTTGACTTTGCAGCTTTTCCTTCTGTTCCGGGTGTTCCAATAAAGCAATTATGCCGTTCCCAATCAAATTCACCGTCGTTTCATGACCGGCGATGATAAGTACGAATACTAACGCGTACAACTCATGCTCGGATAAGACATCCCCATCGTCCTCTAAGCTGATCAGATCACTGATTAAATCCTCCTGCAGATGATTGCGTCTTTTTGCAATCAAGTCCTGCAAGTAATCAACGAACGCCATCATCACGGCATCGCTTTGCTCCTCGAGTTGCGGATTATTAAATCCTTCCATAATTACATTCGACCATTCTTTGAATTTGTCTTGGTCTTCGATCGGTACGCCAAGCATTTCGCAAATCACCATGATCGGTAGCGGGAAAGCGAAATCTTCGATTAGATTCATTTCCCCCTTGTCCTGTACCAAATCGAGGAGCTCATTGCTGATCTCTTCGATACGCCCCCGGAGCCGTTCGATCATTCGCGGCGTGAACGCCTTTTGAACCAACCGCCGCAAGCGGCGATGGTCGGAAGGATCCACGCTTAGCAAGTTGCGGGATATGATCTCCCTGTGCAACGGCCCAGCTTGTCCATTGTTCTCAACCATATATGGAGAGTTCGTCACGAATCGCGAATCATTCAAAACATCCTGAGCGTCGTCGTATCGGGTGACAATCCATGCATAGTGTCCGCTCGGTAAGAGAAATCGGTACACCGGATCTTGATCGCGAACTTTACTGTAGGCAGGATACGGATTTTGAATAAATTGTTGATTTAGAAAATCAATTTTCGACATGAGGATTTCCTCCTTTAATGATTCAATATTTTTCTTACAGTTGCTTTGGAAGAGAACACTTTTCTTTCAACAATCATTTTTTCACCTGTAATATCAAAGGCACCCTTTAATCGAATATCGTGGGATGAAGCACCAATGAACACTTCAATCTTCCCAGGCTCCACAACCTGGTCCATATTTAGATCATGGAAAGCCAGTTGTTTCATGTTCACCTTGAATGCAACTTCCTTTGTTTCATGAACTTCCAAACCAACCCGGGCAAATCCAACAAGCTGCTTCACAGGCCTTACAACACTGCTTACACTATCCCGCATATATACCTGTACAACCTCATCTCCATCACGAGGTCCCGCATTTTTGAGCTTAAATTTCAAATTCAATTCCCCGTCCGCCTCAACCGTGCTGTCCAGTTCCAATTCGCTATACTCAAATTGTGTATAGCTTAATCCATGTCCAAATGGATATAACGGTGTATTTTTGTCGTTATCGATATATTCAGCCCAATTGTTAATTTCCGCATAAAAAGGTAATCTACTGTTATACATGGGAATCTGACCATTATCTTTTACAATCGTCACCGGTAGTTTTCCACTTGGATTGCTTTTTCCTGTGAGAGTGTTCACAATAGCTTGAGCACCTGTCTGTGCAGGAAGCCAAGCGTAGAGGACCGCTCTGCTTTTTTCACTTATTAAAGGTGTTGATAACGGTCTGCCATCGACAATAATGGATATAACTGGTTTATTAAGCCCAAACACCTCTTCCATCATTTCCAACTGCGGTTTTTCAAGATCAATGTTCATATTATCCCTGTTTTCTCCACAGGTTGCTTGCGGATCTAACATGCTTTCTTTGCCACCTAATACAGCAATAACAATATCCGCCTGCTCCACAGCTTTTTTTACTTCTTCAATGCCACCACTGATTGGTGTTCTAATTTCGCAGCCTTTTACATGCAGAATATTTTCTTTTCCAAATTCATTTTCCAGAACTTCCTTAACAGATTTACAATTGGGATAGTAGGTTTCAACGAACTCTTCCGGAGATCCATATTTATCTTTATCTGAAGAAGACATGTTTTGCTTAATCATGTCCATGATAAACTTTTTTTGTTCAGGTGTCGGCTCATCGTCAAAAGTAATGCCGTATGCATTTAACGTTTCTTTATGTTCAGTAATCGCACTGGCGTATGCCATTTTTAGCATGTTATCTTCTTCAGATTTATCAAAGTCACTACTTTTTGTACTGGCTGAACCAACAGATGAGTATCCGCCAAAGAAATTCGGTTTGTTGTCCGAGGTGGGCCCTATAACTGCTATCTTTAAATTCTTTTGCAGAGGCAGGATATGATCTTCATTTTTCACCAAGACAATGGATTTCTCTGCAATTTCTTGAGATAATTCCTCGCACTCTGGTTTACTTATTTCTTCATGAAAACTACCATCTTCATATGGGTTTTCAAATAATCCTAACTTGAATTTTGTTTCAAGAACACGTCTTACGGAACGATCTATATAAACCTCTTCAATTTCTCCCGATCCAACAGCATCCACCAAGTACTGGTAACACGAGTTGCCGGGTTGTTCAACATCTATTCCAGCTGTGAGTGCCAGGATTGCTGTCTCTTTGGCGTCTTTTGCCACTCGATATCGTAAATTTGCATGCGTAATACTGCCATAATCAGATACAACCAGCCCGTTAAATCCTAGCTTGTCCCTTAGAATGTCTATAAGCAGCCATTTTGAAGTAGCCACCGCCTGTTCGTTCAATATGCCATAACTATTCATGATAGCCTTCACATCTGACTCATGAATTGCCGCTTCAAATGGGAAACAGTACGTATCCAGCAGTTTTCTTTCAGCTATTTGCTGTTCCCCGCCATTTCTTCCACCTTCGGCATTTCCATAACCGACAAAGTGCTTGGCTGTAGCCATTACTTCGTCATCGCCTTGCAATCCTTTGACAAAAGAAACACCCATTTGAGCAACCAAATAGGGGTCTTCTCCGTAAGTTTCACCGATTCTTCCCCATCTTGGATCTCTTCCCAAGTCAAATAGAGGGGAATGGACAGCTTTAAAACCATAGGCCATTAATTGTTTTTTGACTACCTCACCCATTTTTTGAGCTAAAGCAGGCTCCCAGGTTGAAGCAACATTAAGAGACTGTGGAAAAGTAGTTGCACCCGGTATTTGCGCCCCCGCTATTCCTTCACTATGAACCAGCGCTGGAATCCCTAATCTCGTTTCCTCGATAAGAAATTTTTGAATGCTCTTTAAGGTCTCCATATCCTTCAGATTGTCACCAGTTAAGGAATCATTTAAATAACTGATTGTCCCAATTCCATCTTTTAATCTTTCTTCCTTGCCGTCATGAACACTGTCTCCCCCATAGGAATTTGCGCAGTATAATTGTGCTACTTTTTCTTTTAATGTCATCCTTCCGAGTAAATCTTCCACTCTTTCTTGAATAGGTTTGCTTGCATCTTTATAGATCATCTTTCTTCCTCCTACTTAATGAATTTGCATCATTTTTTTCTCCGCACCTTTTCTACTCGCCAGCTTAATCCTCCTGATCAGAGGGGTCAACAACAGACCCGCTGCAACAAAAACAAGAGACCATTTGAATACGATCTGCAGCGAATCCACAAGGGAACCCTTCATAACCGGAATAATGGTATCGGCCAGAGCCCGCTGCATC
Source organism: Paenibacillus andongensis (assembly GCF_025369935.1). Taxonomy (NCBI): domain Bacteria; kingdom Bacillati; phylum Bacillota; class Bacilli; order Caryophanales; family Paenibacillaceae; genus Paenibacillus; species Paenibacillus andongensis. Next base: position 2,262,724 of record NZ_CP104467.1, on the reverse strand, counting down.
TGAGCAATGGTATCCGGACTGAGAAGGGCGGAAAACAATTGCTGCGGATTATGGTGTGATGATGGATGATAACTGACCGTCCCCCTCCTCCATGGGCTTCAGAACGGGGACGAGCCGTTCCGTTAAGTACCTCCCGGAGTAGAGATTCATCACCGCTCCTAATATGGTCATTCCAAAGGTTCCGCCGATTTGCCGGAAGAAGGTACTGGAGGATGTGACGATGGCCAGGTCTGACTGCGGATAGGTCTCCTGCAGCGCCAATGTCAGGCCGGGCATAATCATTCCCATCCCTAATCCGAGAATAAACATATAGACAGAGGTCATGAGTTGGGTCGTATGGATATCCATCTGGGCTATGAATACGAACCCCACCGCCATAATCAACAAGCCGATGGCCATCTGGAGCCGGATACCCATTTTCTCAATCAATAGACCACTTGCTATACTTGCAAGAATCATGGTGACGGTGAGCGGCATCATAATCATCCCGGTTGCGGTAGGACTGACACCGAGAATACCTTGCATGAACAATGGAACGAACATCATCGCTCCAACATCCCCACGCTCATCAAGAAGTCGATGCTGTTAATGATCGTAAATGTACGGTCCAAGAAGAAACGCATAGGAAGAATCGGATCCTGCGCCCGGTTCTCTACCAAGACGAACAGAATCAGGAACAAGATCGAGAGGGCAAACAAACCGATGATCCTGCTATCGCACGATAACGGTAGAAGTAAGCATATAGGAGGTCAATAGCCAGGCCATGAGCCCCAGCCCTCCCAGTTCCCCGATTATCCGAGGCATATCATTTTCTATGTTCTTAATAGGTCCGCCAATCATCCTTATTGATTTCTTCCAATGCAGTATGAAGCTCGTCATTTGTGTAATCGGGAATAACAAAACACAGGGTGTTTATAGGCAAAGAAAATAGCACATTGGCTCTACTATCAGTCCCATCTGCTTTTTCCATATCCGTATCTTTGGCAAAGCCTAACTTTTTGGAGCCCTCTATAAAGCGTGGTTGAATGGTTTCCCAATACGCAGCGCCCTTTGGAATTGAAATTAAATCTCCGATTGTAGAGAGTTCGGTAAGCTTTCCAATAAAAAGTTTTACCCCATTTACGGTTACAGTTTGTTTGAGTAATTCGTCATGCGCATTTTTGCCTATTACGATGTCGTACTTTCCGCTTTCAACATGCCATCCGTTTATTTCCATATTCCAATAAGCAAACGAACGCTTATCAACAACAAAGGTAACCGCTTTTGTTTCACCAGGCTTTAAGTTTATTTTACTAAAACCTTTAACCTCTTTTGCCGGACGGATGATGACTCCTTTATGAGGCGCAACATACAGCTGCACAACCTCCTTACCTTCCACATTACCTGTATTGGATACATCGACACTAATAGTAAGTGTCTCCGTTTCAGAATCCAACTCAGAATGACTTAGCTTTAAGTTGGAATACTCAAATGTGGTATAGGACAGTCCGTAACCGAACGGGAAAAGCACATCGCATTTTCTGGTCTCATAATAACGGTATCCAACAAACACGCCTTCACGGTATTCTTCAATATCATTTTCACCGGTATAGAAAAGGTAAGACGGATTATCCTCCAGCTCCTTGGGGAAAGTTTCTGCTAATCTTCCCGAAGGGTTGACCTTACCATATAAAATGTTTACGTTAGCAGCACCTACAGCATCGCCGCCAAGATAGGCCTCTACGATTCCTTTTACCTTGTCTGCCCATGGCATTTCTACAGGTGCACCGTTGTGAAGCACAACAATGGTATTGGGATTGACCGCTGCAACAGCCTCGATGAGTTCGTTTTGGCAAGCCGGCATTCTCATATGAATGCGATCGTAGCCCTCTGACTCAAAGGACTCTGGAAGGCCTGCAAAGACTACCGCTATATCGGCAGCCTTTGCCGCTTCAATCGCCTCCGCCTGAAGAGCTTCGTCTGTCCGTTCCTCATTGTCCACATAACCTTGGGCGTAGGTTACGTTTGCGATATCCCTAACCGCATCAAGCGCCGAAATGACTTTGTATGATTTGATGTGCGAGGACCCACCCCCTTGATATCGGGGAGCCTCGGCGTATTTTCCAATAAATGCAACCTTCTTTTTGTCGGGAAGAGGCAGCACTCCCTCATTTTTCAAAAGCACGATGGATTGCTCCGCCGCTTGTTGTGCACAGGCAAGGGCCGCTTCAAAGTCGCGTTCCTTTTTCAATTTCACCTCTTTAGCACGGTATGTGACTTCAATAATGCGCTCACAAAGCTTGTCTAGCTGCTTTTCGTCTAGCTCACCGGACCGGACCGCTTCCACTAGCTTATTATCATGATTGGAGTCAGACGGCATCGTAAGAGCAGTTCCACCCTTAGCCGTTTCGATCCGATTGTGAACAGCGCCCCAATCCGAAACCACAAAACCGGTAAATCCCCATTCCTTATACAACATATCCTCAATATACTGATTATGCTCGGAGGCGTAGGTTCCGTTAATCTTGTTGTATGCAGCCATAACGGTCCATGGTTGTGACTTTTTGACGACGATTTCAAAATTCGTTAGGTAAAGCTCTCTCAGAGTACGCTCATCAGCGTTTGCTGAAGAGGTTACACGCCTATATTCTTGGGAGTTAGCGAAAAAGTGCTTTGCACTCGTACCAACGCCCTTGCTTTGCACACCATTGATATAGGCTGCACCCATCTCTCCGGTAAGTAACGGATCCTCTGACATATATTCAAAATTCCTGCCACATAGCGGGGATCTCTTGGTGTTAAGTGAAGGGCCGAGAATAATATCCACACCTTCAGCCAGACATTCCTCTCCTAATCCTTCGCCAACCGCTTGAGCCACTTTGGTGTCGAAACTCGAAGCGATCAAGCAGCAAGCAGGAAAGCAAATAGCGGGTCTGGAGTTAAATATGTTAAGATCCTCACTCTTTTTTGGTTCAATCCTTAAACCATGAGGACCGTCGGCTAGGTGAAGTTTTGGTACTCCGAGACGGTCAACGCCTTTCGTAAACCAGTTATCCAAGCCGGATGTAAGTGCCGCTTTTTCTTCAAGCGTCATTTGTAATACGATCTCTTTAAGCAATTCCTTTTCCAAGAAAATCTTCCCCTTATAATCATTGTCGAAGACAGTTGGATCGTTCATCGGTATTGATACACTTCCACGCGGAGTGCAGAAGGATTGCTGCCGACCGTCAATCCGTAAGAGGCTTCGTCCCCGTTCAGAACGCGCCCCCGGAGCCATTTGTCTTGAACAAATGTTCCTTCCTCGACGAGAACGTAACCCACTTGGGAAGCATTGTCCTGCTTGGGCAGAAATTCGATCGAAAATCCGATACCGGCCATTATAAATTCGTTATCCGACACTTCGATTACGAGGCCACCTGATACCGGTTTCCCTTCCTGCTTGAGCTTGTAGGTTACTTTCAAATCATATTTAGCGAAAGACAATATACAACCAGGCTCTTGATTCTGAAGAAATCCCGTCATTTTCCCTGTTCCACGGTACTTCTGAATGATCCCCAACATATTGCTGAGAAGCTCGTAGCTGCGTGCAAGATATGGGCCTGTTCCAGTTGGATTAAAGGCGGAAAAGTCGATGTTGAGAGTCATCAACATACCGAAATCGATATCATCACCGTATCCAAAGGATGGGGCTAAAAAGTCTTCAATGCCAAATGGCGAGAAACACAAGGCATTATATTTGCCAAACGCATAAAATACGTTCGCCACCGACGCGGCATCTCTTCTAGCTTCGGGAATAAACAGCGGGTTGTCGTTCCTCGTATACTCCTCACAAACCTCAGCAAAATTAGACACATAAATATCTGGCGCATACAGACAGATTGTCGGAGCCGTCGCCTTCCAGATCGGCATAACCTTTGCAATCGGACCCCCGCTAGGGTAAGACCCGGGGGTCCATGGGAATTGCTCCAACCATGCATTTACGAACATCGGAAGAGGGTATTCTTCAGAACCGGCGCTTGCGATTCGTTCGACGGCCCGAGCATAATGAAAGGCCATGAAGTATTCCGCCGCATCATCCGCAAACGCCTCCTTCCACGTCCCTTCCTTGCCAAATATCGCTCCTAATTCATCGGGGATCGAAAGGTTGAATTGCTCGTTCGCATGGTCGGAATAGTCCCGGTCGCTGCCCAGGAATCCGATTTCGTTTTCCACTTGAACCATAATGACGGTATGGCGATCGCCATCCACCTTCTTCAGATGAGCCATGAAATGCCTGAAGGCAGTCGCATCCGCTTCAACGGCTTTCTCGCACATTGGCGATATCGTATCGGAAGTTGCTTTATTCAGATAAACGGCACGGAAATAGGTTTCGTAGTCCCTTTTTGCCCAGCCTGGAACATAAGTGGATTTCCCATTCTTCCATAATCCGAACCATAGTAGCACCAATCGCACGTTTTCTTCCCGGGCTTGTTCAATGATTCCATCTACGAGTTGAAAATCGAATTCCCCCTGCTTCGGTTCGATCAGCTCCCAATAGACCGGTACGATTACCGTATTCAAGTGTAATTCTCTGAGATGCGGCCAAACCTTATGCTTCATATAGTTCAAGTCTGAAGCACTGGAGTTATGGATCTCACCTGCTAAGGCAATATAGGGATTACCGTCAACATACAGATTAAATACACCATTTTCATTCTTTAATTGTGGCATCAGGCCAAATTTGCTCATCAACTTTCACCCTCCATTTGATAATTTGTTTGTAGCTCTTCCTGCAAATTGTTCATAGGATTCGCTCCGAAATTCAATGCGCGCGGATAGACACGGTCTGATTGGTGCAGCCATCCGCCGTAACCGTCACGGCGATCATCCCCGCACCGGTTGGACGCACAACCGCCAATGCTTTCCCGTCAAAGGTGGTATGCTCATCATCGAAAAATGGTTCCTCGGAATCGGGCTTAGCGCTTCCCAATCCCTGCAGCAAGCCTGGTCCCTCAACCTTGACCGCAACCTTCCGGTCGGCGGTGTTGTACAGATTCCCTTGCTCGTCCACCAAGCTGATCATCACGAAGGCCAGATCGATGTCCGATGCGACAATGTTCATCCGGTCGGCATTTGCTTTCAGTACAACGGCACCGCTTGCCGAACGGAGTTTCATCCGGCCGGATTCTTCCCCCAACGTAAGCCACCGCCGTAACTTCTCCCGCCTCGTAGACCGTATCGAACTCCGCTTTGAAACGGTTCGCTTCTCCTGCCACAGCTTTCCCTACCGATTTTCCATTCACCAACAGCTCGACTTCTTCCGCATCGGCATATACTTTCACTTTGATCGGTTGACCCTCGTGTCCCTTCCAAGACCAGCTGGAGATGGAATCGCTCCAGCCCCAACTCGATAGCGTGGCTTTTCGGGAATAAGGCTCGGGACGCTGAACAGCAATATAAGGCATCTTGCGGAGACCGAATACGATTTCGCGGTAATACGATACCGGCTTCCTATTGCCGATGATATCATTGTCACCGACCCAGGCCGTTAGCCAAGGATACGTAATTTGAATATAGAACGAGGGTCCTTCCAGATCGTAATGGACTCTTCCGACGCCCGCTTCCCCCAGGTAATCCCAGCCTGTCCAGGTAAAATCGCTGATCAGATGGCTGTTCCCACATGGAATCATGCGGCAACGTAACCGGTTTCGGAGGTTTCTTGCCCGGTGCCAGCTCCGAGAAATAGCTCGTTCTCGGGCCAACCGTCCAGTCGGCATTAAAGGAAGTTCTAATCAAAGAATTCGTCTCCTTCACTATTTCGTAAAATTTGGTAACTCGTACCAGTCCCTACTGAATACTAGGCTCAAGATATTATAGAAGCTCGAATGCCGCTTCTTTCACATCGTGGGAACTCGATCCGATAAACACCTTGAACTCACCCGGTTCTGCACCGTGCCTCATATCCGCGTTCCAATAAGCCAAATCCGCTTCGGTAATACTGAAGCGGATTTCTTGCGCTTCGCCTTCGGCTAATGCAACCTTTTTAAACCCTTTCAGCTCTTTCACCGGACGGACCACGCTGCCGCAAAGGTCCTGGATGTACATTTGGACGGTTTCCTCTCCCGCAACCGTCCCGGTATTGGTAACCGTGACGCTGGCGACAATCGTTTCCAAAGGTGTCATCCGCGATCGGGACAATCGTATATCCGAATACTCGAAAGTCGAATAGCTCAGACCGTATCCGAAAGGATATAGAGGCTCATTGCCGCCGTCTATATATCTCGAGAAAAATTTCTGACCCTTATTCCTTTCCGTGACAGGTCTCCCCGTGTTGAAATGGTTGTAGTATACCGGTACTTGACCTATCTGAGCGGGGAAGCTCATCGTCAGCTTGCCGGATGGATTATAGCTGCCGAACAGGACATCGGCTATTGCATGCCCGGCTTGGGAACCCAGAAACCACGTCTCTACGATGGCATCGACATGCCGTTCAAACCAATCCAGTATAAGAGGCCGACCATTTGTCAGAACTAGAACGGTCGGTTTGCCTAACTTAACAATGGCCTCCGCCAGTTCTTGCTGCACCTTCGGCAAATGAATGTCCATGCGGGATGCCGCCTCACCTGACATTTCACTGCTTTCTCCGAGCGCAAGAATGACGATGTCCGCCTGTTCCGCCGCCGCAAGAGCCCTCTGCAGGCCTCCTTCAATCGCTTCTTCAACCTTGCAGCCTTCTTCGAACATGAGATGCGCTGTCGGTATTCCTTGCTCATCAATCCCTTGCCGCAGCGTAACGGTTTCTTTCGCATAACGGGACCACTGCCAAGGTCCGAGCAAGTCTTTGCTATCGCCGAAAGGTCCGATCACCGCCAGCTTCCGTTCCTTGTTGGCCAACGGGAGAACGCCGTTATTTTTCAGCATGACGATCGACTTCCTCGCCAAACTCCGGCTTGCCTCCAAATGCGCCGGATGGAAGTGGTACTCCTTCTCTTTCTCCGGACGAACGTAACGGAACGGATCGTCCATAATACCGATTTTATATTTCAATGTCAGGATACGTCGTACTGCTTCATTTACTTGTTCTTCCGAAACGAGACCTTGTTCGATTAATTCATGCAGATGGTCGTAAGACCGGGTCACCATTTCAATATCAAGCGTGGCATCGAGGGCTTTTTTCGCCGCTTCTTTGCTATCTTTCGCATTCCCATGAGCGACGATTTCATCAATGGCACCGTAATCGGATATCAAGACCCCGTCAAAGCCCAGCTCTCTTCGCAGCAAATCGTTAAGGAGGTAACGGCTTCCAGCCACCGGAACTCCTTGATAAATATTAAAGGAATTCATGACCGAACCTGCGCCGGCTTCGATTCCCGCCTGGAACGGCGGCAAATAAACATTGCGGAGCGTGCCTTCCGAAATATCAACGGTATTGTAATCCCGGCCTGCTTCCGCAGCTCCGTATGCGACGAAATGCTTCAAACAAGCAATGAGCGTTTCCGGATTAAATACGCTGTCCCCCTGATAGCCTTCTACTTGAGCTTTGGCTATCAAGCTTCCCAAATACGAATCTTCTCCCGCACCTTCTACAATGCGTCCCCACCGCGGATCCCTCGTAATATCCACCATCGGGCCATGGTTATAAGTAATACCGGAGGCACTAGCTTCTTTCGCGGCAATCGCGCAAGCTTCTTTGATAGCTGCGACATCCCAGCTGCAGGACCAAGCAAGCGGCACAGGAAAAATAGACTGAAACCCGTGTATAACGTCAAAATTAAATAATAAGGGAATGCCGTGCGGGGATTGTTCTACGGCGATTTTCTGCAGTTCGAACACACGGCGGCTGGTAATGGCCGACAGAATCGAGCCTACCCTGCCTTCCGCAACCAGCTTCTCAGGCGGCTCAGACGCAACGTCTGCTCCAAGGGAGAGGTTCGTAGACATACACTGACTCATTTGACCGATTTTATCGGTGATCGACATCTTGCCGATCAGAGCTTCTACGGCTTGTCGGATCTCTTCATCGTCACGCTGCTTCACCTCGTGCTTCCTGTAAGGAGCCAGCTCAGCAATGAGCGTATCTTCGAGGGATGGGCCAGGTCCTTGAGCGCCTTTCACGAAGAATGCTTCCGAGTATGGCAGCTTAACTCTGCCGTGGAATTCCTGGTCGTCGAAAGTTAAATCAAATTCAATTGGTTCATCGGGTACAAAATGGGATGATCCTCTAGCCTGCAGCACATTCCCTTCAATCGTCAACATGTTGATCCCAATAGGAAACGGAAACGGCTCCACTAGAACGGATAATGCATAGGTTTCTTTTTTTTCGATGACGAACTGCATTTTGAGAGTGGATTCTGGTGTTTGATGCAGGAAATGCCAAGTGCCGATCATTCTAATCATCTGCCTTTCTATATGTGAAATTGACGCTCGGGCCCCATTTCAACTTTCTTATTCAAGTTTATAGGAATCCAATTGCTCGATATATAGCTCGATCTAAAGGTCGGATAATTGAATCTTAACTTTGCTATATAGTTGATGAGTTCGTCTCCCACAACAGTTTCCACTCGTTGTACAGAAGTAGAGTCAATAGAGGAATCGTTAATCCAAAAAGACTGCCAAACAGACGGCAGTCCTAGTACACGTTATTATTCCTAGCCTGCCCGACTTAGCAGCCGGGCGGACTTAAGCCAAGGTGCTGTGCTCGCCTACCTGTTCTGCCGCAACACACGAGGCCCCGAGAAGCGGGCGCCGGTCTTCAAGAGGTCATGAAGACCGACGTCGAATGCCTCTGAGCAGCCAACGTCGTTCTACGAGGGCGTGACGGTGACAGAAACCTGCCCACTCGAGGTCGGTAGAACCTTGAGGTACATCGCACCCGGTGACGACACGACTCGTCCGTTCGTAACAGAAACTGTGTATCTGCCGGGCGCATAGTAGGCGGGTACGACAATTATCTTTGCAGAGATTGATCACCTGAAGACTGGTAGAGGTACGTTAGGACGCGGGTCTCATCGTCGAACGAGTACGAGACCCGGGTGCCTGCCGTGGCCTGGTCGTACGGCCTGATGAGTAGGGCTTACGTAACTCCGTGAGATGCCGAGCTCCTTCGCGGTCTCCCGTTGCGTCCGCTCTTACAGCCCGCTTCGAGCCATTGCCGGTCTGGAAGCTTTCTATCACTTTAATTAAACCAATTGTACCGATCGAGATTCGCGCGCCTGCATATCTATCCGCCAAATACGTTGCCCTGTCGTTCAATTTTTACAGTTCAGTAATCGTTACCTTCGACGAAAATGCCTTACGTTCAACAATAAGTTTTTCACCTATAATCTCAAATGAACCTTTTAATCGAATGTCCTGAGATGAAGCACCTATAAATACTTCCATCTTCCCCGGTTCCACAACTTGATCCATATTCAAATCATGAAATGCCAACTGTTTCATGTTCACCTTGAACGCAACCTTCTTTGTTTCATTAACATCCAAGTTAACCCGAGCAAATCCAACCAGTTGCTTCACAGGTCTTGCAACACTGCTCACTCTATCCCGGATATAAACCTGAACAACCTCATCCCCGGCCACCTGTCCCGCATTTCTCAGCTGAAATGTTAGGTTCAATTCTCCGTTTACCTGAACCTTGCTGTCGTGTTCCAAGTCGCTGTATTCGAATTGCGTATAACTTAATCCATGTCCGAATGGATATAACGGTGTATTCTTGCTGTTATCAATATATTCAGCCCATTCATTAATTTCAACATAGAGCGGCAATTTGCTGTTATACATTGGAATCTGACCTGCTTCTTTGAGTATGGTCACCGGCAGCTTTCCGCTAGGATTCATCTTTCCTGTAAGGATATTCACAATGGCTTCTGCTCCAGACTGAGCCGGAAGCCATGAGTATAAGACCGCTTTACTATTTTCGCTTACACTAGGCGTAGCTAATGGCCGACCGTCTATTACAATTGAAATAACAGGCTTATTCAGCTTAAATACTTCTTCCATCATTTCCAATTGAGCTTTTTCAAGACCAATGTTGATGTTATCTTTGTTTTCACCGCAAGTAGCTTCAGGATCTATCATGCTTTCTTTGCCGCCCAATACGGCAATGACAATATCCGCCTGTTGTACCGCAGCTTTTACTGCTTCAATTCCTCCATCTATAGCCTTTGAAATATTGCAGCCTTTGGCGTGCAGTACGTAATCTTTCCCAAAGTCCTCTTCCAGAGCATCTTTGACAGATTTACAATTCGGATAAAACATTTGAACAAATTCTTCATTCGTTTTATAGACTCTCTTCGAGGAAGCATCAGAAGCTAAATTCTCCCTGATCATATTCATGATAATTTCTCTTTGTTCAGGGGTTGGCTGATCGTCAAATTCAATGCCAATCGATTTTAATGACTCTTTATTGTCGGTAATGGTCCCTGTATAAATTAATCTTAGGAAGCTGTCTTCTTCAGATTTATCGAAATCACTGCTTCTTGTGCTAGCGGATCCAACGGAAGAATATCCTCCAAAGAAGTTGGTTTTGGTGTCTGATGCAGGGCCGATTAGCGCTACTTTCAGGTTCTTTTTGAGCGGCAACATAGCGTCCTCGTTTTTTACCAATACCATTGATTTCTCGGCAATCTCACATGATAATTTCGCATTCTCCGACTTTTCGATTTCATAGAAGAAATCGCCATATTCATAGGGATTCTCGAATAGTCCTAATGTGAATTTGGTCTCAAGAACACGTCTTAGGGAGATGTCAATTAATGCTTCTTCGATTTCGCCTGACTCAACAGCTTCCACCAGATGCTGATAGCATTGGTTCCCAGGTTGTTCTACATCCATTCCAGCTTTGAGAGCAAGAATGGCTGCTTCTTTAGCATCTTCTGCTACTCTATAACGTAATTTTGCATGCGTGATACTTCCATAATCCGCTACAACCAGCCCATTAAATCCTAACTTATTTCTTAAAATGTCTGTAAGAAGCCATTTGGACGTAGATACAGCCTCGTCATTTAGAATACCATAACTATTCATGATCGCTTTCACGTTCGCCTCATGAATGGCAGCTTCAAAGGGGAAGCAATAACTATCCAACAATTTTCTCTCGGCTATCTGCTGTTCTCCGCCGCCTCTTCCCCCTTCGGCATTTCCATAACCGACAAAGTGTTTGGCGGTAGCCATTACTTCATTATCACCTTGCATACCTTTGACAAAAGCCACGCCCGTTTGTGCAACTAAATAAGGGTCTTCCCCGTAAGTTTCTCCAATTCTTCCGAACCTTGGGTCACGCCCCAAATCGAATAGCGGGGAATGTACGGCCTTGAATCCATATGCCCTTAGTTGTTTTTTGACCACCTCGCCCATTTTTCGGGCTAAATCCGGCTCCCAGGTCGAAGCAAGATTAAGAGACTGTGGAAAGGTAGTCGCACCGGGGATCTGCGCCCCCCCTATTCCTTCACTATGAAAGAGCGCCGGAATGCCTAATCTCGTTTCATCAACAAGAAATTTTTGTATGCTTTTTATCGTTTCCTTATCCTTTTTATTATCACCTGTGAGAGAATCATTTAAATAACTTATTGTCCCAATTCCATCTTTTAATTTTTCGGCTCGGGTTTCATAAACGGACTCTCCACCATATGAATTTGCACAAGTTAACTGGGCTACTTTCTCCTTCAACGTCATTCTTTCCATTAAATCTGTGACTCTCGCTTCAATAGACAAACTTGCATCTTTGTAGCTCATTGTTCTTCCTCCTATTCATCATTGCTTGTAACGAAACAGCTGAACGTTCCCTCGCCGTTCATAATTTGTTCAGAACCATCAGGCAGCCTGACTTCCGCTTGGATGCCTTCAAGGACGCTAATGTCTACTTTGAATACATTTACAGCACAAGCTCGAATGACGCTTCTTTCACATCGCGGGAACTTGAACCGATATAAACTTTAAAGTCCCCAGCCTCAGCTTCATATTTCATATCCGAATTCCAATAAGCCAAATCCTCTTCTGATATGTTGAAACTGATCTCTTGTGCTTCGCCTGCAGTTAATGTTACCTTTTTGAATCCCTTAAGCTCTTTGGCTGGACGGACAACGCTGCCGTAAAGGTCCTGAATATACAGCTGAACGTTCTCCTCTCCCTGTTGGGCTCCTGTGTTGGTCACCGTTACACTAGCGATGATCATCTCTGAAGAAGTCATCTTTGTTTGGGATAATCGAATATTCGAATACTCGAAGGTCGTATAACTCAGTCCGTAACCGAACGGATACAAAGGATCATTGGAACCATCAATATATCTCGAAAAGAATTTCAGATGCTTATTGCTTTCCGTTACAGGTCTTCCGGTGTTAAAGTGATTGTAATAGACGGGCACTTGACCGACTTGAGCGGGGAAGCTCATCGTCAGCTTGCCGGATGGATTGTGATTGCCGAAGAGCACGTCGGCAATGGCATGCCCTGCTTGAGATCCAAGGAACCATGTCTCTACGATGGCATCGACATTGCGCTCGAACCAATCTAGCACAAGCGGCCTGCCATTCGTCAACACCAGCACTGTTGGTTTGCCAACACGAACAATGGCCTCCGCAAGCTCCTGTTGTACCTTCGGCAGCGTAATGTCCATGCGGGAAGCCGCCTCGCCAGACATTTCACTGTTCTCTCCGAGGGCAAGAATGACGATGTCCGCTTGTTCGGCCGCGGATACCGCACGCTCCAGTCCCCCAACAATCGCCTCTTCAACCTTGCAGCCTTCTTCGAGCAATAGCTGTGACGCAGATAAACCTTGTTCTTCCACCCCTTGCCGGAGCGTAACGGTTTCATTCGCATATCTGGACCACTGCCAAGGCCCGAGCAGATCCTTGCTATCACCGAAGGGACCGATTACTGCTATCTTCCTCTCCTTGTTTGCAATCGGAAGTACACCGTTATTTTTTAATAAAACGATGGATTTCTGTGCGAGACTCCGACTTGCTGCTAAATGATTTGGATGAAAGTGGTACTCCTTCTCCATCTCTGGCCGTACGTAACGGAATGGGTCGTCCATAATGCCGATCTTATACTTCAATGTCAGGATACGCTTCACCGCTTCATTCAGTTGTTCTTCCGTAACGAGACCTTGCTGAATTAATTCATGCAAATGATCATAAGAACGGGTCACCATTTCAATATCCATCGTTGCATCAAGGGCTTTCTTTGCCGCTTCTTTACTGTCTCTTGCATTCCCGTGCGCTACGATTTCATCAATGGAACCATAGTCGGAAATGAGAACTCCGTCAAAGCCTAGCTCTGTTCGCAACAAATCGTTGAGGAGGTAGCGGCTTGCTGCCACCGGAACTCCTTGGTAAGTATTGAACGAATTCATTACCGAACCAGCGCCGGCTTTAATTCCCGCTTGGAACGGCGGCAAATAAACGTTGCGCAAGGTGCCTTCCGAGATATCTACCGTATTATAATCTCTCCCTGCCTCAGCAGCTCCGTATGCGATGAAATGCTTTAAACAAGCAATAAGTGTCTCTGGATCATCTAAACGGTTCCCTTGATAGCCTTCGACTTGTGCTTTGGCAATAAGACTTCCCAAGTAAGGATCCTCACCTGCGCCTTCCACGACGCGGCCCCATCGCGGATCCCTCGTCACATCAACCATTGGGCCGTGATTATACGTATTACCGCTGGCAGTAGCTTCTTTCGCGGCTATTGCGCAAGCGTCTTGGATGGATTCCAAATCCCAACTGCATGACCAAGCAAGGGGTACAGGAAAAACCGTCTGAAAGCCGTGAATGACGTCAAAGTTAAAGAGCAATGGAATACCATGCGGGGATTGTTCTACTGCGATTTTCTGCAGTTCGAACACGCGGTAGCTATTTATAGCGGCAAGCACTGAACCCGCTCGACCTTCTGCAATTAATTTCTCCGGAGACTCAGATGCAACATCTGTTCCAAGTGAGATATTGGTAGACATACACTGACTCATTTGGCCAATTTTATCTGTAATCGACATCTTGCTGAGAAGAGCTTCTACAGCTAGACGGATATCTTCACTATCCCTCTGCTTCACATCCTGTTTTCGATAATGGACTATTTCGGAGATAAGGATATCTTCGAGTGTCGGACCAGGTCCTTGCGCACCTTTCACAAGAAACACATCCTGATAAGGTAATTTGATCTTGCCATCGAACTCCCGCCCTTCAAATATCAATTCAAGCTCAACCTGTTCATCCGGAATAAAAGACGTCTCACCCTTGGCCGAAAGAACATTTCCTTCAACCTTTAATGTGTGAATGCTGATTGGGAATGGAAATGGCTCCAAGACAATGGATAACCGATAGGATTCTTCTTGTTTCTCAATGTCAAATTTCATTTTAATCGTGGATTGTGCGGTTTGATGCAGAAAATGCCAAGTACCGATCATATTATTCAACTCACTCTTCATATTATTGGAATAACTCATTAACCGCGCCGATTGTTGGATAACAAGTGAATGCTGCTCATAAATTGAATCATCATTTTTTTGCAAGCTTAAGGGGTTTAGATTGTTCGACTATCTACAGAATCGCGTCTTGTAACTGCTTCCCAAAAGACTTTTCGTTGTTCATTCACCGACTTTTATCAAATAAACCGGTCACGTGTATCATGACAGAGACCCGCAGCATTCAACCGCTGCGGGTCTCTGTCTCCCTTACGCGACTGTCAGGCTAGACAATCGAGCAACATGTTTTTATTTATGGATGACTTGCCTTGTAAGCATCGATTTGCGCTTGCAGGTCCTTCACCACTTTGTCCAAACCGGCTTTCTTGGCAGCCGATTCAAATTTCGCATAAGCGGTTTCGTAATCGATCAGACCGACGTCGGCCGGATTCATATACTGTTGGACGAGATTCTGAATCGCCGCATTCTCGTTCTTCACATTCACGTCACTGTATACGAAGTTTCCTCCATATGGGTAATCGTGTGCGACCAACCGAAAATCTTTCAATGCTTTGACGATTTCGTCTGGCGATTCGACGCTCCATCTTTCATTCGGTCCGCGCCAACCCCAAGGGTCATTCGCTCCCGGAGGATACTTAGTGGAATCTGCAAGCGCTTTGAATCGGTCGTCACCGACAGGCTCCCAATGCTTACCTTTAATTCCGTACCAGGTCAAATCCGAGTAAGCCTTATTCCACTTCAATAGGTCTAGGAACATGAGTGCACGCTCAGGGTTTTTGGAACGAGCGTTGATGGCGACTGCATTTTGCATATAACTAGAAGGAGGGACGTTTAACGCCGGGATATATATTTCAGTCTTCCATTCCGGATGGTCTTTATCAACTTGCACGGCTATATTTGAAATCTGATCCAGTGACGAGAGTGCCGCGGCAGATTTCCCTGCCTGATACAACTCAAATGATTTTTCTTTTTGAGACAATGCATTTTTCGAAATTATTCCGGCTTTCTGCCAGCGGAACATCGTGTTCGCAAAGTTTTTATATTGTTCGCTTTGGTAATACAACGTAGCTTGCATTCCTTCTTTACTGAACATGTTCCAGCCTACAGCAAAGTTCGATGGTGCTTTTCCTGAGGTATATGCTTGCAGATTGGAATCGAATTGCCACTTAAAGTACTCTTCGGTTGGATTATGATAAGCAAAGGGGGTAATCCCTTGATCGTTCTTGGCAATCGCCGTTAAATAGGCGTCTAACCCTGCCATGTCTTTAACCGGAGGCACCTTATATTGTTCCCTTAAATCTCCTCGCAGCATGAATGCTGACGCGCCAAGCTCCTGCACCGATTGCGGCACAGCGTAGACCTTGCCATTAACTTTGGCTTGTTCCCAAGCAACTTTCGGCGTTTTCTCCCAAGTAATCGGCGCATTCTTGGACAGAAGGCCATCAGTCAACTCCAAAAACCCATTCTTACCGGCATAACCTTGATAATCTGTCCAATTGGAGGCGTAAATCAGATCGAAATCCTCTCCTGCGGAGAAGAGTAGAGGATATCTCTGCGCCCACTCGCCCCATGTAAAGTTCGTAACTTCGATGTTCGCATTGATATCTTTCTTCGCCATTTTGCTTAATTCCTGATAGACAAGATCTGCATCAGCCGGCTTGTCCCCGAGCAGAACCATCTTCAGCGTGGTTTCTTTCAAGGTGGAATCCCCCTTGTCCGGCTGGTATGCGTTCTTAGACGGACTGCTTGTCTCGGAATTGCCATTGTTTCCATTGCATGCTGATAAGACAACCGCACAGAGCATAACAACTGCCACCGAATTAAACCACTTGCTCCTTCTATTTTTCATATTGCCCCTCCTATAAGTAATAATTTATGTTAAACCGGAGTACCGGATTCAACCTTTCACAGCGCCTAAAGTCAGCCCTTTCACGAAATATCGCTGGATGAACGGATACAGAAAGAGGATTGGTCCAATGGTGATTATGGTGACCGCCATTTTAAGCGAGTTTTGCGGCATGCCGCTCAAGTCGACGGATGCTCCACCGCCAGATAGTTGCATAACTCTTCGCAGTTGGTCGGAGTTCGTGACCAGATTGTAGAGAAGCGACTGCAGTGGTCGCAAATTCTCATCCGAGATAAACAACATGGATAAATACCAGTCGTTCCAATAGTTCAGGGCAACAAAGAGCGTAACCGTCGCAAGCACAGGCTTGCTTACGGGAAGGATAATAGAATTGAATATACGGAATTCGTTCGCCCCATCCATAAATGCGGATTCGCTTAACGCTTCCGGCACTCCTCGCATGAACGCTTTCAGAACAATGATGAAGAAGACATTAAGCAACGAAGGCAGAATAAGTACAAGCAAATTATCTTTCAAATGCAAGTATTTGATGATCAGGATATACCAGGGAACCAGACCAGCGTTGAATAGCGTTGTGAAGAAAAAATAGAAAGCCAAGCCGTTCGCTATACGGAAATTGCGCTTATGAATGACATAAGCCGTCATAGCCATCAAGTATACGCTCGCTATTGTACCGATTACCGTAACCATTATCGTAATGCCGTAAGCTCTCAGAATGATCCTCGGGTCTTTAAGGGCGACCTCGTAAGCTTTGAGCGTGAAGGAAGACGGGAATAATGTATATCCGTTACGTACAATTTCCTGTTCATTGGTGAAGGAAGAAGACAGGACCATTAGAAATGGCACGATGCATATGATCGCAAAGGCTCCAAGCAGTAGATATGATATGATGTTAAAGATCACGACATCCGCAGTTGTTTTTTTCAAGCTGTTACACCTCCTTTTTAGAAAAGCGAGTAATCCTTGTTGTATCTCTTGACCATATAATTCGCTAGTATGATTGTGACAAAACACAGTATCGATTGGTAGAAGCCGGTAGCTGCCGCCATGCCTTCCTCCCTTGTTGTTAGCAGGGATCGGAAGACGAATGTGTCGATAACATCGGTCTTGTCGAACAGCACACCGTTGTTCTGGATAAGCTGGTAGAACAAGCCGAAATCTCCTCGGAAAATGTTCCCGATCGCAAGGAGCACCAGGATTACGATGGTTGGGATAAGAAACGGCAGGGTCAGATGCCAAATTCGGCGGAAAACATTCGCCCCATCAATTTCTGCAGCTTCGTAAATTTCGCTATCCACACCCATAATTGCAGCCAGGTAGTAGACCATCCCGTAACCAATAGACTTCCACGCACTGACAAGGACGATCAAGTACGGCCAGTAACCTGGAGAATTGTAAATGTCGATAGTTCCAGATCCGTTCGATCGCAAGAAGCCGTTAATGATACCCGAATCAAAATCAGCAAATCCGTTGACCAGTAGCCCTACGGTTACCCATGATACGAAATAAGGCAGAAACAGCATCGACTGCGTAATTTTGCGAAACCACTTGCCCGCTATTTCCACAAGTGCAATTGCAAGCACGATCTCTAGAATGTTGTTAACAACGATAAAAGCGATGTTGTACAAAAAGGTGTTGGTCGTCACAAGCATGGCCTTTCCTGATATGAAGAAAAACCGAAAATTGTCAAATCCCGTCCAAGGACTTCCTAAAATACCGTCTTGGTAGTTGTATTGCTTGAAGGCAATAACCAATCCGGCAATGGGCAAATAGTTAAAGATGAAGAAGAAGATGACTGCCGGCAGAGACATCATTACCAATAGCCGGTTCTTGATCAGATGCCGCAGTATCGATTCGCGTTTCACTGTTGAACCCTCCTGTTGTCTTTGTAATTATCGCAAAAGCGTTATCATCATCATGACGGATTACCAACACATATTTAACCAGACAGAATTGTAATCTAGCCAAATATATTGTACTATCGTAACTAATATGAATTTCGAAAGAAGGTACTCTTCGTGCTGAAGATAATAATCGCGGATGATGACCCATTTACGCTTCAGGGAATTATCGGGGCAATTCCCTGGAACGAATTAGGAATCGGGACTGTGTACCAGGCCAGCAATGGGAGCAAGGCATTTGATATCGCACGCCGGGAGCGCCCGCAACTGCTGTTAACCGACGTGCGAATGCCCAAAATGGACGGTATAGAGCTTGCGACCGCTTATCGGGAACTGGATCCGGACTGTCAAATCATTTTCATGAGTGGCTTCTCTGACAAGCAATATCTGAAATCGGCCATTAAGCTTAGAGCCGTATCCTACGTCGAGAAGCCCATTGAATTAAGCGATCTGCAGGACGCCCTCCGGCTCGCGGTTTCGCAGGTTCGATCGACAAGGGTGACTCCCAAAGCGGAGACGGATGTGATCCAAGCCGCTATGCCTCTCATCTCAAGCGAGCTGGCGCTAGTAATTACGAAACCGCAATCCGATAAAGAGCGAATCAATGAGTTGATGCTACTTGCCGGATATACATTTCCTGCCCGGATGCGTTTGCAAACGTTGCTTGTCAAAATCCGTAATAAGAATATGGTAAAGCCGGAACAAATGGAAATGACAGCGGATTACATCTATGGTTTGGCATCTGGATTGCTGACAGAATCCAATACGACAGGCATTGCCGCAGTGAAAGACGAGTCTCATATCATCATCCACCTGTACGTCACATCCGGCAATTTGGACGACCTCCGGGATGTTGCCGATCGGTTCGCCTCGAACTTATTGGATATCCTGCCGGACAAGGACATTGTATTCGTCGCGTCAGGCAAGCCGGTCATAGGATTGGCCGGTGCTGAAGAATCCTACCGCACAGCCGTCATGGCCTTGCAGTATATGTTCTTTAACGGTTATTCCGTATATGGGTATAACGAAAACAAGACACCTTCGTATTCCTTCGTCCCTCATATAGCAACCATGTTCGAGGAGCATCTGTCCAAGCTGGAAATCGAGCAATCGATTCGGCTTATCTCCAGTCTCACCTTCGATATCAAGCAGCATAAGAACACGATGGTCAATTATGTAAAAGAAATCTTTTTCCAACTTCTGATGGCACTGGTCCGGGCGTCGGCAGATCGGAACATTCGCTTGTTCGACAATGTCGATAGCCCGGGCTTCTTATGGAACATGATGAACGAATTCGACACCATAAGCGAGCTGAGGGATTTCCTCGTCATGAAGGTGGAACGCTATGCGTCGCTGAGCACGGAAAAATCCCCGTATAGCGGTATTGTTAACGACATCCATCAATTCGTGCATGACCATTACGCTGACGCACATCTGTCCATCGGCCAAATCAGCGCCCACACCCTGCTTACGACTTCGTATCTGTGCAACCGCTTCAAGCAGGAAACGGGTCAAACGATCAATCATTATATGACGAATTACCGGATTGAAAAAGCCAAAGAGCTTCTGCGTGATCCTTCGCGCAAAGTGGCGGATGTGTCGAAAAGCGTGGGGTATAGCAACGGAGATTACTTTGCGAAGTGCTTCCGTAAGATTACCGGAAGCAATCCATCCGAATACAGGGAGGGACTCGAATGATGAGGTTAAAGGCAGCCCGGCACTTCCCATTTTTCTCCGATCTCAAGCTTAGACATAAACTGATCCTTTCCTTCTTCGTGTTGATCGTCCTTCCACTCGGCGGCTATTTCTATCTGTCTTCGGAGCAGCTCTACAAGCAATTCTTGAACAGGACCTCATTCTCGGTCTCGCGAAATTTCGACCAGTCATTCTCCTTTCTCTCCTATAAAATTCAAAAAATCCGCTCTGCCAGCGATATCCTGTTGTCGGAGAAAATGCTTACCGATGTAATGACCTCCGATGCGCGCACCGATGATTTCTTCAAGCAGTACAGAGATTTTCTAGATTTGCGGCCGTTCTTATCTTCCTTCGAGGACAAACGGGATATCCAAAGCGTCAAATTGTTCGTTAACGAACAATTGTTTTATTCCGAAGAGAACGTCAACCTGTTCAGTCTACAGAAAGCACGTCAGACCTATTGGTTCAAGCGGTTAATGGACAACGGTGAAGGGATTTTATGGGCCCCCGGCTCTTACTTCACGGATTCGGATGCAGACAGCAATAGTTTCTTGGCGGTTCTACGGCCATTTCGTAACCCCAATGATTACTCTGAATTTCTTGGCGTCATTCGATTGGACATTCCGGTAGACGCGGTCATGGATATCTTAATCAACGCTGCTCCCATCCGGAACAGCCTGACGTATATCGAGAATTCCAACGGGGATAACGTCGCCAGTTCGAATCTTACGCTTCAACGGGAATATAAGATTGGTAAGGATGAGGTGATTAGCTCCGCTAAGAGAGGCCCTCATTTTGTCAAACTGGCGAATTCATCCCATCAAGTGTATCTCCAAAGCAGAATGATCCCCGGGACCGATTGGTATATGGTTACAGCGGTTCCGCTAGAGGAGATTGCTTCCGAGAGCAAAGCAATGCTGCAGAATTCACTCATCCTGCTCATCGCAATCGCTTTGATCGCTTTTCTTCTATCCATTCTGATTTCCAATTATATGACTTCGCGCTTAACCCAGATCATGCGTAAAATGCGTAACGTGCAAGAAGGCAACGTCGCAGCGCTCTCATTGCCCCCATCCAGGGACGAGTTCGGGGAGTTGATCGAGAATTACAATTATATGGTCGGCAAAATCGGGTTATTGCTGGAAGATCAATTTCTGTCCGGACAAGAAATCAAGAGTGCGGAGTTAAAAGCGCTGCAGGCGCAAATTAATCCTCACTTCCTTTACAACACGCTTGATATGTTGAAATGGATGGCTCGAAACGGAATGACTGACGAGATTGGAAAGGTTGTAACCTCTCTTTCTAAGTTCTACAAACTCAGCTTAAGCATGGGAAATACGGTCATCACCATCCGTGATGAGCTTCTCCATGTCAGCAGTTATATGCAAATCCAAAGTACTCGTTATGCGAATAAAGTTCTGCTCGACATTCAGGTGGATGAAGAGATTCTGGAATACGGAATACAAAAAATAACCCTTCAGCCTATCGTAGAGAACGCGATCATCCATGGTATTCTGTGTACGGAAGAGGAGACCGGAACGATCCAGATTACAGGCAAATTGGACAAAGGTGATATTGTGATTATCGTTTCTGATGACGGAGAAGGGATGTCTCCGGACGTCTTGGAGAAACTGCTTACGAATGATCTCAAGAATCGAACAAGAGGGAGCGGATACGGCCTGCGAAACATTAATGAGCGGATCCATTTGTTTTATGGTTTGGATTACGGACTTACTTTTGATAGTAAACCAGGAATAGGGACGGCTGTTTCGATCCGTATTCCTGCTCGGATATTATAGTTCCCGCATTGATTGGAAGAGAATTCTCCCAACGAATCTAAAAAATTCGCCCTCTACTTAGTCAAAAACTCCAAGTTGAGGGCGAATGTTCTTCATAAGAAAGAGCCTCAGATTTTCTTGCGGATGCCCAGTTCAATCAATCGTTAAAAATTCAACAACCACTTTGATGGCTACCTTTGCGGTAAATAGTGAATTTGATCAAACACAAATACCTTTAATTTCCGCTTCCTATCTTCCCCACCTTACTTCTTTTCCAACAGGAAGTGGACAGCAGGGATTGTGCCGTCAAGCATAAAGGTCACACCGTCCTCAGTAGTCGTCCCTTCGATGCTAGCTATTGGGGCTCCGACCGTGTCCAGGGCAGTAAGGGTTGCAGAATTACATCGTACGAAAAGATTACCTTCAGGGGTATCTGCGTACAATTTCCCCTGATGATCGACCGTCGTCACGAATCCTTCTACGGTGAAGATGGTTTCGTCCATGCCGGTTTCTCCGAGAATCGTCAGTAGAATCGTTTCCGTCCGTTCTACGGAAGGGCCGTTCACTGGCAGCGCTGCTGCGGAGATTCGATCGTTGCTGAGAGTCAGGGAAATATCCTTCGTCAACGTGATCCCGCTGACCGGATTACCGCTGAAGTAGGAGCACCCTTCGGTACGGATACGGAAGGTTCCCGCCTCTGGGTCAAAGTCCAGCTCGCCGGTATCCGAGACGAGCGCATTGCCGACAAGGCCTCGATCATGAGGCAGTAGACCCCAACGCTTGAATGCGGCATCTAGATTAGCGGCAAAAGCGGTGTAATCGCCATGTCCAGCCAAAGAAGCGATGTCATCGAAAACGAGGGTCTTGTCGCCAAGCTTCGCGCCGGGAAGCAGCTCATCGGTCTCGGCGGCAAGCCGCTCCAGCCGTCCTCCACCAGCAGCATGCCGCCATGCGTCCCGATAAGACGACCAAGCGAAGTATACGGAACGTTCCGCCTGGGAAAGATCGCCGTTGTTCACAAAGCCTGCCGTAATCGCTACGTCCGCGTCCCCCGTATAGGTATCTCCTTGATCCAGAAACACGTTGCGCATGTTGGTGATATAAGGAAGAAAAGTATTCGGCATACTAAAGGAAGCCGGCAAGGTCTTTAGATCGTTCTTCGTGAATACCAGATCCACCCGGTGCTCCGCAGGGCGCACGAGTCCCTTAAGGAACACTGTCGCCATGAAACCGAACTGGCATATCAACGACGGGTCGTTATAAGCGTCGAAAATGTCGGTAATCACATCGTCGGGCTGATCGTTCCAGCTTTCGGACGTATGATAGCAATAGAGCATGAGACCGTCCCAATCGTTCAGGCAAGCATATGCCGCCATCGATAGGAATGCCGTAGAGTGGAAAGGATTCACGCCATACTCATTCCACTCGCTCAGAATAAAGGGCTTGCCCCTAACCGCTGCCGTGGTAGCCATTTGCAACATTTCGGTGCGCATGAATATGCCATCCTTGTGCACGTGCAACGGATTGGACGTTACATATTCCCGCATGCCCGGCACAACTAGCGTTTCCTGATGAAAAGGCGGCATCGGATGGTTGAAGTACGTATTGTTCATCATAATGTCGCCGTCCGAATGGGAGTAGACATCCGCAGCACCGTTCAATAGGTTACTGGTGTTGATAGGCACTTTCGCCCCCAGTGATCGAACATGGTCAATCATTGTGCCATAATACCGCCGGTTTATATAGATGCCGAAATCCGTAAAATCGGCATAGCGGGCGGGGCTTCCTATGCCCGTCCATTCCCCCATAGGGTTGTTGGTCACTTGGTAGAAGCTGCCCTCGGGGAAAAGCACGGTGCCCGCTTCTGGGTCTTCATCTTCGCCAAGCGCGCATGTTCCGTTAAATGTCCATGCTTGGGCCAGATTTTTCCTTGTGTCATACTTGGCAAGCAGGAACCGGTTGAAGCGGCGTTGCAGCTCCTGCCGGTACGGCGCAATACCCTTCTCGTTCTTAATGTCCTCTGTACCTTTAATGACAGAGTCCTCGTTCGCGATCTGAATGCTCATGACCGCAGGGTCGTCAATTAAGGCCAAGCCGGTGTAAGGATTTACGTGGCAAAGGAGTTTAGTCGCATATTCTTTCTGAAGCTCGATCAAACGTTCATTCACATGAGTAAAACTCTTAAAGGGAAAGCCTGGCGCATCAGGATAATCCAGATCGTCTCCGTCTATAAAAGCACGAGCCACCAAGAGATCCACTTGCAGGTAAATGCCTTTCTCTTTTAACTTCGCAACAAAATAATCAAAGCGATCTAGGCCCTTCTCATTGAAGATTCGGCTTGAACCGCTATTGTAGTCGATCAACGGGTTATCGAGACTCGAGCTCCAGCCGGAGGGGCCGAGGGGCGCATCGGCTGCATGAAGGCGGACGACATTAACGCCCAAGGACGCAAAGCGTTCCGCGAGACGCTCCGCTGTTTCATGGTCAGGCGTATTGGAACGAGTGGGCACATTAAATCCAATGAATTTCGCACGAGTGCCATCCTCAAAGTATAAACGCCCATCTTTAACTTCCGTGAACCCATGCTTGCCCGCAGGCGCGTCCAGTAACCAGGAAAAATCCAATGCACCTACGTTTGGAGCGGTCTTATCGATTTTGATTCTCTGTTTCATATTAATCCTCCTATTTTATTGAAGTATAGAAACTAGTTTGCATTTACAGCGTCAATCCGCCGTCCACCACGATAATCGAGCCTGTCATATAGCTGGACTTGTCAGACGCCAGGAACACGACCATCTCCGCAATCTCGGAAGGTTCTGCGAATCGCCCGAGCCGCATGTTAGGGAACTCTTCAGGTGTATACCCGGATTCCTGCATCATCATAGGAACGGACTGAGTCAGCGCCGTATCGACACCACCTGGGCATATGGCATTCACGCGAACACCCTTGCGTACATATTCAATCGCCGCTGCTTTCGTCAGACCGATGACGGCGTGCTTGCTTGCGGTATAAGCGGCCATACTATGCTCGGCACGCAATCCTGCGGTCGACGCTGTGTTAATGATCGAACCGAACCCTTGGCCGTTCATTACCTTAAGCACTTTCTTCAATCCAAGGAAAACACCCCGAACGTTAACGTTCATCATGCGATCGAAATCGGATGTATCAAGATCCTCGATCAGCGAGAACTTCTGCAGAATACCGGCGTTGTTAAAAAAGACGTCGATTCGACCGTACGCATCCATGGCCATCTTCGTATATCGTTCAACATCCTCTTCCTTGGAGACGTCTGCTTGAACAAACATGCCTTCTCCGCCTTGTTCGAGGATGAGTTTAACCGTCTCTTCGCCCGTCATGGTGTTAAAGTCGACGGCGACGACCTTGAATCCTGCTTGGGATAACTTAATTGAAGCAGCACGGCCAATACCTCCGCCGGCTCCTGTCACGATCGCGACCCCATCCATGGATTGGGTTACCTGTTGGCGTTCGCTACGGTCGTTCTGCCGAGGACTCGGCTGATCATCTGTTGGAATACTCGCTAAATCCTTCACAATCGCAGAAAGGAGGTCCGCGGGAATATTCGCCTGCGGAAAAGCGCTAAATTGCTTCAAGGTGAAGCTCTTTCCCATACTTACCATCGGACTTGTCGTGACTCCAGGCAAATGCTTTTCCAAAACTCCAGCCGCAGCTATATGACTAAGTAATTCGCCCAATGTTGAATTTTCCGAAAATGTCATTTCATGCACCTCCATTAGGTATGTTCTAATTTTTCTATCAATGATCTTCTCCGCTCCTCTTGCAAATTGCTTCTAGAGAGCCTGGAACTGCGTGTATGCTATATACTGACGGACGGAGACGACGGAATTCACGATGTAGTCAAAGAAGGTGCTCGAAGCAACCCCCTATTTCGTGACCGGTCGGAAGTTGCTCGGATCGATGTGTTTTGGCTGGCACAACCATCCGCCGTAAACGTTCACGGAGATTTTACCACCATCGGTTTATCCATAAAATGCACGGTGCAAAGCATCAAAACGCGCTTGCTGCTCGTTTTTTGAAATCCGGGCATCATTCACTGCGGGGGAGCCATGAAATGCGCCTGGATAGACATGTAGTTCCGTAGGCACTCCTGCGCGGATTAAGCGTTGGGCATATTCCATACTCTCATCCAGAAAAAGATCAAGGGCTCCTACAGTGATGAACGTTGCCGGCAGCCTGGTCAGGTCCTCGGCCCGGGATGCTGAAGCATAGTAAGATACGCCATCAATACCCGGTTCATGTCCCAGATATGAAGTCCACCCGAAACGATTGCTTTCTGCCGTCCACATATATTCACCGTTGTATGGGTGAGGTTCTGCTATACATGTACGATCATCCAGCATAGGAGCTGCAATTCGTTGAAAAATAATTGGCACTTCACCTCGGTCACGAGCGAGCAAGGAAAGGGAAGCTGCGAGACCTCCGCCGGCACTCTCCCCTCCAATCGCTATGCGGTTCGGATCAATGCCTAATTCTTCCGCATGGTTGTACATCCAAAAGAGTGCAGCGTAACAATCCTCGATTGGTCCAGGGTGGCGAGTTTGCGGTGCCAATCGATAGTCGACGGATACGATACTGCATCCGAGTGCTACTGCCATTTCCGCAGTGTCTACCTGGTCAGCTTCCGGAGACCCCATCACCATGCCCCCACCATGGATATATAAATAACCGGGTCGCGGAGTACTTGTATTAGTTGGCGTAAATACGAGGACTCGTACTTCCGGAGCCCCCTCGGGACCGGGAACAAACTTTTCCGATACTGTGAGTGGTAAATCCTCCGGAAGCGGCCTAATTTGGTTTCCTAAGAGTTCAATGACATAGGGTAATACTTCCCTAGTTAATCCCCCATCAGGCAACGAGTCCGCATATGCCTTTAATTCCGGGTCAATCAGATGAGCACTTCGTTTCATGTCCCAAAACCCCCAATGTTTGAAAGATAATCGAGTGCGGTTCCACTTAATATTTTTCTGCGCTTTTATTAATCGTTGAGTTTGATGAAAATACCTTTCGTTCTACTGTTAATTTGTCACCTAGAGCCACTCAACGCCTTTAAACTGATATTTATACTAGACATTGAGCGGATTGCATGCATGTATATATATACTCCCTCTATTTCCCATTAAGAGGTGAGTCCTTAGCGCAGTGCCTTTAATTTCGTATCCAGCTCGTCGAGCATGCTCGCATCCATGGGGTAATGAGCGGCAAAATCCCTAATCGAAACGTCTCGAACTTTGTACCAAAGCGCACCCGGATCCAGCTCGAAACCGGGAGGGACCATAGGGGAGATCAACTCTCGAGCATGCTGGTTCTCGGCCAGAACGACCAGCGGCGTATACGTGCTGAGAATTTTGATATAGCTCTTGGTCGGCATGTAACGGATCACGTAGTTACCGCTTTCCAACTCGAGCTTAACGTCATCACCCTCTTGAATCGCGGGCACAGTAGGCGCGGGACCGTCGATCGACAGAAGATCCGCCGAGGCGCGCGGCAGGCGAACGAGAGCTGTCGAATGAAACGGGATCTCGAACCGGAATTCGAGCCGCCCCTCTTCGTCGAATGCCCACTCGCTCCTATAGGTGCCTGCCGCGGAATCGATCACGGCTTTCGCCCACCGCAAGCGGAAGTCCGGCTTCGGCGCCAGCTTTATTCGACGGAAGCCCGGTGCTTCTTCGTCCGGGTTCATCCCCGCGATCACCCGGTACATCCATTCTGCGATCGCTCCATAGGCATAGTGATTCAGAGAGTTCAAGCCAGGCGGGCCGATCTTCCCGTCCTCATTAATCGAATTCCAACGTTCCCAGATGGTCGTGGCTCCCAGCTTGACGGCATAGAGCCAGCTCGGATAGTCGTCGTTCAGGAGCAGCGTATAGCCTAATTCTTCGCAACCGTTATCCGACAGGGCAAAGTTCAGATAAGGCGTTCCGACGAAGCCGGTTCGGAGATGATTGTTGTCTTTCCGAAGACGAATAATCAATCCATCCACGACGCGCTTCCGGTACGACGCCGGCACCAAGTCCATGTACAGCGCCACCGCATACGCCGTCTGGGTATCGAGCGCGAGACGTCCGTTCTTCGAGAAGAACTCATCCTTGATGGACTGCTTGACTTCCCCGGAGATTCGTTCGTAATAAGACACATCATCTTCTCGTCCCAGCACTTTTGCCGCCTTCGCGACTAATCGCGAGGAATAGCAGTAATAGGCGGAGGCAATGAAGTCCGTGTCGGTGCCCCCCATCGCCGAATCGGGATTGCTTCCGTCGAGCGCAAGCCAATCTCCGAATTGGAACCCGACCGTCCAGAGCCTCCGGCCGCCCGAGCCTTCGTCGGCACGGATGATGAAATCGACCCAGCTCTTCATGCTCTCGTACTGCTGCTTCAGAATCGCCTTGTCTCCGTAGTGGAGATATACATTCCAAGGAATGATCGTGGCCGCGTCCGCCCAAGCGCTGGAGCCGCCGCTCGGAACGTTCACGGCGGGCACGACCATCGGAACCATCCCTCCGCGATCCTCTTGTTCCCGGGCCATATCGTAACCGTACTTCGAATAGAACACGTACGAATCCATGTTGAAACAAGCCGCCCCGGAGAACACTTGGGCGTCTCCCGTCCACCCCATCCGTTCGTCCCGTTGCGGGCAATCCGTCGGAACGTCCAGAAAATTGCCCTTCTGTCCCCACAGCGCGTTCAGAAACAATCGATTTACGAGCGGGTCGCTCGTCTCGAAACTGCCGGTCTGCTCCAGATCAGAGTAGAGGACGCAGCCTGTGAAGTCGTTCGGATCGAGCTCGCCTGGCCAGCCTTCCACCTTCACGTAGCGGAATCCGTAGAAAGTGAAGAACGGACGGACGACCGCTTCCTCCCCATCAGCCGTATAGACATATTCAGCCTTGGCCGTTCGCAGGTTTTCCCGGTAGAAGTTGCCATCCTGCAAAACCTCGCCGTGCTGAAGCCGGATGACCGTTCCCTTCGGAGCGCGTGTACGGAATTGAATCCAACCGACCATGTTCTGGCCCATGTCGAGCACCTTCTCGCCTGCTGGCGTGTGGATCACCTCGATCGGCTTCAACTCTTCCTTCACAACAACAGGTAAGCTCAGCCTCGCCTTCAGGCGTTCTAATCCGAGGTTGCCTTCGCGAACCGAGTACGATTCCGTCGCCGTGAATGTCGCGTCGTAGATTTCTCCGTCATACAGGTTGCCGCCTATGACCCTGCTTCTTTCCGCCGTCCATTCCGTATCGGATTTCAGGACCTCCGTCGTTCCGTCGGCGTACTTCACTCGAATCTCGCACAGAAGTGCGAACTCGCTGCCATACAACTCCTTCGAATGACCATCGAACCCGAAGCGGCCCTTGTATAACCCGTTGCCGAGGGTGACCTCTACGCGGTTGTCGCCTTCGCGCAGCATCGGTGTAACGTCGTACGTCTGGTACTGCAGCCACTTGTGGTAGGCGTTGAAGTGCGGAGCAAAATATTCGTCGCCGGCCTTTATGCCGTTCATTTGCATCTCGTACAATCCGAGCCCGCAGACATACGCCCGCGCGGAAGCGATCGGCCCGGCTAGCTTGAACGTCCGACCGAGCACCGGATGGTGCTCCTTGTCCATTTCGGGAACAATCCACTTCGCCTCCCACGGTTCGTCCAGCTTCGCCGTCTCGAACCAAGCGATTGGGCTGACGGCATGGTCGCCGTTGTCCGCCCATACTTCTACCCGCCAGTAGTAACGGGTTCTCGGCTGAAGTTGGACCGGCAGTTCGAAGGAAATGCTGTCAATATCAGTGCGCTTGCCGCTATCGAATACGACGGACGAGAACGCTTCGTCCAGCGCGACTTCGTATCGGGCGGCGATCTGCTTCTTCGCGTCGGTACCCGTCACGACGTAAGAAAGTCGAGGCTGGGCACCCATGGAGAATCCCAACGGATTTGTGATACGATTGGTTTTCAGTTTAGTGATGATCATGAGCATCGTTCCTTTCAGAATTAACATTTCTTCGGTCCAATCATTAAAGTTATCTAAAAGTGCTTTTTCAGTTCATCGTATACCATTTCATAGCCCTCGATACTTAGATGAAGTCCGTCTGTCGTAAAATTGATCTTCAGGCTGCCATCTTTATCGCCAAGCTTGGAGTAAAGGTCGATATACTTTAGGCCTAACTGGTTAGACATTTCATAAATCATCGCATTTAAACGCCGAATTTCTTCGTTGTTGCGGTCACTTTCGAAGAAACTAGCCACTTTGTGATGTTCGGTGTTACGGATCGGATAGATCGACTGGACAAGGATACATGCATAGGGCAACTTCCCTTTGATGTCGGAACAGATTTGCTCGATCCTTTGAATGATTTCCTCAGGTTTATTACCAATACCCAAATCGTTCGTACCGATCAACAAGACGACCGTCGACGGCTCCAGATCGCAGACCATTTCTTGCAGATTTTCCAGCAACTCCAAGGAAGTGTATCCGCTGATTCCGCGATTATAGATCGGTTTACTCCCTTGGTACATCTCGTATAGCGGGAACCCTTCAGTGATGGAATCTCCGACGAACACGATACCGTTCTTCTTAGCAAGCAAGTTCAGCTTCCCGAACGAGTCCAGTCTGTTCTTTTTTGAGAATTCCACATGCAGTAGCGCGATTTCTTTCAAGACTGTTTGCAATTCTTGCGGTAAATTTTGCATAGATACCTCCCCCGATATCAATAATTCTGGTCTGCCACTGCGCGGTTCCGAATCCAAATTAATCTTTTTCTTCGCTTTTTTCGATTGAGCCTTCATTGCCATACAAGTAGCCAGACCAAGAGAGACCTATCTATTCCTTAACGGCACCAATGACAAGCCCGGCTGCAAAAAAGCGTTGCAGCACCGGATAAATAACCAGAATCGGGACTGCACCGATCACAATCTGTGCGGACATGAGTGCCTGAAAATTCGTTTGGGCCAATACTTTGACATTATTGGAATTGATTTCGGGCATACTAATGATGGATTTCAGATAAGTAGCGAGCGGTACATGATTCGGTTTCATATAGATGCTTCCGGCCAGCCACTCGTTCCAGTCGTTTACGATCAAAAACAATCCGACCGTCGCCAACACGGGAATGGATAAAGGCAAGAAAAGCTTGTTGAATACGGTCCAATGATTGGCCCCGTCCATAAATGCCGCTTCTTCCAGTTCCTTGGGAAGGGCTTTGAAAAAATTCATGACGAGAATCAGGTTGAAAATGTTAACGGCCCCCGGGAGGACCAGTGCCCAGATGGAGTCGTACAGCCCGATTTTCGTTACGACCAAATACATAGGAATCATTCCGCCGTTAAATAGCATTGCGAATACGAAGAATCCGACAAAGAACTTATACCCTCCAATCCCGTCGCGGCCTTCGCCTTTAGACAGGACATAAGCGGCCATGCAAGTGATCGTTAACCCGATGACAAAGCTGAGAAGGATTCGCTCTACCGAAACGAGAGCAGAATGATATAGCTCGGGACTCCCCAGTGCTTTCTTATACGAAAATAAGGTGGGCCCGATTGGCCAAAACGTAACCTCGTGCGCGGCAACCGCAGGGGCGGAGCTGAACGAGACAGATACTACATGAACCATTGGAATCAGACAAAGAAGGGCAAGCAAACTTAAAAATAAATAATTAGCGCTTTGAAATACCTTGTATCCTGATCTTGCTCTAAGCATTTCTGTCCTCTCCTCTCTTTTTTAAAATATTTTGTAGCCCGCAAATTTCCCCGCAAGCCGGTACGAGGCAATGATCAACACAAGTCCGACGACAGACTTAAAAAGACCGATCGCGGTGGAAACACTGAAGTTTCCGCCGATAAGACCCATACGGTATACAAAGGTATCTATAATATCGCCGGTCTGATAAACCAGCGGATTGTACATATTAAAAATTTGGTCGAAGCCGGCATTTAGCACTTGGCTGAGGGACAAGGTGACAACGACGACGAGGGTAGGGACGAGCGACGGAATCGTGATATGCTGCGTCATCTTCCACCTTCCCGCACCGTCGATTTCAGCTGCCTCATATAACGATGGATTAATGCCCGCTAACGCCGCCAGAAAAAGAATCGAACCGTATCCGAATTCTTTCCAGATGTCGGTTACGACAATGGTAGCCCGGAAATAGCGATTATCCCCAAGGAAGAAGATCGGCTTGATGCCGAAGGCGTCCTGCAGAAATTGATTGACAAGCCCTCCGTTCGGAGCCAATATTTCCATAAACACGCCGCCCAAAACAACCCATGATAAAAAGTGCGGCAGAAACACAATCGTTTGAATCGTATTTCTCATGAATTTTTGACGAGCCTCGTTCAGCAAAAGTGCAAAAGTGAATGTTGCGATTGTACCGAAAACGATCTTGAGTACAGCGATGATGAACGTATTCCAGATGACTTGTTTACCGTCAGGGTACGTGAACAAAAACTTGAAATTGTCCATTCCTACCCATTTGGAGTGAAGAATCCCCGAATACGGCTTATAATCCTGAAAAGCCATGACGATTCCGCCCATAGGCGCATAAATAAAAATAAGTGTCAGTATGACGGCCGGAAGGAGCATTAGATATAACTGCCAGTTGTCGCTCCGTCGTTTCCTTCTCTGCAAGGCTTTATGTTCCGCCAATTGCTGTACGGCTTCCATGTTTGCCACTCCCCATTCACATAATAAGGGGGGAGGCACGATCAATGCCTGCCCCCTCGATTTGTTATTTTACCGAATTAAACCAATCGTTAACTTCTTTCGTAATCTGGTCACCGCCAGAGGACTTCCACTTCGTTACGAAATTGTCAAACTCCTCAACAGGTGCTTTCGAGTAGATAATCTGTGTGAAAGTATCCATTTCCAGCTTGTTCAAAAACTCGCTTCGCGAGCTTTGGGTGGAAGTCGTTGGCCCTTGAAACAGATTAGGCATGGCAATTTTGGCTTGATCAGCGGTTATTAAGAATGCTTTATTAAACGCGGACTGCATTGGGTTTTTGTCAGCATAGGGATCACTGCCATTCAGCATATTATTAATTGCCATCTCGTTGGCGGTAAGGGTTTTCTCTAATGCAATGTCTTTGAGCATGGCAATCATTCTAGATTTGGATGGCGAAATCCACCCTCCTAACACATAACTCTTCGTTGATACTTGCCCGCCCGGAATTTTATCCTTGTCAAATACAGCTTTGCCGTCTTGGATGACATAGTCATAATTCTCTTGAAAGCCTTTCAGGACGAGAGGATCCTCAGAGTTCGTCGCATCCCACAGGGTATTCATGTAATGAAAATAGGCTTCCAGCGCCTCTGGCGAGATATCCTTGCTAATGACAGTAGCGCCGCCCTGAGAAGCAGTAATTCTTACTCCACTTTTCCCATCCGGTCCAGCAGGGATCGCGTAGGGTTCATAATCCGCTTTGGGATCCTTCGCATAGACCATGGATCCCGGATAATTCGGAAACCAGGTCGCTCCGCCAATGATCCCCACTTTCCCAGATGCTACGTCCTGTACGATTTTATTCCAATCATTAAGCGCAACATCGTCGGGAATATACCCCTTGCTCTTCCAGTCCCTTAGCTTGCCAAGGGCTAATTTAGCGCCGGGTTGAACGGAACCGTAAGCAAGGTTTCCATTCGCATCTTTGTTCCACTGACTCGGCACCGTTCCGAAATCTCCAAATAACCAAGAGATATCGCCGACAGGATAGCCAACCATGGTATCCTTCATAGCGAAGTCAAACGGGATCGTATCTTTCTTCCCATTGCCATCCGGGTCTTGGTTAGCGAAGGCGTCCATGATCGCTTCCAAATCGGTCAGCGATTTAGGTGCTTGCAGACCAAGCTTATCCAACCAGTCTTTCCGGATCCAAAGAACCGGTGCGGAACCACTGATGGGTTCCTGAAGCGTCGGAAGAGCCATTTTCTCTTTCCCTCGTTGGTACGGCAGCCATGCATCCGGCTGCTCTGCCACAGCATCTTTCCAAGCCTTCCCGGCATATTTCTCAAATGCGCTGGTAATAGGCATGACTTTACCGGAATCAATTAACATATTTACCGTATCTTTAGTGGCGGAAAAGATGACATCCGGAAGTTTGTCCCCGGAAGCAAGCATTAATTTCAGCTTCGTATCGAAGGATCCATCACCTACCGGAGAGGACCAGAGCGTCTTGATATCCACTCCGAGCGTATCTTTCGCCCACTTGGTATGGACGTTATTTTCGATGGTTTCTCCATTCTTATAAGTAATTGAATTTTCCGTATACCTTACCGTGGTCAGCGTAACCGGAGGATCAATCTTGCCGTTCACAATATGGAGCTTGGATTCGGTCGTTTGATTTGATGGTGCCGATGATGAAGCCGACTTGTCAGAAGGCTGGGAACTGCAAGCGACAATGGATCCCAGACTTATGACTGCGACAAGCGATGTAGCTGCGAACTTCGACTTTCTGGCCATTCCTAAAAACCCCTCTCAATAATTTGATTGTTCCTCGCTTCATCAGTATAGGACACTGCACATTGTCCTGATATAGCTCAAAATAAACATCAGATAGTTCATTCTAAACTTCATGCATGAACATACGGCTCATTGTACATGCAGCTTCACGTTCGTAAGTTACCCCGATTTATTGCACATATTCCCTTTTGTTCCAACCTTATTACTCCACCCGCACATAGCGTAAAACAAACTTGCAATAACGCAATCCAAACATGCAGCTTTTCCAAGTTGTATTCACTTTGAATCACGACTACAATGGGGCTATCAATGCCGAAAGGAGCATCCGGATGCTCAAAAACTATAAAACCTTTATTACATTAAATTTGCTTGTTCTCGTTTCCACCATATGCATTCTCGGTATGTATACGTATTCCATAAACACAAGTTTGAATATCGTCCAATCGGACATCCAAAGCAGCAATTTGAATCAGGTTCAAGCGGCGGTTAATAATCTCGATCGAAATGTGGAACAATTGGACATGCTTGCCGTGTCGATCGACAAGGACAGGTTGGTTGCCTTGCTTCCATCAATGGATATCATGGATTCTTATGATCAAGTGCGGTTGATCGGCGATCTTTCCAACAAATTGACGTATCAAAGTTTATCGGAAGGTTGGACCAACCACGTCGGCATCTGGTCTCCCATTATTCATCAGTGGATCGGTACATCGATAACGGGTCTCAAGGCCCCTCCAGCCAGAAACGCCACGGAATGGATGTTAGACTCCGCCTCCAATGTTTTCGTAAAAGAAAAGGTGGAACAGGATTTCACCATTCAAATCACCTTTCCGAAGGATAATTTAACTAAACTTCTTGACGATTCAAAGCAACAGGACAAGAACGATCCTTTCTTCTATAAACAAGGGATGTCTTTAATAATGAATTCAAGCTCCGATCTCACAAGGACACAAAACTTGATTCAGGCTTTGGCGGGCGGTATCCGTTCGGATTCTGGCACGGAGATCGTCAATCTTCAGGATAATAAGTATCTGGTGAACTATGTGAAATCGCAAAAGCTGGGCTTGTACATGATCGATTACATGCCGCTTGGTCTCGCTTTAAACCCCATTGTCAAAACCAAAAAATTATTTTACTTATCCTGCGCCGTCCTATTCGCGGCCGGCATTGTGATCGTCTCCTCGTTGTACCGAAAATTTCAAATCCCGATGCTTGAACTGCTAAAGGGAGTTCGCCTGCTCAAAAACGGCGATTTCAAAGCAAGGATTCGCCGCCGTACCAACAACGAGTTCGATTTTCTGTATGCCAACTTCAACGAAATGGCCGCCCAGATCGAAGAGCTCATCGAAAAGGTTTACAAAGAAAAGATCATATCCCGCGAGGCCGTACTGAAGCAATTGCAAGCCCAAATCAATCCTCATTTCTTGTATAACTGTCTATTTTTCATCAACAATTCAGTGCGCCTTGGCCACGATGAGGCTATTACCGCGATGACGCAAAATTTGGCCGAATATTTCCGGTACACTACCCGGCTCGAAGAGCCGATGACAACGGTGCAAAAAGAGATGGCCGTCGTAAACAAATACTTGGCCATCCAGAAGCTGCGAATGGACAGGCTGCATTATGAGATTCGAATCCCCGACTCCATGAACGGTTTGATCATTCCAAAATTGCTCATCCAGCCTTTGGTCGAAAACAGCATCATCCACGGGATCGAAAAAAAACAGTCGGCCGGCAAGGTCATCGTCACAGGAACGGAAACCGATATTGGCTATCGGATCACCGTTGAGGATGACGGGCGAGGCATGACGGAGGATGAAATCAGAACGCTAAAGCTCAAAATCAAACAGCCGCTCGACGACACGATGGGATGTGCGCTTTGGAATATTCAGCAGCGTCTAGGCATTCATTTCAGCAAGTTTTCAGGGATGGAGTTCGGACATAGCTCGCTCGGGGGTTTAAGTATCAGCTTGTATTGGGGCAATCTTGAAAATTCGGAGGGATAAATGATGTATCAATTATTAATCGTGGATGATGAGAAAACGGTCGTCGACAGCCTTGCACTGACGATCCCTTGGTCGGATTACGGAATCGAGGCCGTGTATCAGGCATATTCCGCCGCCGATGCGCTGAAGATTGCAGAGGAACAAGCAATCGATGTACTTATTACCGATATTCGGATGCCGGAGATGGACGGTCTCGAATTGATCGAGCACATCAACCGGTTGTCCCGAAAGGTAAAATGCATTATTTTATCTGGCCATGACGATTTTCTATATGCACAGAAAGCGATGCAGCAAAGTGCTTTTAACTATTTGCTCAAACCTGTCGTGATTGAGGAGCTGGTGGCCTCCGTCCAAAGCGCTATCGAAACGCTTCAAGCCGAATGGAAAGAGATCAGCTCCTATCAGCGTATTCAATATACGCTTCAATCCAACCTTCCCTTGCTAAAAGACCAATTACTGGGCGACCTGCTCAAGAAGAAGCCGATGCCAGCTTCTGTACTGCAGGAACGCCTTTCCCTATTGAGATTGTCTTTCCAAAAAGGTGACCCTTTTATGCTCATGCTCGTGCGCCTCGAAGAAGATTTCTCTGGCTACGACCTGAAGTCTCTCTCCTTGCTGGAGTATGCCGTGACGAATATCGCGGAAGAAGTGTTTCAAGACGTTTTTGAATTATGGCACGGCACTTCCGAGCAAGGATATCTTGTCTTTCTCTTTAAGCCGCGGGAACGTACGGAAGCGATGAAGCTAGTCGATTCTTTCGCGGTGAAGCTGCAAAACCATGTCCAGACCTATTTGAAAGGCAATATATCGATTTGTCTAAGTCCGGTCAGCGTGTTTCCTGACTCGATCGCCGAGTTATATCAACAAGCCGTTTCCACGATCAACCGAAATGTAGGAGCGAATAAAAGCTACTTCATTACGCTTGGCGATGACGAATCGAACAACCTACTCGAGTCGTCACCGATCAACTTGTTCGAACCCCCACTTCTCCCTCAATTGCTCGAATCAGGCAGTTGGGACGAAGCCCTTATGAAATTGGAGCATACCCTTCAGTTATCGAGCCCCGAGGCTGACTATACTTACGACCAGTTGTTTTCTGTCTTCTTGTACTTGTCCTCTTCGCTTTCGATCGGCATTCTCAAAAATGGCGGTAACCTGGAGGAGCAGATAGGCGAAGATTTTGAATTGTTTCTTAGAAAAACAAGCTTTTTATCCAAACAGCGCTTATATGACTGGGCCGCCAAAGTAATAGCAAATTTGAAAAGAAGCTCCAGCACCTATCTGGAGAGCACTCAAAATATCATCACGGCCAAAGTCCGTTCCTTTATTCAGGAGCATCTCTCCGAAGGCGTGTCCTTGCAGATGGTTGCCGACTACATCGGTCTCCATCCGGTGTATTTATCTAAAGTCTATAAAACCGTAACCGGAGAAACCATCGGCGATTATTTATTCGCGCTGCGCATGGATAAAGCGGCATATCTGTTAAAAAGCACCGATCTAAAGATTTCCGACATCAGCTCCAAACTAGGCTTTCTTGCCACGCCTCATTTCATTAAAATCTTTAAAAAGCACTTTGGCAGCACCCCACAAGAATATCGAAACGACGGTTAATAGTTTCTGATAAGGAGCCGAATCTTTGAAATGAGCGGAGCCTCATTTTTTTCGGAGTTCACCTGTTGAAATCTGGTGCTTCTGTTGAAACATTCGATAGAACGTTCTAAACCCCATTCCTACTTCACCCGCAATTTGCTCTATCGTTCTCTCTTCTTGACAGAACATATCGGCATTATTGCTGTATTCGGACATGACTGTATCTGAGATAGCGCAATACTTGCCGATTTATAGAAAAGAATATTATGCTTGGCTATCTGATAATCATCTTCAGAATTAGGACTATCCAAAAGGTGGATATCAAAATTAGCTGTCGCTAAACTAAACACATAGCGATCCACATCCTCCAGTTGTGAATCGATCTGGGCCATATCCTTGCCCCCTGCTATCTTTAACGCCGCTCAACCGGGAAATAAACCGAATACATTTCGTCCTTCACTTCATACAAAGGAATGAAGCGGATTCCCCGCTCCTGATCCTTGGTACGGTAATACCCCGGATTCCACCAGCTATGATTGCGCTCACGATCCGGGATCAGCATGGATTCCGGATCCTCGAGATTGCCGTACAGACGCCTTTCTTCTTGGCTAAGCCCTGCCAATACAATGGGTCCGTCAAGGAAAGCTACGGTACCAGATTGTCCGGGAAGCGGTTCGACCCTGAGCCGTTTAGGGAACTCAACGTGAATTGTATCGCCATTGCTCCACTTGCCGCTGATTTCACAGTACGATGACGGCTTAAAGGTGCCTGAATGCGGGGTTCCGTTTACTAAAATGACAGGCTCTCCGGCGAGCCACCACGGCAGCCGAAGCTTAATGGTCAATTCGGTCGGCTGCTCGCACGTAACGGTCAGGTCATAGACAAAGTGATCCGGACGATGCACCGGAATGGAGGGAATATCGACCCGTGTGATCGCCGTCATTCCCTCAACCGACCATCCGTTCAGCGGATAAAGCCCATTTTGCCCGTTTTGTGTCAGACTGAGGCTGGTACGGGTTCCTTCCCATTCGGTTTCCAGCTTGGAAGGAATCCATTGATTGACAATAATGCCTTCCTCGTCCTCTGAATAGATCGGCGTCTCGTACGCAGCATTCGCCTGGATCAAAGTGCCATGGCAGCACCAGAAATGCTGCGTAGGCGACCCCCATGTTTTCTTGCTGCCAGCCCCTACACCGAGGAAATAAGAGATCATACCGGTTTCGCCATTCTGGTGCGCAAGCACGCCATTGATAAATCTGCGCTCCCAATAATCGGCATAGATGGGATCACCTGTCCAACGAAGAAGCACTTGAGCCAATCGCATCATGTTGTAGTTGCAGCAGTGCTCTTGTCCAACGCCCAGCCGTTCGGCAATTTGCCCAGGAGGCATCCAAAGCTCCGCATCGTCCCCCGCCCCAGTACATACGTATCCGCGCTGTGTGACTGCGCATTGCCAAAACGCTTCAACAATGTGGCGGAAACGCTCGTCTCCGGTCACTTCCCAAGCTCGTGC
The DNA here is from genome assembly GCF_025369935.1 of Paenibacillus andongensis. Lineage (NCBI taxonomy): Bacteria > Bacillati > Bacillota > Bacilli > Caryophanales > Paenibacillaceae > Paenibacillus > Paenibacillus andongensis. The sequence continues at coordinate 2,223,532 of NZ_CP104467.1, read as the reverse complement.
AGCGCCGAGTATTTCTGGAATTTGCGTATTCGCATGTTTGTTCGTAAGCACGTCTTTTCCCGCTAGAAGAGTATCGAAAAAGCGTCTCCGATCATACCGATAAATCAGCTCCCGGTGCTCTACGGCCTGTGTCAATCCATACAGATCCGCCCATACTTCAAGCATCCCGCCGGTTTCCATATCCAGTAGATCGTCCATTTGATCGCGGGTGAATCGCTCTGTCCAGCGATAAAACCAGGAAGCCATTTTATCCATAATCTTCAATGCCTGATCATTTCCGGCGATCTTATACATCTCATAGAGGCCCATCAATAACTTATGGACCGTATAATGTGGCGCCCACACCCACTTGCCTTGGACAATTCGATGCATATACGATTCAGGGAACGCCGCCAGCCACTCCCCACCGTTCGCTTCCTGACAACGTGCCAGCTCCTGGACGATAGTGTCCGCCTTGGCTTTGACCATTGGGTCTTTGGTTTGGGCATAGATTCGTGCTGCAGCGGACAACCAATGCCCCATCATGTGGCCACGCAGTTCGCAGGTCGGGGATTCCCACCCCCAATGCCAATGCTCGGGACCGTCTTTACTCGTGGTCGAAGCACTGGTCGTCCCCCCATTCCCGCTGTAACTCCACAATCCGGCTTCTAGGTAGAAGTTTCGCAACAGATTTTGATTCGTTAAACTCATGACATATTGTTTATTGAGTTCGAAGCGTGCCTTGAGCGGTCCCTCAGCGAGCCTGATTTGACCGTAAGAATATTCTCGCAGACGTATAGCCATACTTATACCTCTCTCTTTTTTTGATGTACAATACATATAATAATCGTATGAACACAAGCTTTGAATGCATTTTATTTTTATTACCTACACTTTTTTTGGCAAAATCAAGGATGGGGGGGGAGCAAGGATGGACCGGAACATTTATCTAACAGCGGACAGGTTCCCACTAATCCGGGATATTGGCAGCAACCGAACTCAGGACTGGTATTCTCATCCGGATCGGATGCTTGATTACGATGTCTTTCTATTCGTCGCCAAAGGGAGCATGCAGGTCACGGAGGAAGAGAACGACTACGTTGTGGGGGAAAATGAACACTTGTTTTTGAAGAAGGGGGTGCATCATTGGGGCCGGCCCGAGACGCTTCCCGGAACGACCTGGTATTGGATTCACTTTACAACGATCGTCGATGAACGAATCGAATATAAACGGCAGTCCGCTATTTCCGAGCTGGACTACTATTTCCCCGAGCATTATCAACACGTGCTTCAGATGCCTAAATTCGGAACAGCTGCGCTTCACCATACAACCGAAGACCGTTTGAAGTCCTTGATCGAAAGCAGCCGCAAGCAAAGGCCTAACCGGATGACGGAAATCTGCTTGCATGCCTACCAGCTATTCTTAAGCTTGCATCACTCGGCAGCGAATATGGATAAAGCGAAAATGCCGGGAAAAGCAGAAGCCCATGTAGGACGAATCATGGAGTATTTGAGCTGGCATGCCGAAGAGGAATTTGACTCCAAACGGTTAAGTGAATACATGAATTTGAATTACAGCCATATCTCTGCAACTTTCGCCAAAACAACCGGACAAACCGTTATTGAAGCGCATACCCGCCTAAGAATGAACAAAGCGCTGCATCTAATGCGTACCACCACTTTGAATATCTCGGAAATTAGCCAACGACTCGGATTTCAAAACCCGTTCTATTTTACCAGAGTGTTCAAAAAAGTTTTGGGTGAATCGCCTTCCTCTTATATGAATCATTTTTATCGATAAAAATGGTTGGGGATTTACCAAAAAATCATCCGTAAACAAAATAAGCAAATAACCTGCTCTTGGATCCGTGTCAGAAGCAACCGACTTTACCCCAAGTCATTCCGGGAATACAAATGAAATGAGCCCCAAAGGGATTATCAGTATCCCTCCGTGGCTCTTGTTTTGCGCTCTTTTATTTGTTGGCAGAACTTATCGGTTCCACTTTTATAGGGAGGAAGGCGCATGGCCTTCCACCCGAAAGAAGTACGCTTCTTAATGATTTCCTGATTGATTGTTATTACCATTTCCAGACTGATCATGAGGCACGGTCACGGTTACGGAAGTAACTGTTTTGTTGCCCGCCTTGTCAGTTGCTGTGTAGTTGATCGTATAGATTCGCCCTTTTTCTGCACGTAAACTAAAAGATGTGGCAGCTGTACCGAAATTAGCCTGAATGTCGCCTTTACCGCTATCCGGTTGGTTGCTCGTGATTGAGGTTAACACCACGGAATCAACACCCGATACAGCATCGCTCGAATTCAGAATGGCATTGATTGTCACTATTTTATGATTAGCCGGCCATATTGACGTCTTATCCAATTGAACGGTTAATGCTGGCGCCGACTTGTCAACCTTAAACTCGACGGTTTTGAGCTGTTCGACATTGCCTGCTTGATCCGTGCTGCGGTAACTGAACTTATAAGTCCCTTCACCGAAGGCAGGAATGGAACCCGTGTAGGTAATCCAAGCACCGTCATTCAATTGATATTCGGTTGTCACTGCTCCACCGTATACACTAGCATATACGGATAAGCTTACGGTAACATCCGTCGTGTACCAGCTGATCTTGCCGTTGGGCGCTGCCGGATTAAGCGTTGCGGCAGTGACAGGGGCAATCTTATAAATGTTGCTTACGGTCATGCTCGTCACATTTGATACATTGCCTACAGCATCGGTTCCTCTTGCATACACCGTGTCATTGTCGGAAACAACGACTGGTGCGGCGTACGCTGTCCAAGTGCCGCTTGCGCCCATTTTGTATTCCTTCAATGCCGCGTCGGCCGGAAAGCTGATCGTTACGGTGACACCTTGGTTGGTCGGAGCTGTCGTATCTACAGCTAAGATTGCATCGGCAGGCGCTATATGATCGATATTGCCGACCGCATATTGGGTTACATTTGATACATTGCCCGCAGCATCCGTTGCTTTTGCATATACCGTCACATTCCCGGAAACAACTACAGGAGCACCGTATGCTGTCCATGTGCCGCTTGCGTCCAGTTTGTATTCCTTGACTGCCGCGTCCGCCGGATAGTTGATCGTTACGGAAACATCGTGGTTGGTCGGTGCTGTAATGTCTACAACGAAGGTTGCGTCCGCAGGTGGCGTCTTATCGATAATGCTGACCGTGTAACTCGTTACATTGGAGACGTTGCCTGCGGCATCCGTTCCTCTTGCGTACAGCGTTTCATTGTCGTTAACGATACAAGGCTCTGTATACGTTGTCCATGTACCGTTATCACCCACTTTGTATTCCTTCATGACAGCATCATCCGGGTAACTGATTGTGACGGCAACCTTGGCGTTGTCCGGCGTATTATCCGTAGTAAAAGTAGCATCTGCCGGAGCGGTCCTGTCGATGTTTACCTTGATTGTTTGGACGGTTGCAGAATCCTTCAACCGATAATTGAGGGTATAGTTGCCGTCCTGCTCCAATGTGATCGGAGATGCATAGGAAAGCCATGCGGCTTCGCCGTTCAGATTATATTCCGCATTCCCGTAGGTGGATAACGTGATGCTCACTGGGATCGTGTACCAACCGTTTAACCCATTTGGTGCGGCGGGATTCACGGAAGGCTCGATCTTATAGATCAAGCTGTTCAACGCTGTCGACAGGCTGTCGGCGGCTGCATCAACTGCGGTCTGGGTCGCGTCAGCAGCAACCGATTTCGCATTCGTTACCACAGTTTGGAACGACGTATAGCTTTCGGCGGTATAATGGTCGGCGACAACTGCATCTGCTTGAGTAAGCAAGAGCGTGAGCAGCGTACGATCGACAATCTTCTCATAGAACTCCATCTCGCTGACATTGGCAAAGCCGTTAGGCGTATAATAGCGCAAAAAACGGTATGCCGTGCTGCTGGTAATCGTTTGCGTATACCATTTAATATCGCTAACGCCGCTTATCGTATACAAGGTATCAAAGTTGCTACCGTCGTTGGAGCCTTGGATCAGCGCTCCATTCATACGGGAAGCCTGACCGTTTCTCGGCATATACCGAATGCTGCCGAGCACTTTTACATTACCTGCACCCAAATCGACGCGTGCCCAACCAGCTGCGGTTGTGGTGTCAGGGAACGTGCTCGTATTACCATCAAAAGCGCGCCATCCGTTTGTCGCAGCGTCCTTACCATCCGTTGCACTAGTGGAAGCTACTACCATCGAAGAGGTAACGGTGATTTTCGGATAAATGGTATTCACAGCTACCAGCAGCCCTTGAGCCCGATAAAGATCGCCCAGAAGCGCCGCTTTGTCGGCACCCGGCTGGATTACTGAGTTATTAATCCGTTCTATTTCCTTCAGGTATAAGTAGTAGCTTCCCTTAGTATAGCCGTCCTGTGCAAGCACCTTGGAAACTGCATTGAAATCATAATATCCATAAAATTCAACTTCCGCTACGTTGCCAAACCAAGCGGAGCTATTATACAGCCTCAAATAACGGTAACCATTATGATTCAAAAGCTTATCATATCTTATTTCGGTCCATGAATTATCCTTCGCTGCTGTTACTGCTTGGGTAAGGTTTGACCAACTGCTATTATCGTTGGAGCCTTGAACAATGAGTCCATTCAGCCTTCCGCTTTGCAATGCTCTTGGCATGAGTTTAATTCCGCTCAGCTTAATAGACGCGTTTGCTCCAAAGTCTACCGTGTAGTAGGAACCGGCTCCGGTATTCAAGTCCCCATAAGTAGCTATATTGCCATCAAACAACAAATACCCTACCTGCTCCTTCGACAAACCGGTACCGGGGAATTGCTTATCGGAAGCTATAACTGTTGCCAGCGTTGAAACGTTTATTTTTTCAGCTGTTGTCACTCCCGGTACCAAAGTGGCGATGCTGCCCGTATCCGCTGTTGTACCATCTGCCGTCTTTGTTAGGCTAAATACCACAGATACAAATGTGTCAGCAGCAGGTTTTGCGATTGCACCATCCGTTCCGATAATTCCGGCAGGCGTTGCTGATTTTATTGCTATTGTATAACCTTTTGGAACTGTTGGCAGCTTTAAACTTGCTGCATCCTGTGCAGGAGCCTCTACGCTTGTTATTGTGGAAGCAAGTTTAGCAGCCGTTGCACGATATTCACCATAAAATTCAACTTCCGCTGCGTTTCCATACCACGCGTTACTGTTATACAGTCTGAAATAACGGTAACTTTGATCCGACGTTCCATTCACTTTAAGAACGGTCCATGCGTTTGCCTGCGAGCCGGCAGCAGTGCTCGTAAGACTCTTCCAATTGACATTATCGTTCGAGCCTTGAACAATCATACCATCCATTCTGCCTGGGAATGATGCTCTTGGCATGAGGAAAATATCGTTGAACTTAACAGAAGCGTCTGCTCCGAAGTCTATCGTGTAATAGGAACCGGAACCGGAATTTAAGTCCCCATAAGTAGCTGTATTGCTGTCAAACAATAAATACCCTACCTGCTCCTTCGATAAACCGGTGCCAGGGAACTGCGCGTGTGAAGCTGTAACGGTTGCCAGCATGGGAACATTAATGAAATTTACCGGATCAACAAGGTACAGCTTGGAGTTGTCGGTTGTCAGAAATGCTGTATCACCGTTCGTTCCGTCGTTCCTTTGGTAATCGACCGTAAATTGGACTGCACCCGTTTGTACAGATCCATCCATGACTGCAGTTGCGGTCCAGTTTAGATTGTCCTGCGTGTTTACTGCCGCATCTTTGCCTTGGATGCTGACCTGTACGTTCTGAATCGGCTCTTTGGCTTGGATGGTTACCTTTGCCGTGTTACCGATCACGATTTTGCCGCCGACACTTTGATCCGAACCGATCGAAATGGACTGAATCTTATTATTCGTTTCATAACGTTGCCCGTAGATTCTGAATTCGCCGAGCTCAAGGAAGTTTTGAACGCTATTATGAATAACGTCAGGCTGTGGATGAATTTCTTCGATTTTGATGAATCGGAATTGCTGATTTTTGTTCGCATCGTCGACAGCTAGTGTTGCCATGTCATCGATAAATGGTGCTTCACTCGGCGTCAGACGCGTCCAGTTTTCCTTGTCATTGGACCCGAATACCACCGAGCCTGCCGAACGATCCACAAAATTCATTCGGCCCTGAATGCCGAAAGCCGTTGCTGAAACCTTATAATCCGGCCCGAAATCCATGATATGGTACAAATTCGGATATGGCGCCAGACCAGCGACCGGGAACGTATTATTGTTATTATCCACGAGCAGCGAAATCGAGTTGCCGAAAGTGGATGTCACAATATTAGTATAGTCCATGCTTTCATCGGATAATAATGGCGTCACCAATTGAAGACTTTCTGCTGCGCTTCTCAGTTTTAGCAACTGTTGATAGAACGCCGCGTCGGACGCAGTCTGAATCTGATTCATCGTGTCATTATATACAGCATTATATTGATTCAATGTCGCTGTTGTGTAAGTTTCATTTGGTTGATATGGCGTGATGGCCGCTTGTACGGCAGACGCGCGGTCGCTGGCAACAACAATGTTAACGTTCTTGGCTGCAGCCGTCGTGCCGTCAGAAACAACGACGATAAAAGAAGTCGTTCCGGCTTGCGTAGGCTGCCATGCAAATGCGCTGGTACTCGTATTGAATTGGGCACCATTCGGGCCATTCTGAAGCTCATAAGCAATTACATCTGTGGCGCTTGAATCCGTAGCGGCAAAGTCCAAGGTCACAGACTCCCCAACATAGGCAACGATATTCAAATCCAAACTTCCCGCTTGAAATGCCGGCGGAGTCAGCTGTGTGCCTGCTTGTATATTGAAGTGGTCAAAGTCAACCGTCGTACCGTCTCCCTTCACTTTCATATAAAGAAGGTTGTAATCAGGATCCACCTGGCCGTAGGAAACATGACTGATCCCCATGTCATAGGTGATATATTGCCACTGACCCTTTGTATCCGGCAGCGTCAGTGTATTGTACGGGGTTGAGCCCACTTCTTTACTAAACTCTAATGTAGCCACACCGCTCGTTCGAATCTTTAATCCTATGAGAAGGGAATTCGTACGGTCGGGATAGGACATGTTCTGTACAACCAGTTTGCTTCCCTCTGCCGTTGCCTTTGTTTCCACATAAGAGGTAGTTCCCTCTTGCTTCGTTGCGGTATTGTTGTCGTATGCTGTGTACCGGTCTTCGATTTCTGCCAATGCTGCGCTTGGTTGCTCCTTCGGGAGAAAGGTAGCCCCTTCAGCTTCCGCCGCCTGCGGTAAATAGAGCCAGAAGTCGCCGCCGCCGTCCATGTTATCCCAATTGATTTTTAAGCTGCCTTTATAATAGGAATTGGATGGGATTCTCTTCGTGAATGCTTCGTAATAATATGGAGCCTTCTCCGCTATATTTACCCCTTTGACATACGTATAGTAATAGTACAGATCCCAGAAGTTAGCGGTAAGCATCCTTCCTCTGTAGGAATCCGCCAATTTTTGATAGATCCCTCTCACAGCTCCATCTGGTGAAATGGCATAAGGAACCGGCGTCCACGGCGTGTCATAACCGAGCATGTACTGCCAAAAATAGTTGGCGGCCGCTAAAATCCGATCATTCAAAAACTCATACGGACCTACAGCATTGCTATTCGTGGATACGGTTCCATTCTCCGGATCGACTTTGGTGCCTTGGGCAAGAAGCATCCGCGATATGATGGCTGCATTCGTCAAATCACCGCCGCCATGTGCCTGGTCCCGACCCATCTCTACATGTTGAACGTAAGGTTGGGCTAATTTTTCGCCCGTCATTGCATTCGTATCAACCAATCGGAACAGCTGCTTAACTGATCCATTGAAGCCCTGATCTAAAGCCGTCTTATTCACGGTAAACCATTCGACAGCCTCGTTGTATCTCGCTCTGTTATCGGTAAAGATATAACCCGCTATGGCTCCCAAGAGCGGATAATTATGCTGATTCATGAAATAGTTGTTATTATGCTGATATTTTTCGATAATCGGCGTAATCAGATTATTGGTAAAATTATCCGTATCTTGATCCGTCCACTGCAGAGATGCTGTTTGATAACTGGAATATCTCAAGATTTCCGCCGCAGTTACCATCCGGTTGAGCGGTATACCCGTATGAATATGCGCATCTTGATAAGGGGTGTATTGCCCAGGATCCATCTGGGACCAAAGGCGGATAATATGCAGGGCATTGGCCCGATAGGTCTCATCGCCTGTAATATAATACATCAGCGCCTGGGTATAAGCCTTCAGACTGTCAGCTATAAAGACCGCTTCAACTCCTTGACTGTTAAAAGCAACGATGGACGGTTTCGTTGAATCCGAGGAGCTTTGATTGCCGGCCTTCACCGTTTTTGAAGAGGCTGAAGATACCGTCATTGCCTTATAATAGGAATACCAAGGTTCGTGTTGCGAGAGCACCTCCGCTCTCATTGTTTCCAGTGTGGTCTTGGTTAAGCCGACGCCCGGGTGAGTAAAACCGCCCGTGATCGTTTCGTTAATTTCGACTTGATTTCCTGTGATGACGGTCGTATCTGCAGCCGAAACCGCCCCAATTGGCATAAGCGTTGCAACCATGTTCACTGCTACAAGTACGGCTAACAGACGCATCCATATCTTTCCGAAATGAAATACAGTTTTCATGTGTTTCCTCCTTTAAGTTTTACGAGTCCACATACAACGTCGTAGGCTTGGATCCTTTGTACATTGCGGCTTGAAGGCGCTGTCAATTTCTTCTGATAATCAACCTTCTACTCACTGATGTTTCAAACCTAGGCATCCAGCTCCATGTAATCAAAGTAGTCGAAGTCCGCATGCAGGCGCGTTCCTCTCAAATCCTGTGCGCACAGCCCGACGAATGCGCCGGTAAAGGATAATTTACGTTGGTAGCTGTCGGCAAGATTTCCGGAGTATAGCGTCGGACCGATATGCTGCCACTCTTGATCATCTGTACGATAAAAGAATTGAATCTTATCGAAATTCATTGCTGCTTTGAGCTGTATGCGCTCCCCTTTAGGAATCGGTACATAAGCCTCTAGTTCATCATACTGCCCCTGATCGCTAACGATGATCGCCAGGTGTTTGCCGAGCTGTTCATCATGGGAGATACGCAGATAGTAATGATCGGACTCATCATAATAGAGCACAAGACCGGCCATTTGGGTAAAAGCTTCTGGTTCGAACGCCATGCTTGTCACCATCTCGCACCGGAAGCTTTGAATGCGTCTTGCCACGAGGCTTTGGTTGTGCAAGGAGGTAAGTGACTCTCTTCCCTTCAGTCTCAAGAAGCCAGGAGACTCGGTTAAGCTTAACCATGACTCGTCAGTCGGGACGCGAAGTGTGTGCCAATGCACGCTTAGCTTCGTTTCGTCAAAATCATCGCGGATCGGGTCCGGCGCAAACGGGTGTGGCGTCAGCTTCGTCTCAGGAATATGCAACTGTGGCTGCTTACCGCCTGCGGCCAGCTGCAGCCAGCCGTCAGGCGTCCATGCTACTTTTTGAAGGGAGGTTTCTCTCCCTAACGGACTGAGCTTATTGCCGTCCGGCAGGGGACGGGAACAAATAAACACCATGTACCAATCCCCGAGCTGCGTTTCCACCAAGGAACCGTGGCCTGCGTTTTGTAGAGGATGCTCTGGCGTATTTCTTGTCGTGATAATCGGGTATTCCGGATCAACTTCATAAGGACCGTCAACGGAAGTGGCGCGCATGAGGGTTGCGGCGTGCATTGGCCCCGTTCCCCCTTCGGCTACCAGCAAATAGTAGTACCCATCCTTCTTATACACCATTGGCCCTTCCGTAACTCCCAAATCTGTACCTTTGGTAATTAGCTTAATCTCACCGATCAGTTTGCCTTCAGCCAAACAGAACTCCTGCATGACGATGCCTGCGAATCTATTTTTGTTTTTGCGAAAATCCCACTGCATATTAAACAGATACTTGCGGCCATCCGTGTCGTGAAATAGAAAATGATCGAAACCGCTGGCATTCAGGTAGATCGGCTCTGACCACGGCCCTTCAATTGTAGGCGCCGTCACGATATAGTTGTGCAGATCTTTATATACGCCTTTTCTGCCTACTACATTCGTAAAGCACAGATAATAGGTGCCGTTGTCGTAGCTTAAGGAGGGTGCCCATATGCCGCCTGAGCTAGGCACACCGCGCAGATCCAGCTGGCTTACACGATCCAACGGACGCGTCAAAGGTCGCCAATTCATTAAATCTTTAGAATGGTGAATGAGCACCCCAGGGAACCATTCGAAGGTGGACGTTGCAATATAGTAATCATCTTCAACCCGAATGATCGACGCATCAGGGTTGAAGCCACGCAGAATAGGATTTTGAATCATAATGTGGTACTCCTTGTCGTATTAGTTTGAACTTACCAGAGATACAAATCGTTCCCTTTAAGCTTGAAAATCGCTTCCAAGAAATAGTAATCGCCATAAATAATTGCGTGATGATGGTTGACCGAATGATAGGCAGCTGAACCGTATTGAATGATGCAATCATTATCCGTCGACCAATCGTTGCGAGAGCTATCCAGCGTTTTGAGCAGCTTCAGCGCAGCGCCCAGATACAAATCCTTTTCATGCTCGAGGGCGACTTTCGCGATTTCAATCAAACCGCATGCTGCAATCGTAGCAGCCGTATCATCCTCGCGTTTCGGTTCTTTTGGCTGTCTAAAATCAACCAGAATCACACTATCCGCAGGAATGTTCGCGATAAAATAGTTGGCAATCCGTTTCGCGGTTTGCAAATAATCATCCTTTTGCGTATGAATATAGCTCATCATGTACCCGTACAGCGCCCATGTCTGTCCTCTCGTCCAGGAGGATCCTTCCTCATAGCCTTGTCCGCCATACGTTCGGACCACGCCGCCTTCAAAAGGATCAAATTCCACAATGTGGTTGACAGACCCATCCGGGCGGACAAACGCCGTCATCGCCGTATCGGCATGCTTCATCGCGATTTGCTTGAACCGCGGATCGCCGGTTTCTTCCGAAGCCCAATACAGCAGCGGAATATTGAACATGCAGTCGATAATCGCCCAGCCTCTTGTATCGGAGCCCTCCAAATCGTTCCAAGCGCGAATAAAGCCGCCTGCCAAATTAAAGCGCCCTGCTAGCAGATTAGCTGCATGCAGCGCTCTTTTACGAGATTCTGGATTTTGCGTCACTTTATAATTCGCTACACTGGTCGGCAGCCACATAAATCCGACATCATGATGCAAGCCGTAAAATTCATCAAAGCAGCGATCTAATTCTTTTTCAGAGATTTGCGCAATTTCTTTATATTTCTCGTTGCGAGTTTCATGATACATGAGCCACATCATGCCGCCCCAGAAGCCGTTGGTCCACCAGTTAATCTCATCGGTAACAGTGCCTGTAGGATTATCCACAATGCGGTTGTCATGTGTACCGTTAATTGTCGTGTACGGTATTTTATGTTTGGATTTCTCGCTGACCCAATCCATTTTCGTTGAAATCCTGTCGATGACTTCATTCAGCCATTCTTGATCCTGCCCTTTTAACATAATTTTGTGCCCACTTTCCTTATTAAGATTTACTGATTACTTCAGCTGCTCCAAAAAAGCTTGCAACTCCTGGTTAAATTCCTCTGGCGTCTCCATATTGGAGAAATGGCCTGCGTCCTTCAGGTTCACACAATCGGCATGCGGCATGCAATCAAGCAGTTTCTGTGCGGAGCGATGAGCCCCTTCAAAATCATGTGCTCCGTTAACCACAAAAGCAGGAGTGGTGCGGATGTTGGAAAGACGAGGAAGCAGCCCATCCCCTAGCAGACTTTCCGACTCCCGTTGTGTATGCTGAATCGCCGTCCAGTCGCAGATCATTTCCCATAATCGACTTCTGTAGCCATTATGGTCCGGACCACAGCCTTGAAGCAGACGTTCATACCATTCTCGTTTGTAGCTAGCCACATCGGTTACCAATGGAACAGGATCAGACGATTTCGAGTCTGGTATGGCCCCGCTAGCAACCGTCACCGAGTGGACATTCTCCGGATATAAAGCCAAATAGTCCAATGCTACAAAGGAGCCGAGTGAAAGTCCAACCAAATGGACTGCCCCTATATCTAACCGCTGAAGCAGAAAATGCAAATCCTCCGCATGCATATAGTCGTGTCCTTCCATAGGCAATGAAGATCTGCCATAGCCCCTCATATCGTAGCAAAGGACCGGAAAACTCTTGTTAAAATGCTTGATTTGAGGCTCCCACATTCTGCAGTCTACGGAATGGCCGTGGATAAATACCAGGACTTCACCTTCTCCCGGACTACCTAGATATTCATAATAAAGGCGCATACTGCCTTCCTCTAACAACTTCCCGCTTGTAAACTTACCGTGTATCATTCGGTGTGCTCCCTCCTCAACAGAGCTCCGCTCTCATTGGTCTCTCTTACCTCCACGGCTATACAGGCACCATCACCTTCCATGTCCGTCACAAGAACCGTCTGAACTCTTCCAGCCGCTAATTCAATCCGGATTTCATCGGGAGAACATGCCGCCGCTCTGACGATCATAGGCTTGTCTTGATAAGGTTCTATTACGGTAACAAACCTTGCCGTTTTCCCGACACTACGAGCACTTAGCATTTTACGTCTATCGGTTTCGTCTCCTAGGGGGTAATCACCGCCGATGGAGGCAACAAAGCGAGACACCTTGACGCCGGTTAAATCCACGGTTATGACACCTTCGTGATCCGTGTCCATCGGGTTTGCCGGGATTGCACGATCAAACCGTTTGGAGGCAATCTTTACCGGCCCACCGAAATAATCCACTCCTACGCCATTGCCAGGATCAGTATTCACCATCTTGAGAGGTAAATCTGCAAGGTATAGCCGGTCACCCAATTCGGTTTCGAGATATGGATCTCCCCAAAACACGGTCTTCTCTGAGCTCTTCTTAACTCCGTGTTCGCCAGTTCCTTCCTCGGTTCTGACTTGAAGTTCCAAGGTACTGATCCCTTCTAACGAAAGTTTAAGATCCTCCCTGCCAAGTATCCAGGCTCCGAACCTACCTTCTGCCAATACTTCTCCATCTCCCCTGATTTCATAATGAAGCTGTTTCTCCACCTTGTAATATTCGGGATCGTTACCGACGATCATCTCCACTTGAAGAGGCCAAACCGTGTAATGGTCGATGGAAAGGGGACCGTCCTCGTTGTGGTCAGTCCGGTTTGCCCGGTTATCGTACCCTGGACCGAATCCCATCTCGAAATGAGCTTTGACGGGCCCTTGGATCTCATACCACTCGCAGTCGGTAATAAGCTGGGCACTTCCAAGTGGATCGGAATCAAATTGCTCCGTGTGTTTAATCAGCCTCTTTCCATCCGCTTCCAGACCGACAAGACCCTTACAATGGAATAAGCAATCGTAATCATGCTCCTCATCACCAGACATGTAATCGAAAAGAACGACATAGTCGTCCGTAACGACAGTCAAGCGACGCTGAAGCACTGGCTCCGTGAACCCGGTACGTTCCGAATACTCCGGTGCATTTTCGGGGATTGGCATGTAACGAGCCTCATTCCAGGTACGCTCCGCAAAGGTTTTATCCCCGTCCACCCTCCACCCGCCATAGGGAGGATAGGACCACTTAGCTTTGTTCTCCACTGCACAGGCCTGGAAGAGGCGACCGCTATGGAAGAGCATCCGTCTGCCTTCGGTGGGATCCTGCTGCTTCCGGTCAACCACAACCATATTATGGGTAAGGGAGGTTTGTACGTAAAACTTGTACATAAACGTATGATAGTTGTACCAGATGTTCTCCGGATTGTAGAAGCTTCGCCCGTACCGCATGACGGACAATAGACTCACTCTGTCATAATGGCCATGAGCACCGCCATGAGAGCCATATTTCACGACAGCTTGGATCTGTAAGTCCGGTGATCTGCCTTCCGTTTGGGAGCGGAGTACGGCCACACCAGAGTTGTCCGAATATGCAGAAGATAAATAAGGCTTGGATTTACTCGGTTCGAGATCCGGTACAGCGTACAAAAGATCTCGGTCCGCAAGGTCGCAGGTTAAGAGAATATTGGCATATTCAGGTTTTCTGTAGAGATAGTAAGCAAGATCAAAGCGTGCGTCCATATAACCCCTTGGGGAAATGCCAGGAAGCTTGGACTCCGCCGAGTCATTGATGCCGAACAGCACTCCCCGGTAATCTGCATAAGGAAGCAGACTGTCCCACAATTGGGTAATTGAACGGTAATTGGTTCGGCTCGGCCCCCAGATGTCTAAACAAAGCCCATCGATTTCCGGTTTGTCTCCCGGTGTAACCTGATCATGGTACTGTGCGGGAACCCACATGTCTGCGAGATTGATACCCCATGGTTTGCTGCTCTGAGTTATTTCGGAAAACAAGCCGGCTGCCATCAGATTATAGCCAACGGAGCATTCATACCACCAACCGTCGTCCAAGGTCCCCTTAGAAAGGTGGTCTGTATACCCTCCCGTTCCAAATAGGTACCTGTTCATCCGCTCATAATCTTGTAGGGCTTGGCTGCAATACAAGGCTCCGATCATCTCCGCCAAGGTCCAGTTGGATATGCCTCCGACGCATAATGCCCAATCGATCAGCTCCATAAAGAGCCGGAAGGATCGCTCTACATTCACATGGTCCTCTTTCGTAAGGAATCCAGAATCTGCAAGCAAGTCATAGACCACAGCTGTATGTTTGAAAAATTCCCCCTCATGGACCAGCTCCTGGTGGCAAGCTTTCCTTGTTACTGGATAACCTTTCTCAGGATCAACAGTCTTGCGAAGGAATGCTACCGCTTTCTCCGCTAGCTCCAGCCTGCCTGTAAGCTTCCAGGCAATAACCGCATTCTCTGCTTCGTGAGAATGATGAGTTTCGAACAAATAAGAGCCTTCATGTATATCGGGAACGGTCCAAAGATCTGCACGCCGTATGTACATGCCGAGCAGCTCGCAGGCCCATTCATGCTCCTGCACATTTCTGTGGACCGTCGCCCATTCGGCTGCCGTTAGCTTAATATAAGGGTGGGGGAGCTCACGCAATGTGGTCAATTCCAGCTTCTCCGACATTTCACCCCGGCCGCCCAGTACTACTGTAAGCTTCTGTACCTCATGCCCACCTGGTGCTACGCGGTCGGGAACCTCAACCAGAACTGATACCTCCAGTGACTCCCATGGTTTCAATATGTATTCAGCCGGCTCCACCCGGACAGACATCGTTTCCCATCCGTACCTCTCACAGATCCACGTGACCGGCTGATGCTCGCCTGTGCAATTATGAAGAATGACATCATACCGAGCTGTACTTTCGGCCGGGGCTGACTTCGAGAGTACGGGTGTTTGGACAAATAGGGCTGCTCTTCGTTTCAGCTGAATATGTTTGATGCGAACCGGCTCTTGGACATCATCGTTCTTCCAAACCATGGACAAACGGACGGAACGTACAAACTTCCATCTACCTGACAATGCCTTTTTGTCGTCAAATTGATGCAAAGGTAGAACGATCCGCTTCCCGTCTGTTCCTCCGTTCATAACCATACAACGGGAGCTTACGTATTCCACTTCTTCAGGCAAAGGACTCTTATTGCGCAATAATCCAATCTCCACTTTCAGTTCCAGCACTCGCATCCATGGAAGCTCCGCCTCCAGCTCAAGTCCATACCAATCCTGCAAATCCACACTGTAATCATTCCCACTGACAAACCCATGCTGAGTCCAATGATTATCCAAATGTACACCAGGATATTGTAGAGTGATCTCCTGACCGGGGGATAACATGAATCCCGTGTGTTCATTGTGAACCTGTTCCGTAGAAACCGAATACCTCGCTTCCCATTCCAACAGATTGATCACGGTTAACTTTTTGTCCATATCCACCATCACTTGATCATCACCCCTTACCTGATCCGGAGAACGAAATACGCTTGGCATAACCGTTTATGTCAAAATTTCCCTGATCTATGCCAAGGATCAGCTCCCCGTTGATTCGAAGATCAACAAAGCTAACTCCATCTACTATTCGATCGTTATCATAACCATAAATCCGATTCGGGTTAAGATTCGGCCCATTGTAGCTAATTTTCCGGAATGTGATATTTTCGATGGTAGAACCGGGTACCGGGTTATAGGCTTTATTCCATACCACACGAATATCAACCAACTGCCCTAATTCAAATTCCTCTACCCGGATGTTGTCATAGGTCACGTTCCGTATCGTATTCTTGTCTCCCGCATTAATCGCCATGGCTCCCCAATAATTCGTCTGCGGCTCATGATGCTCTAGAATATCGATGTTCTCAAAATGAATGTCTTCAATCACATCTCCGTTCCTCTGATGATCTCCATGGGTTCCAATCATCAGAGGATGGGCTACATCCGCCCAGAAAATAGAATTGCTCACGCGTATCCGGCGTGTATCCCCTCGGTAATCCCATCTAGACCCATATACCGCAATGCAATCATCGGACGTACGAAGAAACACGTCATGAATCTCGATCTCGGAGCTGGCCATCATATCGATGCCGTCGGACCAGCCGCGAGTGCTGAAAGATTTAAAGTTATGAATCCGAACCTTTTCCGACTTGCCGATATAAATGCTGTAATGAGGGGGATCCAACAGGATGATCCCCTCTACAGTAATGTTTTGCGAGAATATGATCCTGACGCCGCGAAATGCGGAAAACCGATGAAAATCTGACAAATACATAATCCCTCTACCGCGGATTATGATATTTTCAGCACGGTCACATACTAGTGATCCTACAAGAATTGCCCCACCGGCAATATAGACAGTTGTATTGGATGGAATTCTCATGATCGTTTCCTCTAAATAATGCATGCCGGGAGCAAAGTAAATCACTTTAGGCAGTTGGCCGCTTTTCACCGTTGGCGTTTTGGCTAGCCGGTAAATATCCTCCATCCTGTGAATGGCCGGGTTCAACATAAGAACATCGGGATCATCGGGGTGTGGCGCATCTTCCTCCAACGGGTTGGCAAATACATGCAGATTGCTGAAACGATCTCCATTTACCTCAATGGATAGCTTGCGTGGGCGGTCTAAAGTAAAAGTAATACAGTTCCCTTCACATCTAAAAGGAATTTCGGCTGATAATGGGCGGATCACCACCTGTTCCACATGATGTGTCACACATTCAACCTGTACTTCAACAGTTCCGTACATATCGAAATAAACCATGGAAGCCTGACGTACCTCATGCATGTCAACCTTCACTTCATAAACAAATAAATCACACCAAGATTCTCCAGGAATACGGACACGAATTTTAAAGTCATCGCGCCCCAATGCCCCTTTCGGTGCATCATAAACAATCAATCGGTTCATATACGCCTCCGGTTAGTTGGTTCTTTATGTCATTGATATTGCCAAACAATCCCGCATCCTGTTTAACGTGGGGGATTGACTTTACTCCATTGTATGCCTCTTCGCAATCGCAGAAAATGCTTCTTTTATAGTTGGTTATGTATGTTTCTTTGGAATGTCGCAAGAAGATAAATACAAATAAGGCAGTGAGTTCAGAGTCGGACCCTGAACAACCACTGCCTTTTTTTAAAAAATTAATTTTGACGTTTCTTCTTCTCCCATGCCTGATTCGCTTGAATCATCGCCTCATCCACCGAAATTTTTCCGGACAAACTATTCTGCACAATGGAGTAGAACTCATTCCGGAATCCTGGCGGAATCTGGTCGGCTCCCCAATATTGGTCCATGGAACGAAGCTTGATCATTCGGGGATTCCGTAGCAAATCCCCTACCTTCTTCATCAACTCCGAAGTCCTGTAGGTTACCGATTCCTTAGTGGATGGAAAGGCGCTTGCCGCTTCCAAGTATTTGGGGTACTCTTCCTCACTGTAGAAGAAGCGCAGGAACTGTTTGATATATTTCACCTTTTCCGGATCCATTGCAGCATTACTTGAAATGGACCACCCCGAAGGCTGTGGGAGTCCAATTATATGAAAGTCGCCATTTCGATCAGGAACAGGAAAGAAACCTATTTCAAAGTCGGGGTTGGCTTGTTCCAACTGCTTGAACATCCAAGGGCCCGACATTAGCATAGCTGCTTTTCCAGAAACCAGATAGCCAATCGTTTGATTATCGGAAATATTCATGTAGCTTGGCTCTACATAGCCATTTTTCCATAATCCTTGAAGTTCTTGAATGGCTGTAAGAGGACTGGTGTCCGTCCAATTGGTCTGACCGACTGAACGTTTGCGATTCCATTCCGTATCTTTGGCGTAAACATAATCCATCATAAAGTGATTGATCCAAAATCCCATATGCCACAAATCTTTACCGCCAACGACCAAGGGGGAAACACCGAAACTTTTGATTGTTTCACAAATCTCAAGGAACTCCTGATAGGTGGAAGGCTCACCCAAGCCCAACTGTTGAAAAAGCTTCTTATTGTAAATGATCCCTTGGGGCATCTCCGTATTTAGCGGGGCTGTATATACCTTCCCGTTTACTTGAGGGATCTTGTCAAAGAGGTACATGATGTCCTCAGGAAGCTCAGCCAACAATCCGGCATCGGCAAATATTTGTGTGTCTCGCATCTCTATCAAATCCGGGAACTCGTCCATGGCATCCAGCATCGCCAAGCTGTCGGCATAACCTTTGGCTTGATTTCTGTTATCAAGAACTTTGATTTGGACATTCAGATGCGACTTTTTGAAGTCATTGATGACGGTTTGAATCCCTTTCTGATGTGCGTTATCCCCCATTGCATAAGTAATAGAAATAGTTACCGGTGCTGGATTCATATCACCAACGAATGCACTCTCCTTCTCATCCTGACTTCCACATGCCGTAAGTCCCAAAGTAAGGAACAGGATTATGCAAATGAATTTCTCACGTATGCAGTTCATCCGTTTGAGTTCCTTTCAAATGTTTATAATCCTGCGGGAGTTGTCCGAACCACTTTCTGAACATCTCACTGAATAGACGGGCGCTATTGTAACCAACCTTTTCTGCAACCTCGTACACCATTAGGTTAGAATGAAGAAGTAACCGCCGTGCATGCTTCATTCGTACCTCCGTTAAATAATGCTTGAAGTTTTCATCCGTATGTTTCTTGAAGAATGTGCTGAAGTAAGATGGATTCATATAGATAAGGGCAGCTATCTTCTCCAAAGTAATATTCTCCGCATAATGCTCATCAATATACTCCTTCACCTGAGTAATTTGCATCTGTTCTTTGTTGCCTAATTTGACCTTTACAAGTAGATGAATCTCCGCAATAAGCTTATGAGTATATTCCTCCACCTCCGTGAAGTTACCAAAACCGTTAATGCGCTCCAACAGGACTTGAAATTGATCATTAAGGCCTTCTATGGCAATATCCATGTTTCTCAATTCCTGGCGGATCATCATAAGCATGGTATACACCGTGGAAACAGCGGTATGCTTATTACCGAATGCTTCTTGTTGGATAGCCTTCAATAATTCTGACAAAGCATTATAAAGAACGTCGCCCGACGAAGCTGTAACGATTTCATGAATAAAATTCAACTGCATTTCCGATACGCTGAGCTGCACGACCGAATCCATCGGTGCCGTCTGATACGGAATCACGTTTCCGGGTCCATGAAAATAAGCCCATTCCAACGCTTCCAGCGCTTGTTTGTAGGAAGTAACGGCTTGCTGGATATGACTAACCGCCCCTCCTACCCCAATAGTCATATTGAGCTTAAGGTAGCTTTTAACCTTGTCGCGAACTTCTTTGGCTGCTTGAAGCGGCATGTCGGAATGATCATTTAGGATTAAGAAACAAAAGGCATGCCCCTTACGGAAAAAGAAGCAATCCGAGTTGTTCTGCATAATCTCCCTCATCACATTCGTAATGGCGAAATCAATCAATTTCCGCTCCTGTTCCTGCCAACGCCCTTCATCCTCCAGGAGTTTTTTCCATTCCCCCACACAAACGGTTGCATTCTTCCTAGCCCTTAAGTTTACAGTTTCGCTCAAGGTTTGTCCTGCTTTCTCATCTCCGTCCATCAATCTGTCAAGCAGCTCCTCAATCGTTTTGTCACGGATGTTCCTCTCCAGATGTTCCAGTTTTTCACGTGTCCGTTCCTCTTCCGACGAATCCCTGATCAAAGAGACTGCTTTTTGGATGACCTGTTCCAGCTGTGCCGTATTAACGGGCTTAACAAGATAATCTAGCGCTCCGTATTTCAATGCATCCTGAGCATATGAGAATTCTTTGTAGGCGCTGATAAAGACAACCTTGGTTGTGCGTTCTGACGCTTCAATATGTCTTAACACGTCGATTCCGGATAAACCTGGCATGCAGATATCGCTTACAATTAAATCGGGCTCACAGGATTCCAGTAATGCCAGCAACTCATTCCCGTCACAGGCTGCACCCACAATTTCTATACCCAGTTCATCCCAGTCAATGATCATTCTCAAGCCTCTCAAAATAACCGGTTCATCATCTGCCAGTATCATCCTAATTTTGCTCATAATCCACCTCCAATTGTAAGGGAAGCAATATCCGGACAGAAGTTCCGATATGGGGTCTGCTCTCGATATCCAGGCCATATCGTTCGCCATATGCTGCTTTGATCCGTTCATGCACATTTTTGATGCCTATACCTCGAACGCTAGTTCCTGCGACATTGGCTAGGTGATCCTGCAAGGATTTCATTTTCTCTTGGTCCATCCCTAATCCATCGTCGTACACGGTAATCCCCATAACACCTTCATCAACCTTCTCTATTACAATCAGAACCGTTCCTTTACCACCTTTTGGACGAATACCATGGTGAACCGCATTTTCAACCAACGGCTGCAGTATCAACTTTAGCACCATCGCTTCCAGTAAAACCTGGTTTCGAAGCTCGACTTGAAGCGAAATCTGGTTATCAAAACGAACCTCGATCAGATGAAAATAATGGCGAAGGTGCTCCAACTCATGCTCCAGCTTAACGAATTCATCTCCATAATCGATCACATATTGAAGTTGATCCGATAACGAATGGATCATATCGCCGACCTTCCGGTCCCCATTCGCAATAGCACTCATTCTAATTACTTCCAATGTATTATACAGATAATGCGGCCGGATTTGACTTTTCAACGCATTCAATTCAGCCTGCTTCCGTTTGATTTCGTTAATATATGCCTCATTAATAAATTCCTTTAACCGTTCCACCATCCTGTTAAATCCGTTTGCCAGCCGTCCCATTTCATCTTTTCTCTTGATGTGGACGACATTATCTAAATTGCCGGATTCGATTTTGATCATATGGCGCATAAGGTGAAGAATTGGTTTTGTAAACATTCTGGAAAATAAGATTCCCATAATGAATAAAGCGACAAAACTTAGAATCGCTGCCAACCAGACACTCTTCTTCGTTCTGTTGATTGGCGAATATATCCCTTCCTTAGCAATTAACCCAACGACTTTTCCTTGAATAACCGGAATGGGTTCCGAAAAGATCATCATATCCCCACGGGATTTAATAGAAGTTTCATCGAATCTGCCCCCTATTCTATCCCGTCTGTTGGAATATAAGATGCTGTCATTTCCGTTGACAATATATATTTCATCCCGGCTTCCAAGCTTCGCTTGTTGAAGCAAGCCATCAAATACACCCACATCAATATCCAGATATAATGTACCGTACAAATTTATTGGGTTTCGAACGCCATTTGTCGTATCTATCCAGCTGCGTGCAAACGTCATGACCAGATCTTGCGAACCGTAATAAGTTTCCATGTGATAAGGGAAGATGGACAGTTTTTTGGGATTTGTCCGGATTTGATAATCCCACTCTATCGGGGGAAATGACACCAGTGGGTCCATCCGCTTATTTCCACGGGATTGCTGATAAACTGAACGGTCAGAAGCCTTAACAAACATAACATTTTGGATAAAACGGTCGCTGAATAATATGTTCTTCACAAAATCGTCCATAGCAGACGAGTTAACACCGTTCGGAAACATTAATGACTGTTCATTCATAAAAATTGAAGTCGGATCCGGTTTCGTGTACATCATTTTGGAGATGTCGTCGTAGCTGTTGAAGATGTCAGACGAATTATTGCTCATATACACCAACATCTGCTTGATATTGTTAACGGTATGCCGTTCAATTTGTCCAGTAAACTGGTAGAGGGAAAGAATACTGAGAACAAAGATTGGAATCATCCCTACAAAAAGAAAGGCCAATGAAAACTTAAAGAACAAGCTGTGCCAGAAATTGAATCGAAGCTTCATCATGCTCTCTCCCCAGTTACGCTTGATTTCATCTATATCTTACCCGAAATACCGACTTAGAAAAAGTATCTCTTACACCAGTTCAATATACATAGAACTAGAACACCCGGACCACATAGGGTCGGGTGTTCTATAGTATGAGAAGAATATTATTTTACAGTCTTATCAAGAAAATCCTGTGCTTGCTTAATAACCTCTGCGCGAACTTTCTCCAAGCCCATGTCACGCAATTCTTTGTTCAACTTCTCAGCGGCTTGACGCCAGTTCTTATCCAAACCGCTCTTCAGAATAGGATCAAGTGTCATACTCTTCGGTTGAATCTTGGCAATTTCCGACTTTACCGGCTCGGTGTTGAATGTAAATCCGGCCAACGGAAGCTTGTAATAGGTGTCTTGAAGTTTTTGGTAAGAAATCAGTTTAATAGCATCTTCGCTATTATCCGCATTTACACGGGATAAGGTTGGATTCCATGACAACTCGTAACCCTGGAAGGTATAGTTTGGTGTATTCGGTGTTGTTTTGTAATAGCCATCGCCGGATTTAGTCCAATGTGTGCCTTCGATACCAAGCTCGAACAGATCGTGATTGTCCTGACTGCTGAAGAGCCAATCCAGGAATTTCATCGTCCGATCCGCATTTTTGGAGGTTGTTGGGATAACTAGATTATTCCATGCCTTGTATTCAGTTCCAATTGCACCTTTTTCCCTATTCATCATCTTCGAGTTGTACACGAAGAATTCAACTTCTGCATTCGGAATCGCAGCTTTCGTCTTTTGACTTTTGCCGGCGAAATCGTTGATTGTTCCTTCATTAGCAGCTGTTTTACCGCTTTGGAACAGAGCACCTGGATCCTTCTCGTTCAGTACATCCTTCTGAACATAAGTGTTCCACTCGACTTTTTTGTCGTTACTGCCATAGAAGTAATCTGATTTGTTAAAAGGAGCCGGATATTTGGCGAATTCTTCAGCAGGATCGCCCAATGTTGTTGCACCAACCACCTTCTTGCCATCCTGTGACAGAATGACGTTGAATGTGGTTCCTGTTCCCGAGATTGCGTAAGGCTCACTTCGTACCTGAGTCATTTGCTCTTCAGGTCCGAACATCTTGAAGAATCCACGGTCGCCTTTCAAAGCAAGAGGTATCATTGATGGCTCGTTTTCCTTCACTTTGTCCAAATACTTCTTCAGATCATCATATGATTTAATGGGTTGCAGCCCATATTTCTCACGGAGATCCTTACGAATGTATATCACTTCTGTATCATAGAACATGTTGGTGATCGGTAAGGCATAGATATGGCCATTCACCTTACTAGCTTCCAAGAATTCATTCGAAAATGCTTTTTTGAGACCTGGATACTGGTCATTGTTGAAGTACTTGTCCAATTCCTGATAGAAGCCCTGGGATATATTCTGAGTTAAGTTCATCCACGGAGCATCGAACATCAGATCGACCGACTCACCAGCTGCCAATTTCAACTTTGATTTCGTCTTATGGTCGTTTGCAGGATTGAACTCAAACTCCAGCTTGGTATTCAATGAGTTCTTTGTCCGCTTTTCGTATTCAGCCAACACCTTATCCATATCTGCGGGCTTATCGCCAAAGAGCATCACTTTAAGTGTGACTGGATCTAGCGCCTTGACAGCTGAAGACGTGGTCGCTGCGCTAGGGGAAGCGCTGGAGCCTGTATCATTTTTATCCGATTTGGAGCATGCAGCCATTGCACTGACGAGCGATACAGATACGGCCAACGTGGTAATTACCTTTAATTTCCCTTTCACTTTTGTTTCCTCCCTTTTTTTGTTTGCTCATATATACTAAATCGTCAGGTGGACGAGTTTAGACGTCTTCAACCTTTGACAGACCCCACCATTAGCCCTTTTACAAAGTACTTTTGAAGAAAAGGATACAAGAAAATAATCGGACCGATTGTCACAACGGTTGTAGCCAAACGGATAGTCAGCGTAGGCGGCACATAATTAGGCAAGCTCACCATCGAAGACAACTCTTGTGCAAATTGGGTATTGCTCATGATGCGCATGATCAGATATTGCAGCGGCCAGAGATTCTCCTTCGAGATATACAACATAGCTTCGAACCATTTATTCCAGAAGGCCAGTGAGTAGAACAGCCCCACGGTGGCGATAGCCGGCATTGAAATCGGCAGGATGATCCGGAATAAAATGTAGATATCGTTCGCGCCGTCGATTTTAGCTGACTCTGCCAAGGATTCATCGATGGATTTAAAGAAATTCCGCATCAGGAACATATTCCAGGGACTTACCAGAGCAGGAATGATAAGCACCCAGATCGAATCCTGCCAGCCCAGATACTTACTGATTAAGAGATAATTAGCAACCAAGCCTCCGTGAAACAGCATGGTAAAATATACAAAGAAATTCATCATATTCCGATACTTTAGATGGCGAAGAGATAACGGATAGGCTAACGCACATGTAACCAACATGGCCAATACCGTGCCAACAACCGTGACGAAAATCGTAACCCCATAAGCACGGTATATCGTGTCATCTTTGAAAATAAGCTTGTATGCTTCCAACGTAAAATCCTTTGGCCATATGGAATAGCCCTCCTGAATAATTCTGGTTTCTGTGGAGAATGAGCTGCTGATTACAGATACAAAAGGGAACAGACAGTATAACGAAAACAAGGTTACGATGAAATAAATGAGATACTTAAGCAAACGGTCCGATAGACTTTCTTTAATGATCATATTCTACACCTGCTTTACTTTGTATAAATCTAATGTTAGAAAAGAGCGGATTCGGGACTGAGTTTCTTGGCTAGCTGGTTAACTGTAACGACGAGAATGAATCCCACCAGAGACTGAAAGAAACCAACAGCAGCAGCCATACTCATATCGCCCAAGTCCATAAGTGCACGGAATACATACGTATCAATGACGTCGGTTGTCGGATACAAGGCCACATTACGTCCAACCAATGCATAAATCATGCCGAAATCTCCGTAAAAAATTCCGCCTATAGCCAAGAGAACCATCAGAATTATAGTCGGCTTCAGAAGCGGAAGTGTAATAAACCGAATTTTATCCCACCGGGTTGCACCGTCAATGGATGCGGATTCATACACTTCTGGATTGATTCCGGTTATTGTAGCTAGATAAATAATGGAGCCAAAACCAGCTCCTTGCCATATCTTTAAAAGAACCAGAATCAGTGGCCAATAGCCAGGTTCACTGTATAACGATAAGGGGCTGATTCCGAACACGCCAAGGAATTTGTTGATCATGCCCGTATCTGCAGAAAACAACGAGACAGAAAACATAGCAATGACCGTCCAGGACAAAAAGTTCGGCAATGTAACCAAGGTTTGGCTGATACGTTTGAACCATTTCCCCGATATTTCGGAGAACATAACTGCTATCGCCACCGATGCAATTGTTCCGCAAAGGATAAACAGTGAGTTTAGAAACAGCGTATTAAAGATAACCTTTAACGTATCATTGGATTCGATGAAAAATCGGAAATTACGCAACCCTACAAACTCACTTCCAGTAATCCCTTTAATCGGATTGAAGTTTTGGAAAGCAATCACGATCCCGCCCATTGGCAAATAGGAAAATACAAAAATAACTAACATTCCGGGTAAAGCCATTAGATACAACAAATAATTTTTTTTCATTTCTTGGAGAAAACCTATTTTATTTTTTCGCTTTACGCTAGATTGAAGTGAAACACTACTCTCCATTTTGATAACCTCCTATGCTGTTGGGGATGACTTTTTTGTCTGTTTGATGGTTTCCCTCGTGTAATTCAACTATATCATCGACATTGAATTCCATGAATGCGTTATTCTTTAGGTCGATGTGCATATTTTTTTGGAGAAAATGCGCATGACATTTAAAATAATCACCTATGTTGTTCCTTTACGTTCGAATATAGTAATCGCATAGTTTAATAAAACAAAAATAAACCGGCACTCCTAACGGAGTCCCGGTCCTTATTCAACTTATCCAACCTCACTCAACCGCCCATCCCGAAAATACACAATCCGCTTCGCCTTCTGAGCAATGGCCTGATCATGCGTAATCAAGACAATCGTCCTTCCCTGCTCATTCAATCTTTTGAAAATATCCAAAATCTCTGTGCCTGTCTGGGAGTCCAGCGCCCCCGTAGGTTCATCTGCCAAAATGATCGACGGATCTCCTGCCAATGTTCGCGCAATAGCAACACGCTGCTGCTGTCCACCAGATAACTCCAATGGAAAATGCTTCTTGCGTTCCAGCAAGTCCACCGATTCAAGGGCATCTAAAACGAGTGGCTCTCTTTCCTTTTTGCTCAGTCCCCGATAAATCAAAGGCAACTCCACATTCTCAAAAGCATTTAATCTCGGCAGCAGGTTAAAACTCTGAAAAACAAATCCAATCTTCTGATTACGAATCTCAGCAAGCTGAGAATCCTTAAGCACGTTTATCGCTTCACCATCTAAGTCATAAATACCTTTATCAACAATATCCAAACACCCGATGATGTTCATTAGTGTGGATTTGCCGGAACCTGACGGTCCCATGATGGCCACGAACTCTCCATGATCAATATCTAACGAGACATCATCTAATGCTTTAATCGTTTCCTCGCCCATCATATAGTATTTACTGGCATTCTCGATATGGATTAACGTCATAACCTTCACCTCCATTACTTGCACATCGTCCAAATAAATGAAGTAACTGATTTATAACCGTTACCGTTTCGCCTTATAGAACTCATGATAAAGCTTCATCAGCGCCCGCTTCTCAATCCGCGACACATACGAGCGGCTGATACCCAGCTCTTTCGCAATCTCCCGCTGCGTCCGCTCTTCCCCGCCAAGTTCCAGACCAAACCGGCCAACGACGACTTCCTTCTCGCGATCGTCCAATATCTCCAGATTACGATAGATTTTACTCTTCTCTATCTTGAGCTGAACCTTATCTACGACATCGTCGGCCTCCGTGCCAAGGATGTCGATCAACGTAATCTCATTCCCCTCTTTGTCCGCGTCCGATGGGATCATGCAAGGACACATCTTTGCGCGTTTTCTTCAATGAACGCAGATGCATAAGGATCTCGTTCTCAATACAGCGAGCGGCGAACGTCGCGAGCTTGGTCCCTTTGTTCGGCGAAAATGACTCGATTGCTTTGATCAATCCGATCGTCCCGATGGAGATCAAATCTTCCAAATCTTCTCCTGTATTGTCGAATTTTTTGACATTGTGAACACGAAGCAACGTAAAATTCCTCAAGAAATTTTCCGGAAAAATGGCTTCAACAGCGATTCTGACTTCAAAAGTAATCGCAGCGCCAAGAATCCATCCAAATCATCTCTTTTAATTTCATATAGACATTTCATTTGCTAGGAGCGAATCCTCGACGAAAGTATTTTCATCTCCTCCCGATACTTCATAACCGTACGCCGCGAAATTTGAACACCTCCCTTATTGAGCAAGTCCGTCAGTTGTTGGTCAGATAAAGGCTGCGCCTTCACCTTTTGATCAATATATTTTTTGATTTTGGATCTAATTCTCTCGGCAGACGTGTCTTCACCATTCGAAGTGGACACACCGGAAGGAAAAATATATTTTAATGCATAGATTCCTTGTGGCGTTTGAATATATTTATTTTGAACAGCACGGCTCACCGTTGATTCATGAAGCCCAACTTGCACAGCAATCTCTTTAAAATTCATTGACTTGAGACTTGAAATGCCCTGATCGAAAAAAGCTATTTGCTCCTTCATAATCAATTCGATGACACGCCGCAGTGTTGATTTCCTTTGTCCTAAGCCCCACAGCAACTGCTGGCATCTTGTATCTGATTCCGCAAATAAAGAGATACATCGCCGGTCATATCCTTAGATAAATAGGAGCTGTATTGCTGTATTCTTCATTAACAACCACTTTAGGAAGATAAGCATCCATCATCATTAACACAAAGTCCCCATGTTCTTTCCGAATCACTGCGTCAGGTTTGATATAATGGGGTGCCTTCTGCTCAAACGCAAGCCCTGGCCGTGGATTTAAAGATCGGATATATGCCAAAGTATGTCGAAGCGTTTCAGTGGATATAAAAGGAAAAGCAGCACGCCTTGGATCAAGGACGAGCTGCTTTTTATAAAAATTCCTTTTTACATAGTGTTACGTGGCTCTGCTACCAGAGGATGCCCTTACGACTAAATCGCAGGCTATGTTGATTTTTTCGAACGGACTTTGAGGATGACGAATCCGATCAAGAAGTGCGGCAACGGAACGTTCGCCTAGCTGTTCTTTTTTGACATGCACGGTTGTCAACGGGACCTCAGCGCGTTGGCTTTCGTCGATATTGTCAAAACCTGTTAGGCAAATCTCCGAAGGTACACTTATTCCACGTTTCTTCAGAAGCGAAAGTGCCGATAATGCTATTTCATCATTGGCACATACCCAAGCAGTTGGCAAAGCCGCGCCCTTCGCAGCAAGGGAATCCAGTTTATCCTGCAATGTATGGTGGATGGCTTCCCTATCCGTACCGGATAAAAGCAGTTTGTCCCGAACAGGGTCAACAATAATAGCATGTTCCTCTAGAGCCTTTCGGAACCCAATCCACCTATCCATGAAACTCCTTGAAAACTGGGTATCCCCCAGAAACCAAAACGAGCGATGCCCCAATGCCAAGAGGTGACCGGTAATTAGCGCCATACTGTCGATATTCGAAGCAAATACAGAATCCGAAGGCACAAGTGAATCCTCATGATCCGTTAGCACAAACGGCAGATCAAGTCTTTGAATCTCCAGCAGCATGTTCGTGGAAACTTCACCGACACCGATTACTCCCAATAGACGATCAGGTTTCAGCACCATTTCGAAATGCTCGGCTGTTTGCTCGGTGATGATCAGCATACCTAACCCATATCGGGACAATGCCAGGCTAATTCCGTGGACGATTACACTCCAGAAGGCTGAGTCCATTGTTTGAAGCCTAACACTAGGCATCAAAATAGCTACAGTCCGCTTCTCCGAACCGTAATCCTCTGACGTCCATTCCCCTGTTTTATTCTTAGGTTTTTCACTTATTTCTGATGCTGCTTTTTGCTGTTTAAAATAGCCAAATTGAGTTGCCGCTTCAAATATCTTTTCTCTGGTTTTTGCACTCACGCCTTCTTTGCCGGCTAATGCCTTGGATACGGCATATTTCGAAAGTCCAACGGCATCGGCAATTTGCTGCATACTTACTTTCTTCTTCATGATGGCCCCTTTTAAATTCCTACTATTAAAGCTAATACTATCTGATTAAAATTAGGTTTACAAGTTATATTGTTAGCAAAATTTTCGTTGACTATCTATTTTTGTTAGTTTACAATTCAATTTGTTAGCTAACAAAATGAGGTGACCCCTTTGAATCCTGCTAGATTAAAACAGGAAATGTCCAATGAATTGGATCACATTTTACAATTTTGGATAAATAATGTGATTGACCGTCAGCACGGAGGTTTCTTTGGTCGTATTGACAGCGATATGACAGTCCATCTTGACGCTCCCAAAGGTTTGGTGCTGAATGCTCGTATCCTTTGGACTTTCGCACGAGCTTACCGGCATGAGCCAAAACTAGCCTATTTAAACATGGCTGACCGTGCACTCGATTACCTTGAAAAGTATTTTCGCGATTCTGAATTCCCCGGATACTTCTGGATGGTAGACAATACAGGAAATCCTCTTCAAACTAAGAAGCAGATTTATGGACAAGCCTTTTACCTTTACGCCTTGTCCGAATATATCCTTGCAACCGGACGCAATGATCTGTTGAGCTTAGCCGAGGAACTCTTTGAAATTATTGAGAAAAGCTTTGACCCTATCCATGGCGGATATATGGAGGCATATGCCCGCGATTGGTCCGAGGAAGGTGACCTTCGTCTTGGTGAACATGACCAGAACGATAAGAAGTCGATGAATACACTCCTTCATATCCTCGAGGCATATACCAACTATTACAAGGTTAGCAAGAGCCTTAAGCTGGTTCAGCAATTCCGCAGACTGATCATAGACACAATCGAACGTGTTATCGACATGGACAAAGGACATTTCCGACTCTTTTTCGACGAGGATTGGACCCCTAAATCGAGTCTAATATCGTATGGACACGACATTGAAGGAAGTTGGCTTCTCATGGAAGCTGCCGAAGCACTGGGAGATCCCGCTCTCATCGAACGTTCCAAGCAAGCCGCGCTGCGGATGGCCGAAGCCGTTTTGGAGGAAGGCGTGGATTCGGATGGGGCTATCATGTGGGAAGGTGATGCTAACCGTGTATTAGATACCGATAAACATTGGTGGGGCCAGGCCGAAGCTGTCGTGGGCTTCATCAATGCCTGGCAGTTGACCGGTGAAGAACGATATTGGAAGGCGGCAACTAATTGCTGGTTGTTTATCCGCGAGCATATCATCGATAAGCATAACGGTGAATGGTTCTGGAAGACGGATAAAAGCGGCAAACCCTCTCTCGCCGAATCGAAGGTTAATGAATGGAAATGCCCCTACCATAACAGCAGGGCTTGCTTCGAGATCATCGAACGATTGCATGCATACTAATTTATTCTCTATTTTGAAAGGTAGTGAGACAATGAGCACATTATTCGAACAACGCAAGCAAATCATCCAAGAACGCTACGAATCTCTTATCAACCGTAAAAATGAGCCGTTGTTTTCAGAAAATGGCATCTATGAGCGGTATACGAATCCGGTGTTGACCGCTGCGCATGCTCCGCTGATCTGGCGTTATGATTTCAATGCTGAGACAAATCCCTATTTTATGGAGAGAATCGGCGTTAATGCGGCATTTAATCCAGGATCCATCGAGTTGAATGGGAAATTTTATCTAGTCGCGCGCGTGGAAGGCAATGATCGCAAATCCTTCTTCGCTATCGCTGAGAGTGACAACGGGGTCGACAACTTCCGCTTCTGGGACCACCCTATAGTTATGCCCGAAACAGACGATCCGGACGTTAACGTCTACGATATGCGTCTTACCAAACACGAAGACGGATGGATCTACGGTGTATTCTGTACTGAGCGTAAAGATCCTGAGGCAGCTCGCGGAGACCTGTCCAGCGCCGTAGCACAAGCTGGTATCGCCCGGACGAAGGACTTGAAAACTTGGGAGCGCCTCCCAGATCTCAAGACCGGATCTGCTCAACAACGAAACGTGGTGCTGCACTCGGAATTTGTGGACGGCAAGTATGCTTTCTATACCCGTCCACAGGACGGATTTATCGATGCAGGTTCTGGCGGCGGTATCGGTTGGGGATTGTCCGAAAGCATGAACCCGGCTGTTGTGAAAGAAGAAACCATTATCGACCGGCGCTACTACCATACCATAAAGGAAGTCAAGAACGGCCAAGGCCCCGCTCCGATTAAAACGGAAAAAGGATGGCTCCACATTGCCCATGGCGTAAGGAATACCGCAGCCGGTCTACGGTATGTCGTTTATGCTTTCTTGACCGATCTTCATGATCCTTCCAAGCTGCTCCACTCTCCCGCCGGTCACCTGATTGCACCGGAAGGTGAAGAACGGATTGGCGATGTCTCTAATGTTGTGTTCATTAACGGTGTCATTGCCCGCGACAACGGGGATGTGTATCTCTATTACGCATCCTCTGACACACGCTGCCATGTAGCCACAACAACCATAGATAAGCTGCTTGACTTTGTTATGAACACGCCAGAGGACCCGCTTCGTTCTTATGCATCCGTGCAGCAGCGGATTAAGTTGATCAACAAAAATCTGGCTAAGAAATAATTATGAAAAAGAAGACTGACCTTGAAATTACCAAGTCAGTCTTCTTTTTCACTTCAAACCTTGATCATCTTAGGATTTTCATAATCACCCTCGTACCTTGCCCCAACCTGCTCTCCAATTGAAGACCGTATTCTGGACCATAATGGAGCTTTATTCGCTCATTAACATTTTGAAGCCCAATTCCTCCTTTAGAATCCTTATCATAAATAAGTTTGTCAAATCGGTCATTCATCTTATAGACGGTTTCCTTGCTCATCCCAACGCCATCATCACTTAAAACAAAATACGTATCAATACCAAGATTATAGGCAGAGATACTGATTTCACCGGGACCGTCACGCTTCTCAAGACCATGGTAAATGGAGTTTTCCACAACAGGCTGCAGGATAAGCTTTAGCATAGGAAGCCGCTTAATGTGATCCGGAACATCCAGCTTTAAAGTAAATTTATCGTTAAACCGCATGTTTTGAAGAAACAGATAATGTTCCAAATGTTCCAACTCGGATGCAACCGTACCGACTTCAACGCCTTTCGTGAGGCTATAACGAAGCATCTGGCCAAGATTATACGTCATAGCTGATACATGGTCGTCATCGTTCAGCTCCGCCATCATTCTGATCGTTTCTAACGTGTTATAAATGAAATGCGGGTTAATCTGGCTCTGAAGGGCGCGCATTTCAGCTTCCTTCTTCCGAAGCCGGCCGTCCGCAACTTCTCCGATAAGCCCGTCTATCCGTTCCAACATTTGATTAAAATGTTTGCCTAACAGCCCCACTTCATCTGCATATCTGACATGAAGCCGCACCTTCATATTGCCGCTTTGCACTTGCTTCATGATCTTAGATATTTTGCTAAGCGGGTTAGTTAAGAAATAAGTAATAATAATAGAGACGATAAGAGCAAAGCCGGTTATGCCAATGGTGACGAGTATCGTTACATTCCGGGTTAATGTTGCCTTAGCCGTGACTTCTTTGACCGGAATAAAGGCAAGCATCTTCCAGTCTGATTTCGAAGAAGTTGTATACGTACAAATATACTCGATACCGTCCAAAGTTACGGCAAAACTTCCGTGTTCACCTACGACCTTGGAAAAGAAGTCCCAAATTTCAGCACTCTGTGTGATGAACGTCCTGTCGCTGTCATACACGACATGATTCTGCTGATCCAGAATCATCGACTTTCCTTTCGTAATGCTGTCCAATTCTTGTATCGTTTTGGCCACAACACTCACAGAAGTGTCAAACACAATCATGCCGATGGGGACAATGGAGGCAGCATCCCTGATTTCCCTGACTACAGAAAAAACATAATCTTTATTGCCCGAAGAATAGGCAACCTCTTGCGTAGATAGCAGAACAGGCAGCCCGTCAGCTTCCTTCGCCAATTTTCTCCAGTATGGAATTTTATCGCGGATATCTTGACGCACCCCATCTGTCTTGAGGTTATAATACAGCTCATCATAATTATCAATGATATAAACGGAAGTCGTATCCTGCTTAATATTGTTAATACTTAAAATGTTATGCTCCACACTACGCATCTTATCAATACTTTGTCCTGGTTCTGTCAGTTTCACCTGCATATCCGTCATGAATAAGGGGAGCGCTGAGATTCGTTTGATATCCAAAATATAATCATCCAGCTTATCGAGCAGCTCGGAAGTCGTCCCAAGAACATAAGTCTGCGTATTTTCTTGCATGGACTTCGAGTAATATTGGAATGAAATGTAGCTCGTTAGCATGAGGGGTAAAGTAATCAGGAAAACAAATATAATGATCAACTTTTTTTTCATGCTGCTATTTGCAAATGACAGCCAGACCTTCAAACAAATGTTTTTCAAGTATGCCAAATAGGATTCCCCCTTACTGCCTATGGGCTGATATTCAAGGAATGGCGGGCTTGCGTCCATTGCTGATTGTACTTATTTAACACCTCGGTAGGGTTGCCAAGTATATATTCCTGCACAAGGGCGGGCATTTCTAATTGAGCCTTATTCAGAATTTGGCTCAATCGATCCGAATCCTTCACAACATTCACATATTCCGGATGATAGGAATCCATTTCTAATAGCTGCGGTAATTCCGGTTTTCTCTCCTTTAATGCAGGAATAAATCCGGAATAATTCTCATATCCGGATTCTTCAACCATCCATTTAATAAAGACTTTAGCCGCCGCTGCGTGCTTGCTGTTTTTGCCCACTGTATAATAACGATCCGGATATTGCGTCACTCTGAACTTGCCCGAATTATCTGCAGGAAAAGGGAAAAAACCAATATCCTCCGATTTCGCACCATTTTCGATAATTTGTTTAATTGCCCAATTCCCTGTCAACATCATTCCGATTTTGCCCACTGCCAATTCCTTTTTCGACCCCTCCCAGTTGGTGTCATTCAGATTCGGCTCCAAATATCCTCGATCATACAAGGTTTTGATGATGGACATCGAGGAAACATAGGGATTATTCGATTGGAAAGGAGCGCCGGATGCGGCCAAGTCGTTCTTGGTCTCAGCGTCGCCTGCTAAGATAATAGGAACATCGTTGGACCAAACCTGAAGAGGCCAACGATCCTTAAAGTTGGATGCAAACGCTACGACACCACTTCTCTTTAATTTATCGCATGTTTCGTAAAATGCCTCTAACGTCTTGGGAACTTCAAGGATTCCGGCTCTTTCAAATGCTCTTTTATTATAAACAACACCACTAACCGCAACCCCGGATGGAATGCCATAGGTCTCTCCCTGGTAAGTCTTGAAATCCTGGAAATGCAGTTCACCTCGTAGATCTATATCCCCTAAAGGAACAAAAAATTTTGCCAAATCCGAATTCGGGATGGAAGGGATCAATAAAACATCCGGCGTTTCCCCCGAGGCCAAACGAATTTTAATATTTTTATCATAATCGCGCAGCGCCTCGAATTGAACAGAAATCGTCGGATATTTCTCGTGAAAACGTGTTGCGTATTCCTTGTACTGTTTATCAATCATATCTGTCCGATTCGTAACAATCGTAATGGTACCGCTCATTTGCGGGTTATTGTTAGCCGTTTTATCTGAAAACGAGATATCATTTGAATGAGTTCCTGTACATCCGGATATCACCAAAGCCGCAATCACCAAAATACTGACTGGACGGATCCTATTTATCTGCATTTTTCTACTTCTCCTTCCGGGTTACTCTCCAATTGAACCGATTATAGTCGAATTGACTAACGCTTACAAATCCCATTAATAGTCAATGGAGGAAATACAAAAACCGGGCTTTAGAATGCCCGGATTCGTTGTTCAACTACTTGTTTACGTGTGCTTCTCCTTATACTCTTTTGGCGTAAGGCCAACCATTTTCTTAAATAATTTATTGAAGTATACAGGGTCGGAATAACCCAGCATGGATGATATTTCGTAATTTTTTAGTTGGGGATAATCGATCAAAAATTGCTTCGCTTTGTCCAATCTGACCGAAATTAGATAATCCGTTATCGTCAGACTTGTTTCCTGGCGGAATAATTTACTTACATAACTTGGGCTCAATTCCACCCTCTCTGCTATCTTGTCCAAATCAAAGGTCTTGTCGAATTCCTTATCCAAGATCTGTTTAATTTTCTCTACAACGTAGTGTTTT
Source organism: Paenibacillus andongensis (assembly GCF_025369935.1). Lineage (NCBI taxonomy): Bacteria > Bacillati > Bacillota > Bacilli > Caryophanales > Paenibacillaceae > Paenibacillus > Paenibacillus andongensis. The sequence continues at coordinate 2,187,895 of NZ_CP104467.1, read as the reverse complement.
GACTCTCCTTCTTCTCTCGTGAGGTCATCTTCACTTCCGTCGCCGTCCAAACTCCGGCTTATTTGGGTTAGTGCTTGGAACAGATCATATTTGTCGAGCGGTTTTAATAAATAATCCGTAACTCCAAACTTCATTGCTTGACGGGCATATTCAAATTCATTGAAACCGCTTATAACGATAACGTACAATTCGGGAAAGCGCTCTTTAGCTTTCTCTATTAGCCTTAAACCATCCATTTTAGGCATCTTAATATCCGTTATCAGTATATCGAGTTCGCTAGATTGAAGGCGATTCATTTCCATATAGGCTTCATGGCCGTTTGCAAATAGTCCTACTATTTGCACGGATAGTTCGGACTTATTTAAGATTTTGGCGATCCCTAACCGGATTATTTCTTCGTCATCGACGATCATGATTTTCAAAAAGGTTCACTCCTTGTTAAATCACCGTTCCAATCACATTTTACCATATATGTTAACCCGTAAGTTAATAGAAAAAGAAGTTAAGACTTAACAGCTCCGCTTGTAACTCCTGAGAAAATATATTTTTGCAGGAACAAATAGATAAGAACAGTCGGAATCATGATGATAAGGATGGCCGCACAGATATAATTCCATTCTGCCTGATTGATACCGGCAAAACGCATGATGGAAGTCGAAACGACCCCCAATTTGGCTTTCGGCATATACAAGTAAGGAATATACAAATCATTATAAATACTAATCGTCTTTAAAATAACCAGGGTTGCTGTAGCCGGGGTAAGCAGCGGAAAAATGATATTCCAATAGATTCGAAACAAGGATGCACCGTCGATCATGGCGCTTTCATCCAGCTCATAGGGAATGTTTTTGATAAATTGGAGATAAATATAGATTTGCACAACATCTGCTCCGATATAAAGGATGATAGGTGCCGAAAGCGTGTTAAATAAATGGAGACTATGGATAATAGAAAATACGGCAACCTGTGTCGTAATGGTAGGAATAATGGTGGCAACAAGAAAAGATATAATAATGATTTTCTTGCCTCTGAAATCAAATCGCCCAATTGCATATGCTACCATAGTTCCGAGAATAACATTTCCTATCAGGGACACTGCTGTGATTACAAACGTGTTAAGAAATGCTTCGCCCATATGCGCCCGTTCAAATACGATCCGGAAATTTTCGAAATTCGCAAAGCTTTTCGGTAAAGCAAAGGGGCCCCCAGTACCGAATTCCGATTTATCTTTAAATGCATTAACCAAGACAACATAGGGCGGAAATACAACCACGAAGGTCGCAACTAATAGGATAAGGTATTGAATTCCTCTTAGAAATGGCTGTTTTTGCATACCTTAATCCCCCTTTCGATTAATAACCTTGCTTTGTACACCGAGCACCAGCACTGTTATAAACAGCAAGATGACACTCATTGCAGATGCCAAACCATAGTTATTAAATTGGAATGCTGTTTCAACCGTTTTGAAGACAAAGGTGGTGGATGCACCAGCCGGTCCTCCCCCAGTCAAGACGAAAGGCAAATCAAATACGGACAACGCGCCGCTAATGGTCAAAAACATATTCAACTCGATGATTTTGGTCAAATTAGGCAGCGTCAGATACCAGAATTGCTCAAAACCGCTTGCGCCATCAATTTTAGCAGCTTCGTAAATGTCTCCCGGAATCGCTTGAAGAGCGCCGATATAAATGACCATGTTATATCCCATAAATCTCCAGAAGCCCACAGACGCTAGAGAATAGTTTACAATGTCCGTGTTTCCCAACCAGCTTGTTTTCAGCATTCCGAGACCCAATACGTCAAGAAGGGCGTTCAGGGATCCGTTTGTAGTATCGAATACAAATTGAAACATAAAGGCTACGGCAACCCCATTCATAATAAATGGAAGAAACATCACAACTCGGAAGAAATTGCGCCCTTTCAATTTGCTGTTTAAGATCACAGCGAAGAATAGCGCTGCGATGTTTTGAATGACCCCAACTAGAAAATAGGGGAATTGATTCAGAAAAACACCGAAAATCTTAGGATTTTTAAAAACTTCTACATAGTTATCCCAACCGATAAGTTTTTTTTCAGGACTGATTCCATCCCAGTTTGTAAAGCTCAGGTAGAACAGTTTGACGGCCGGATAAAACGTAAACGTATACAGCAGAGTCATCGGGACACACAAGAAGCCTAAGATGATGATCCACTTCTGGGTTTTGTACGATAAAGTACTGAACATATAAAGCTTCCCTTCCTTCCTCCGAACGGCTTCATTTAGAAAGCAAAATGGATTACCATAAAGTCTGAGATAATCCATTTTGCTTTTTTCAGCCTATTATTTTTCTCTAAACTTTCTTCTTAGAATTAATAACCCAGCGATTTTTTGGCGTCTGCCCACTGCTTGTTATATTTATCAAAGATGGCTTTGCTGTCGCCAAGAACAAAATCCTGAACGATGGCCTGCGGCTCGATTTGCGCTTTGTTCTGAGTTGCTGTTGCTTGATCACTGTCCGCTACACCTTCGAGGAATGTCGGGTTATAACTCTTGAATTCAGCCAACTGTTTCAACTCCGGCTGCTTGTCTTTAAGGACTGGAATGAATCCTGAAAAATTATCATAGCCAGAGTCTACAATAAGCCAGTTCAAAAACGCCTTTGCAGTTTCTAGGTTTTTACTGTTCTTATTGATGCCGTAGAACCAGTCTGGAGACAATGGAGCCATCTGCTTGCCCGAATTATCAAAAGGCATCGGGAAGAAGCCGATATCTTCTGATTTAGCACCGTTTTCAATGATTTGATTAATCACCCAGTTCCCTAGGTAATACATCGCAAATTTACCGGATGCAACATCTTTTTTGGACTGTTCCCAATTGGTGGAGTTAATATCAGGTTCCAGATAGCCCTTCTGATGCATGGTTTTCAAGATGCCCATGGACTTGCCGTACGGACCGTCCAAGGTGTATGGCGTATCGCTTTTAACTCGATCGTTGCCAAGTGCTGCATTACCCGCGATCAATGTCGGCAAATCCCACACCCAGGAACCGAGAGGCCATTTATCCTTAAAATTGGAGGCTAGCGGTACAATGCCCTTCGCTTTCAGCTTTTCACTGGCAGCATAGAACTCATCCAGCGTTTTCGGTATGGCCGTAATGCCCGCGTCCGCAAAAGCTTTCTTGTTGTATACGATACCGGAAGTATTGGTGCCTTGAGCAATACCGAACAACTTGCCGCCGGTGGCTTTGAAGTCTTTGAAGTAGATTTTATCGTTCAAACCCATATCATCCAAAGGCGCAAAATATTTCGGCAAATCAGCGTTCGGGATCGTTGGAATCAGCACGATGTCCGGGTAATCACCAGTAGAGATTCGTACTTTAACATTTTTGTCATAATCCCGTATTGCTTCGAATTCAATGTCGGCGTTCGGATACTTCTCTTTAAAGCGTTTCGCGTAGTCTTTATACTCCTTATCAATCATATCCGTCCTGTTTGTTAAGAATGTCACTTTCCCTTTAATGTTATCCTTCGGGTTAGTGGTCGATTTTGCCGTTTCTGTTGTCACTGGCTTCTTGGTTTCGGAAGCTGTGCCGCTTCCCCCTTCGTTTCCGCACGCAGCTAGAAAAGATAAGGACATAGTCGTGGCAAACGCTACAGTTAAGATTTTTTTCATCTCTTTACTACCCCTCTCACATGTTTTTGGTTCCGCTTACATTTCATATTATAGACCTGCGTCTATGTCTAAAACAGGAGTCTATGTTGTGATTTATAGTCTTCAATTGTTCTATTTGTTTGTGATTTCATTTTTCTGAGCATAAAAGATAGCCTACTATTTTACCAATAATACAACCGTGGAGATAGGGGTTCTGTTGTTAAAAATAGTCCTCAAATGTTATTTCAAAATTTAGCTGCACATCCTGCAAAATGACAATTCAACACCTTTAAACCGCTTTCATTTTTATGTTATGATCCTAATCGAGTAATGCTTGCGGCCGCACATTACCTATTTCGAGTTATAGGAGTGATATAATGAAGCAACGTATTACTTATGTTCTACTGCTTTCAATGTGTTTCGCACTTCTCTCTAGCAGTATAGTTTCCGCACACACTGTAAGCACCTCCAACAGTTCAGCAAACCCGAAAACCAAGGAAGTTTACAACTGGTTGGCACATTTGCCAAACCGAACAACAGACAAAATTGCTTCCGGTTATTTTGGCGGGTACAGCAATAGCGGCTTTTCCACCACCCAGCTAGAAGAGCTAAAAAGCGCGACTGGTCAGTATCCTGCTATATTCGGCTGTGATTACGGATCCGGGTGGGCGACGGCAAGCGATCCCACCACATTAATCGATTATTCCTGCAATTCCACGCTGAAGACATACTGGAGTAATGGAGGTTTAATCACACTGAATACTCATTTTCCAACACCGGGAGCTGCAAATGGTGGAGGATTAAATACAAAACTGACCAATTTCAGCGATCTGTTGAATCCTACGACGGATACCGGGAAGCGCTGGAGAACCTATTTGGATAAAGTCGCCGCAGGATTAGCTGATTTACAAAACGCCGGTGTGATCGTTTTGTGGAGGCCTCTTCATGAGATGAACGGCGACTGGTTCTGGTGGGGAAATCAAGACGCCACCACCTTCAAGAATGTCTGGATCGATATGTATAATTACTTTAAGAACACCAAAGGTCTCAACAATCTGATCTGGGTTTATGCTCCCGATTTCAGCAGAGGTAACCGCACCTCCTATTATCCTGGCAGCAACTATGTAGATATTGTCGGTTTGGACGCTTACGACGATAATCCGGAAGTCAATGTAACAGGTTACGATGAGCTGACTGCGTTAGGCAAACCGTTTGCTTTAGCTGAAATAGGACCAGATACCCTTGGAACTTTCGACTATACGAAATGGATGAGTGCGATCAAGAACAAGTTCCCAAAGGCGGTCTATTTTTATGCATGGAATGACGATTGGTCTCCGCATCGCAATGTGAATGGCAGCAATCTGATGAATGATGCATGGGTTGTCAACCGAGGAGAAATCAACCTCAGCTCCCTGACAGAATCGGGTTCGGGATCTACAGTAACGCCAAAAGTGCTTTACAATTTTGAAGGAACCGCCGAATCATGGACAGGTACTAATCTTACAGGTGGACCTTGGTCGGTAACGGACTGGAAAACGAGCGGAAGCTATTCCTTAAAAGCAGATGTTAATTTGTCGGCCTCCAGCAAAAAATATACATTGAACAGAGCGGCAACCCATAATTTAAGCGGAGGGTATACTACCTTAAAAGCCCGTGTGTCCCACGCTTCCTGGGGTACGATCGGTTCTGGCATGACGGGTAAGCTATACGTTAAAACCGGTAGCACCTATACCTGGGTAGATGGAGGAACGATTTCAATTAACAGCAGTTCGGTCACCACCTTATCCCTTCCACTATCCTCCGTCACCCATTTAACGGATGTTAGGGAAATCGGTATCGAGTTTACCGGCGCATCCAATGGGAGCGGCTCCACGGCCGTTTACGTAGATCAAATAACACTCGAATAAGAACAATTACAAAACAACCCCATCCGCTTATCAAGCAGATGGGGTTGTTTGATTCTTTAAGAAGAATTCCCTGCTTACAGCTTCATCAAAAACTGAAGAGCCAGGTCATGGAACTCAGGCAAATGCTCATGTCCGTAATCCGGATAAATCTCTATCTGTTTGACCGAATTGATTTTATTATAAAGGGCAAATTGGCTTGATGGAGGACATATCGTATCCATCAGTCCAGTTGCCATAAGAACCTCGCCTTGAATCCTGTCCATCAGATGTTGCAGATCAATATATCCAAGCTTGGTAAACACTTCTTTTTCCCGCTTGTGACGAGGGTCGAAAAATCGGAAATATGATTTTAATTCCGCGTAGGCATCCTTCGCCAAATCCATTTCCCACACTCGCTGATAATCGCTTAAGAACGGGTATACCGGAGCCAATCTTCGGATTCTTGGCTCAAGTGCAGCACATGCTAGCGTGAGGGCTCCGCCTTGGGACCAGCCCGTGGCTCCCACCTGGTCCGGGTCTACCTCCGGCATTCCCATAACAATACCGGCTAATTGGGCTGTATCCAGAAAAATGTGGCGGAACAGCATATGATCCGGGTGATCGTCCAGACCACGGACAATATGGCCATTTAAGGTCGTCCCCTTTACGCCTCCCGGATCTTCAGAAAGGCCGCCTTGACCACGGGCGTCCAAGGAGAATACGGAAAAACCAAGGGCTGCATAGAGCAGCTTATCGTTCCAATCTCCACTGTTGTAAGCATAGCCATGGAACTGAAGAAGCGCCGGATGTTTGCCAACTGTATGCTTTGGTCGAACGTATTTTACGTGGATTCTCGCCCCGCGAACCCCGGTAAAATATAAATGGAAGCATTCTGCAAAGGGTACTTTGAATTCACTTGGTATAATCTCCACTTGAGGATCTACCGCTCTCATCTCGGCTAAGGCTCTCTCCCAATAGGCATCAAAATCTTCCGGTTTAGGATTGCGTCCTTTGTACGCATACAACTGTTCTAACGGCAAGTCTATAACTGGCATCTTTTTTCTCCTCTTCTACTCTGCACGGCTCTACCACAGTCTTATTTAAAGCTAATGTCGTCTCCCGGCACCAATTCGGAATTAGTTTTCATATAATCCAACAGTTCATTCAATTGGGCATATGCCACGGCTACATAAGTATCGGCTGCGCCATAATAAATGGCTATGCGGCCCGTCTCCGCGTCATGTAATGTCGCACAAGGAAATGCAACATTAGGGACGAACCCAACAGTTTCGTATGGAAGCTCAGGCGTCAAAAGATAATCACGGGTTCTATATAAGACTTTAGAGGGATCCTCTAGGTCAAGTAAAGCGGCACCTATACTATACACGAACCCATTACAAGTCCCAGATACGCCATGGTAGAACAACAGCCACCCTTCCGTTGTTTCAATAGGAATAGGACCTGCGCCGATCTTAACAGCCTGCCACCAACCGGATCCGCCTTTCGCCATCACGCGACGGTGTTTGCCCCAATGCACGAGGTCAGGGCTTTCGCTCACGAAAATGTCACCGAACGGCGTATGACCGCTGTCGCTTGGACGGCTCAACATGACATACTTATCGTTAATCTTCTTAGGGAACAACACCCCATTTCTGTTAAACGGAATGAACGGATTTTCCAAACGCACAAAATTTACAAAGTCCTTGGTCATTCCAAGTCCTAGAGACGCTCCACCGAAATCGGTGCAGAAAATGATGTAATAGACATCATCAATTCTGACCAACCGCGGGTCGTAGGCATATCCCGGTTGATAAGGATATCCCGCTTCGTCTACCCACTTGATTTCCTCGTTATCGATCTCCCATGCCAGACCGTCCTTGCTGCGGCCCATATGAAGGTGCGGCTTGCCATGTTTGTGATCTGCACGAAATACGCCGATAAAGGAATCCCCATATGGCATGACAGCACTGTTAAAAATACGAGCTGTTTTGGGGCTTGGGTTCCAGTTGATAATCGGATTACCTGTATGTCTCCAAATGATCGATGCATCATTCTCCGTTTTGCTTTGCCATGGTATATTGGGCAGTGATTGACCGATGATTTTTGCTTGGTTAGACATGTGTCTACCTCCATTATTTATAAAATTCATTTCATAGCCTGAGGGGGACAGAATGTTACTCTGCTGTTACATAATCAACATAAACTGTTGCCGTGCCGCTGCTGCCTTCGGGCGCAGATAGCTCCACTCCAACGGATTGAACGAGATTCAGACTCTCCATGGAAGCTTCGTCCAAGTTCAAAGTAAGGGTTGTAAACGAATCTGCAGACAAAACTGTTTCACCGGAATCGTACCACTTCCAACCGCTTCCTGTTTTCATATATAATTTCCCGATAACACCGCTGCCTGCATTCGATGTGCCGCCGTAAACAACCTTCATTCTTGCTTTAATGGAAGTGGACTCGCTCATGTTGATAGGAGCATTTTTGAACAGCTCGTATTTTGGGCCGGTTCCCAACGGAATTTCCACTTTTAAAGATTTCGCCCCATGTTCAGCCGTTACATCGCTGATTGCGACTCCAGATACACCCTCCGAATGGCTCCAAAGTTCCGTGTCACTTTCGAAATCATAGAGGATACCCGCAGTAATAGGCGTATTTCCGCCTCCACCTCCACCTCCATTATTTCCTTCACCGCTGCCGTCTTGCATAACGTGGATATCGTCAAAGTATAGCTGGCTTCTAAGCTTAGCTCCATCCACTGCATTTACATAGATCGAGAATTCTTGTACAGTTTTTCGGTTATTCACATCCAAAACCGCATCGGAGTGGCTTTCCCAGGAAGCAGGTGCAAACTGTCCAAACGGAATCTCCACCCAACGTGCTGTTGTATTACTAATCGAAGGATAAGCCTCAAAATAAATACCGCCCGCCTTAATCTGTATGACCAACTTCTGTCCGCTGCCGTCAGGCTTTAACCAGAACTTTAACTTGTTAAAGGCGGACCAATCTACACCGCCAATGTTTTTGGTTATGCCTCCATATCCGGAGCTACCCAGTGTATAGGTGTATTTCACTCCGTACTGGCCGGCAGCCTTATTCGTCGAATCAAGAGAAATTTGGACAGGATCTCCTCCTGAGCTCACTTGGTACTTCTCTCCTAAGGAACCATCGTTGCCTTGATACCCTTCGAACGTGTCGACCACGGACGGATCGTTGAGATCCTTGTATGCATGTATAAATTTGATATTGTCTACATAAACCGGACCGGAATAATTCATACCGCTTCCCACAATGGAGAGCGCCAAGCTGGTTGCATTCGCCAATTCCGCAGGATTATCCAAATCAATTTCAGCTGAGTACATGCCGTAAACTACATCACTTACCGTCTTTGTTCCTAGCGCTGATAGCTTCTTCGTCGTCTTGTTCATTCCGTATTTATCATTCCAGTTCGGAGGCAGCATAACAACCGCTTGAATGGAGGCGTCGGCATTGCCTGCAATAGGCATCATCAGCTCCACCTTTAATTTATTTACATCAGGAAGATAGACCTGCCCGGTTACATTAGGGAACTCCAACTTTAACTCCTGCCAGGTCTGGCTGGAATCAGGTATTTCCACATTGAGCTTCAGCATCCCATTATCCTGGACCACGGCATGCTCCAAAGAAGTGATGTTCGCTTGCCATCCCCCATTACTTTGTACGCCGTCTATACCTGTGTCAAATGTATATTGGCCCAATACAGCTTCCATTATTTTAGCCGTTGCTGTTTGCTCCATGATGGATCCGTCGATGGCATAAGCTTTGACTTTAAAGCTTACATTCGAACCAACCTGTTCCACCTTAGAAGGAGTCCAGTGAGCCGTATAGTAACCGCTAGCCTCCAACTGCATAGGAAATTCCGTTGGGTTATCTAACACTGAATAGACCACTTTGGTCACCGTCTGATTAAGGACCTTTGCCCTTATAGTGCTTTTATCCGCCGTTACTTTCCCAAGCTCTGTAGGAGACACAATATGCATGAACGGTTGTTCGCTTTGTACCGCTTGAACATTGAGATCATATACACCATGAAGGCGGGAATTAAAGGCCGAGTAGAGATCATTATAATAAAGTACAAAATCATCCAAAAGTTCACTGTCCTGACCCTGATAATTACGGATTGGAAGGTACAGCTTCTCCAATTCAAAATGGGCCCATGTCAGCATATACGCCATTCTCTTGGCATCAGGATCTGATTTAAGGGCGCCAAGAAGATCGGTAAAGAACTGTTTGTTCACATTACCCGTGAATTTAAAGCCGTTCGGGTTATATCCGAATTCTGTCAGAGCCGCGACTTTGTGGTGGATATCCGCCAGTTGGGAAATCAGTTTGGCATCCTGCTGTACCTTCCCCATCCATTCCTTTGCATCTGTTAAAGGACCGTAAGCATCAAACCCCATGATATCGACATAATCATCACCAGGGTATGTCTTCATGTAATTATCGGCATTTTCATTAAAGTGAGCATTTGGCGAATAGGCGTATAAAAAGTTTCGAACACCTTTTTGCTCACGGAGATATTCCACCGTATAGCGGTAAATTTCTTTGTACTGGCTTGGTGTTGTAAAGGCAGCGCCCCACCAAAACCAGCTTCCGTTGTTCTCATGCCACGGCCGGAAAATGACCGGGATGGAATTTCCGTCGGCATCCTTGAGATGATTAGCAAAATCGGCGATCATATCCAGATAATCATTGAATTCCGCATGCTTGCTGCCTCCCGGCAATATATTAGCAACCACGGAACCAGCAGTATCGTTAAAACTGCCTCCTGTCACGAAATTAGGCATGTGAGCGCTTAAAGTCAAAACGCCATCCCGTTCATAGGCCTTCTTCATCACATCGATCAGGTTATCCCGGTTCTGCTCCCGGTTATTTGAAGCTGCTCCGGGCTTCTCTTTTCCTTCAAGACTTAGCGTATCCCAGCCATATAATGCGGGAAAATCACCGACAGCATTGTATACATCGGACTCGGTTCCATCACGTTTCGTAATTGTGATCCCTTCCGTAGTGGCATGCTCCTGCCCCAATAGAATGTTATTACCGCGCAGTCCCTGCAAATAGGCGAACAAGGACCGGGTTTTTGCAGTGGCGTCTTTATCGACTAGATTGACGTCCGAAGTGTCAAACTTGTCAGTGGAGATGATCGGTTGATTATGATTTGGAACAGGTCTGGTACTGGTGCTAGGACTCGAATCGGGATTCCCTGAGCCAGCTGAAGACGGAACCGGCGAAGCTGGTCCATCCAATTTATACGTTCCTTGATCCATCAATTTGCCATTCACCGTTACCCCGTCCGTCTGAAAGATTGCTTCTGTGATTTTACCTTCGCCGGTAATGTTAGTACCTTTTGCTTCTGTACCAACCTTAAGATTGGCTATCATCGCTTCTTTCGATATCTTAACGTCCGTCGGGCTGTTCAAATCAACATTTCTAATGAATGTTCCTTCCGACATCTCAAGCTTGGAAGCACTTTCGATTTGGATAGAGTCAACTTGCGTTTTACCAGTCAACCATACGCGAACCTTACCGTCTTTACGGTTGACGTTAACATCATGAAGAACGGAATCTTTAAACACAACCGTATTTTCACCGCCTCCGGCGATGATCGTACGGCCCTTTACCGTAACCCGCTCCAGCTGAACTTCGCCGTTTCCGATTCCGGCAGTCAAGTACAGATCACCTGGAATCACGGTATCTTTAAGTACTATACCATCAGAGTTCAAGAGCATATTTCCACTGACGGATACAGAAGCATACTCGCCGGATGCCGTTAGAATAACACTTGCCAGCCTATGTAGAAGCGATAAAACCTCAGCTTTGCTAATCGGCGCAAACGGACGGAAGGCTCCGTCTTCATATCCGTTTATGAAGGAAGACAGAGCATTTACGCCTACTTTGGCATACTCCGAAATTTGGGAAGCATCATGAAATCTCGTATCTGATGAAGAAGCTGATTTCATTTCAAAAACCCGGGCCAACAAAACTGCCGCATCCTGACGGGTTATAGAAGAAACCGGATCGGCCATGTTGTTCGGAAATCCCTCATAATAACCCGCTCCCCTTGCAATAAGCAGCTGTTTGCCGAACCAATCGTCAGGCCGCACATCAGCGAACTGTTGTTTTGATTCAAGGGAAAAATTGAAAGCTTTATTGATCAGCGTGACGAATTCTGCCCTAGTAATTTCGCTGTCTGGTCGAAATGTACCATCCGGGTAACCATCAATTAACCCTTGAGACATCCAAACTACCATATCTTTTTCCGCCCAATGACCTGAAATATCCGAAAATACAGGCATAGAGGAAGTGGAAGTAACCTGTGCACCGACCGGTAAAATCAGCGTAAATATCAAAATAAAAACCAAAAGCCCAGCAAACCAACCTTGCAGCTTTAACATCGAAACCCTCCCTTAGATATATTTGTAAGCGATTACCTTCCTTATAATATCGATTTATGACCACACCTTCTATGTCTTCATTTGTGATTTCTGGTCCTGTATTGTTATCATTTTTAAGCGTGACAAACAAAACACCCCGACTTTCTCCCTAAAGGGAAACAGTCGGGGTGTTTTAATGTTGCAAGCTTTAGAGATTTATTTCTGTTCTTTTGTTTCAAATCCTGAGATCGGTAGGCACCATAGTACTGCTCTTGAAAACCGTCTACCAGCATAATCCATTCTTTCTTGCCGTCATGTTCCACCATGTACAAGAATGGACCCTCCGTCAGCGAAGTCGTAAGCAGCCCTGAGATTCGCTGCGTGTCATAAAATCCGAAAAGCTTCACATTCATCAGTGATCGGACCGAAATTCATCGTCCCCAAATAAAGCCTGCTTACCTTTAAATCTGAACGCCCCAAATGTATATCATTCATTTCAGTACTGCCTCTTATCGATTAATCACAGATTCAGAATGCTTGTAATATCGTAGTCGCGCTTAACTGAAGCAGTGTCTATTCCTCTACATGCATACCATTTGCCAACAATTTCTGTGAAACATACAGGCAGCGCACATTAATAAGTTTCTTGTAAAAGCTACTATTTGAAAGATTTCATTTCCTCGATCACCGAATCTTCATATGCGTGCATTTTTCCGTTGATGATATCTTGGACATTAACCGGTTCGCCAATTGTAGCTGACTCCAATGCCGCAAATACCACGCCTAAGGCTTCAAGCCCCCGTTCAGCGCTCGAGATCGGCTCCTTATGATCCGTAATCGCCTCCCATAATTCCACATAAGAATAATCGGTTGGATAACATGAAGACCCTTCCATCTGCATTTGTTTGTGCGAATGATTTTATTGCTATTAACGTGATGAGGATATTAAAAAATAAGAATATACAAATACCAGAGGATATTGTTATCAGCGGGTTTGATAACTCGCCTGAGTCGCAGATCGTAGAACCCCATTTATCAACCGTCCATATATTCCGGGACGAAATAGGAGTTCTGGCTGCTGAAATATTGTTATCCAGGGTCGAGAACCCTCTCAAGCCTCCTCAAATTACTCACGTTCAAACGAAGCCGATATTTCGTAAATCTACGGGTAAGTTAAACTAATCGTAATTTATGGTTTCAATGAAAATATATACTTACACGACTTTTTGGATGGAAAACCTATTTAAATTAAGTAATTATTAAAAATAGGTTTCATAAAAGGGGTTACTAATGAGAGCCACAATAGCAACAAAAAATCTTATTCATGTTCATCGCGGTTGTTCTAACCGGAATATCAACCAATTGTTGTAAGTCACGGAGTGCAAGAGAATCTTCTACAGAAAGCTTTCTGTACAAATTTTGAGCCTCAATAAAAACTTCTGCGAATTCATTCGTTCGAAATAAATTTTATAATCATGCTAATCTTCGACTTTTCCCACCTTCTTTTAACACCTGTTTGATGACTAAATCTGTTTCATATCTCTAATCTCTTTGTGTTTTTCGTGTTTGTTTTCTGTTCCGGAGCGTTTGAAAACTACCAATTTTTTATCTGTTGTTTGCTTTGGCAATTTTAATATACGAACGAATCTATTAGCCAAAAGTTGCAAAAGCCCTTTATCAAAACATTAGTCATTAACTATGAAAATACTGATGTCAACTACAACAACGTCAATTATCTTCTTACAATTTTGCACTCATTATAAGGATTTAGTTGCATAAAATTTTAAATGGAAGCGATAAAAAGGAGGCGGATGTACGTGAGAACGCTACGGCAACATCATCAGCATGTCATTGACAAGCTTACTAATGAGTTACACAATGATGATCGTTATTCGGCCATGATTGTTGGTGGTTCAATTGCTAAAGGATGGGAACAGGAGAATTCCGATGTAGATATTTTTCTGGTCTGTACAGATGAGGAGTTTCACCGCCGTGAGAAGCTCCACGAATTTCACTACTTTCGTACAGACCTATGCAATTATCCAGGAGGATATGTCGACGGTTGGGTAATCAATTCGGATTACCTGAGACGGGTTGCTGAATTCGGCAATGAACCGAGTCGAGCGGCGTTCACCGATGTAATTATTGCTTTCTCGCATTCCACCGAGATTCCGGCACTATTGTCCCGCATCGTGGAGTATCCAGTTACAGAGCAACTACATCGTATTCAAACGTTTTACGCTCACTTTGAGGCCCTTCGATGGTACGTTTCTGAGGCGGGGAAGCGAGACGATCCGTACTTACTCAATTGGGCCATAACCGATTTAGTCCTTTATGGCGGGAGAATGATACTTGCCCACAACAAAATCTTATATCCTTATCACAAGTGGTTTATGAAGACGCTTCAGAGCGCACCCGATAAGCCCGAAAACCTTATGAATCTCACCTTCCAAGTGCTGCAAAACCACAGTGTAGCCAATGCAGAAGCATTCTGCGAATGCGTCCTTGGCTTCAGGGAATGGGAGTCTCCACCTGAAGGATGGCCGAGTGCCTTTCGAGTGGAAAGTGAGTGGCATTGGATGCGGGGTTGTGCACCAGTAAGAGATTGGTAGAGTGGGTAACACTGCAACCAAATTGATGTACCAGTGAAAAGTGAGCGTCAATACTGAAGCGATTCGATTCCAACATATTTGATAATAAGAAACCACTCCATTGTCAGGAGTGGCTTTGTCTTTATATACTGATGTATATTTTGTGATCAAACTGTACTTTGTGTTTAGATACGCCACGGTGAAACGTTTCATAATTACAAGATAAAATTTTCGTAGAGTAAGGGCGTGTCATTATCGCTTGTCTCCTGAAGGAAGCAGCCAAAAGCGACCTTCACGCTGAAACACATCAACCGGATTTTCGAAGAAATCCGTCAATAGTTCGGTCGTCAGCACATCTCGTACGTTGCCTCCCATGAAGATTTCCCCTCTTCTCATCAATATCGCCTTGCGAAAAATGGGTAAAATCTCCTCGGTATGGTGGGTCACATACAATAATGTTGGTGCATCATTGCTCATCGCAAGTGTTTCAATCGCTGCCAAAAGCTGCTCGCGCACAAATAGATCAAGCCCATTGCACGGTTCATCCAGGATGAGCAACTTCGGCGAAGCTATGAGCGCCCTTGCAATCAGCAGCTTTTGCTTCTCCCCCTGAGAGCAAGACTGAAAGGTCCTTCCCTTAAGATGCAAGCAGCCTAGTTGATTCATTAGGGTTTCAACCTGCGTCCAATCTGAATCGTCAGGATTATCATACAATCCGATTGTTGCATACTTTCCACTTACGACAATAAATTCAGCCTTATCATTCATGTGCAGTTTCTCTTGCAGAGACAAGCTTACCCAGCCTATCATAGTCCGCAATTGGCGCAAGTCAATGGATCCAAAAGCTTGGCCAAATACGGAAATCGAACCTGATGTAGGCCAGATGTAGCCAGTTATAACATTTAATAAAGTCGTCTTTCCGGAACCGTTGAGACCTAGAATAGCCCAATGCTCTCCTTTATTGACCGTCCAATTAATGTGTTTGAGGAGTTCATTCTCACCTCTCCGATAGCAAACTTGCTCAATACGAATGACTTCGTCCACGATCTAAATACCTCTTTCTATTCAAAAATCATCATATCATTAGCTGTTTAAAAGTAAAAAAGACCGCCCTCCTGTCTTATTTACAGAGGTTTCAAGTGGTATTATTTACGAATTTGGCTTAATGGCAAATATATGGGATCCTCAGGAAGTTACTTCTCCGCTTGGTTTTTTTCCGATAAGTTTACTGTGGGTCATTAAGTTTACATACGGAAGATTCTTTGTGTACCTCATGATAACCGCCATGGTGGATTTATTATGGGCGTTTGTGATCGCTCCCTTTTTTGAAACAGTTGGTATATTGGGTGTTGATTCCAGAACAGGCTATTATTTGTATGCCATAAGTTTAATACATGCCGCATAAAACCAAAAGTGCACTATGATAAGAAAATGAAAGTAGTTCGTGCAAAAAGCCTAAAATCGCCTCAATTATGATAAAAGGAGAAGATATTTTGAAATGCAATTTTTTAATTAAGGATTCTGAAAATGAAATTGTAGGTTCTACTACAGATCTAGTCCTAAAAAATAAAAAGCCTAGATTTCAAGTGCCCGGGGTTGATATAAGTCATGAATTATCATTTACAGCATGTATAGATGGACATTACTCAGTTGATATGATTATTGATGGTCAAAAAAGTGCAACTTACCTGTTTTCAATTATTAACCACGATATTAATTCTTAATTCTAATTCGAAAGATATAAATGATAAACCATTTCGGGAAATTCTAGAGCATTATACCCAACCTTTGTTGCCCACTAAATGAAAAAATTCATTGATATTAATTAGCATATAATAAAGTTTATTACTACTTAAATCTCCCGATGTATGGGGGATTTTTCGCCTTATCTAGGTCAGTGTTTTTCAGTTCTTGAAGAACTTCTTAAAAAGAATTAAAACCCTCAATCAAAAAGTAAGTTTATATCATAAATATTGTTTATTTAATAGAAATAATTGGTGTCTTCCACAACAAAAAGTAGGGTTTTCTCGGGATTGCAAAACCACCAAGAAGGGCCCCTACTCTATGATAACTCCTGTGCTTCAAATCGAACAATCGCCAGAAGATAAGAAAAATTATCGCAATTGTTAACTATGAACGAACACTAGATACCCGCCATGGCTAATCAATGATCTCATGGTTCCAAGAGACCAAATAACTAGTTTTCAAATGCTGCTTTTCGAGCCTTACCAACGCTGTGAAGGGTTGCTTGAAGAAGAACCTTCAATCCCATATACAAAGACAGTATGAGCCTCAGAGATGTAGCCGGTTTCTTTGAAATTATGTTTGGGACTCAATACTCGCCCGCGGCCGTAAGGAGCATTACGGGCACTTTCCTTGAATATGGTGAAAAGTGGCGAAGACACACATCGAATCCTATTGAACGGACAAATAATGAGCAAGAAAATGTATGCGTCCAATTAATAGTTTGATGAACACGAATGTTGTTGAAAAAATTGTTTATCTCGAAATTCTAGATACTTTTTACAAACTAAAAAAAGAAATCAGAGTTTGAAAAGACTGACTCGTCTGTAGCAAGCTACGTAAGAGGCAGTCCTTTCAGCAAAAGATAATAAATTAAGAGAATTTCTAATACATAGAATTAGTGCAACAAGCTCCTACTGCTCTCTCATTACATCTAACTACTCTTGCAACTATTTGTCCTAAATCGTAACAATTTGAGTATTCATATTCAACTTTATAAAATTGGGAAATACAAACTTGGCTACCAAACTGACAATAGTATCCTGTGAAATCACTTTGAGCTACGGATAAAAGACCACATTTACAAGCCATTTGAATCACTCCTTTAGATTTTTTAATAGTTATATATAGAAGTTGGCCAACACTATATAACACAAAATAACCAAGGGAAATTAGGTTATTTTATAAAATTATAATAGCTTAATAACTTCTAATTTATAAGTATCCACTTGTTGTAATTACTTAATAATATCTCATTCTTACAAATGTGATGTTTCCTTACAATTTCAATAGACAAAAATGAAGATTCAAAAGAACAGAGAGACAAAGTATCCTAAACTTCACATCTCTGTTCAAAATAAGATATATATTTGATGAAAAACTAAGGGAACCTCAATCTATTATCCTTTTCATAAAGATTAATGCAAACTGGAAATTAATAATAGCTGTTACTACTTTGCTTTTATTGTGGAAAATAAAAGAAATATTGTAAATCTATAGATATTATTATAAGATGATTTAATGCGAAGTATAGGTCAAAAATTAATAATAATAAAATTACATTAACAGATTTAAAGACTAAATTATCTATTTGGGTCTTACACAAATGTGAATGTAGATTAGTTTAAATGAATTTATCTATTTATTTCCATAATATCTGTATATTGGTTATATATTTAAATTTTAAGTAATACAAGTTCCATCATAAAGGTCTTTTATATGATCAATTTTGTTTAAATATAAGTAACAAACAAATGTAACGTTGTAGACTCTAGTGTAGTTCAAACTCTCGGATTTTAAATGAAGTATTTGAAACACCAATTAAAAAATCTTCTTATACATTTTTTCTTTTTCACAAATTTCATTTGACATACTAAAACACTATTCTAATCAGGGAGTGTATAATATTGAAAAAAGATACTCTAATTACTGGGACAATAATTCTTACATTTGCCGCTTTTATTGCTCGTTTTCTAGGAATAGTACAGAGAGTTCCGTTAAAGCACCTTTTAGGCGATACTGGTTTGGGTACCTATTCTATAGCATACAATTTATATTTTATTCTATTCACTATAGCCACTGCGGGCTTGCCAAGTGCCGTTAGTAAAATTGTATCTGGGAAAATTGAAAACGGAAAATTTGCAGAAGCAAATCGATTCTTTCAAGCTGCTATTTGGTTTTCTTTAATTTCTGGGTTTATTATGATGATTTTTTTATTTTATTGGGCACCAACACAAGCATCACTAAGTAGAGATGATAATGCGGTAGGAGCAATTAGGGCAATAGCTCCATCGCTTCTAATCCTTCCTTGTGTTGCTATAATTAGGGGATATTTTCAAGGGCAACACATGATGTTGCCTAATGGTTTGTCCCAAGTTATAGAGCAAGTAATACGAGTAACAAGTGCAATTTTATTAGCCTATTGGTTTATTAGAATAGGTTGGGGTCAGGCATGGGGCGTAGTAGGAGCCTCTCTAGGTGGAGTTTTAGGAACACTTGGTGCGCTAGTGGTGATGGTTTATTTTTTAAAACGCATACGCAAAAACTTCACTATTGATGTTGAAGAACAGAAAAATGCTAAATCAATTCGTTTTCGTGAGTTATACAAAGATCTTATTCAGATTTCTTTTCCGATTGTAATATTTTCGATTACAGTTCCAACCATTAATTATATTGATACAACTATAGTTAAACCTCTAATACATGGGTCTATTGGAGATTTAGAAGCACAAGTTATACTAGGTTATTTGGGAGGTAGAGCTCAATCTATTGCAGGTTTACCTATTATTTTGGCAATATCTATTAGTCAGTCAATTATACCGATAATTTCTTCGCATTTTGCAAAAAAAAACTTAGTAGAAGTGAGAGTACAAGCCGAAAGAGCATTACAGCTCTCTATTCTAATGGGACTACCAGTTGTTTTAGTAATTATAACTCAAATAAACCTATTAAATATTTTAATATTTGGCGATACTGGGGGATCTAATATCATTATTATTTTGACAGCAACCTCGATATTTCAGGTTTTCATGCAGACATCAGGTGCTGTACTTATGGGAATAGGCTCAATGAGACCGCTTGTAACCCAAGTAATTATAGGCATTTCTGTAAAACTACTTTTAAGTTATACAATGTCGCCTATATTCGGTATATACGCTATTTTATTTGCAACAACATTTACTTTCATTATAATGTCAATATTAAATTATCAGTCATTGAAGAGGCAGGTGCCTAAGTTGACTGTATTCACATGGAGAAAATGGGTTAATTTATTTTTCATTACTTGCATAATGTTGATAGTTGGGATAATGACCCAATTTATTTTTAGTAAGATGCTGGGACAATTACAGTTCACTTTATTATTTATTGTTATACAAATCAGTATAGCCTCGACAGTACTGTTTCTTATTTACCTTAGTTTGGTAAGTAAATTAAAATTAATTAATAAAATAGATATAAAAAAATATCCAACTTTTATGCAATATATACTTAGAAGATTACATTATTTATTTTAATATTGTAAAACTACATAAAAAAATCGAAAAAGCTCTTACCCTCTTCCAATTTAAGATTGCTAAGTTTCCATTGTTCATCTGTTTTGCTTAGAAGACTCGTTTATCTTTCTGCAATACTCCATTGTTGGTTTAAGGTACACATTCTAACCATTGGATGTAAATCTTAGTCGGTCCGATGCCAACACGGATTCGAACGTTCATGGACGCGGCTACTTTTTTCTGAATCATTAAGGCCAGTTCATCTGGTGTGCAACCGAAATGCTTTATAGAACCAGTAACGTCAAGGAATTGCTCGTCGATCTAAAAAACTTCTACGAGATCTGTATATTCTTCGTAAATATCAGTGATTGCGAGAGATACGTCAATATAGCGCTGCATATTCGACGCATTACGATGTTGTCGGGGCACAATTGGAGAGCCTCCCCAAGTAGTTGAGCGGCTGAATTGTCGAAACTCTTCGCAATGGGACAAGCAGCAAGTATGATGCCGGATCGACGTGCAGGATCACCAGCAACAACTACGGGTAAATTTTCTAAACCGGGATGAGTAGCCTTTTCAACGCTTGCGTAGAACGATTGGCAGTCCGCAAGGAAAATCATCCGTTCCTTTGCCAACATAATCAGCTTCTATATAAGAACATTTGTTTGCATTATATGCTGAAATTTTTCATTGAATAACTCAAAGAAAATAAAACAAACCGGAACCCCTTATTGGGAGTTCCGGTCCTATAAACACTAAACAACTTCATTCTACCGCCCATCCCGAAACCGCACAATCCGCTTCGCCTGCTGAGCAATCAATAAGTCATGCGTAATCAAAATAATCGTCCGACCTTGTGCATTTAATCTCTTTAAAATGTTTAAAATCTCCACACCTGTCTTCGAATCTAACGCTCCCGTAGGTTCATCCGCCAAAATGATCGGAGGATCTCCCGCCAACGTTCGCGCAATCGCAACACGCTGCTGCTGTCCACCAGATAACTCTGATGGAAAATGCTTCTTGCGATCCAGTAAGTCCACCGCTTCCAGTGCATGCAAAACAAGCGGCTCTCTTTCCTTTTTGCTCATTCCCCGATAAATCAAAGGCAACTCCACATTCTCATAGGCACTTAATCTTGGGAGTAGGTTAAAACTCTGAAAAACAAATCCAATCTTCCGATTACGAATCTCAGCAAGTTGAGAATCTTTCAGCACATATATTGCTTGACCATCCAGGTCATAGATACCTTTATCTACAACATCCAAACACCCAATGATGTTCATCAGTGTGGATTTGCCAGAACCTGACGGTCCCATAATAGCCACGAACTCTCCATGATCAATATCTAACGAGACGTCATCTAATGCTTTAATCGTTTCCTCGCCCATCGTATAATATTTGCTAGCCTTTTCGATATGAATTAAGGTCATAATCTTCACCCCCATTACTTGCACAGGGTCCAAATAAATGAAGAATGCGATTCTAATCCTTATCTTTTCGCCTTATAAAACTCATGATACAGCTTCATCAACGCCCGCTTCTCAATGCGCGACACATAGGAACGGCTGATGCCGAGTTCCTTCGCAATCTCCCGTTGCGTCCGCTCTTCTCCACCAAGCTCCAGCCCAAACCAGCCAACGACGACTTCCTTCTCGCGATCATCTAAAATTTCCAAATTACGGTAAATTTTACTTTTCTCTATCTTAAGCTGAACCTTATCCACGACATCATCGGCCTCCGTACCAAGGATGTCAATCAAAGTAATTTCGTTCCCCTCTTTATCCGTTCCAATGGGATCATGCAAGGACACATCTTTCCGCGTTTTCTTCAGCGAACGCAGATGCATCAGGATCTCATTCTCAATAAGCGAGCCGCAAAAGTCGCGAGCTTCGTCCCTTTGTTCGGCGAGAACGGGCAAATTGAAGGATCTGATGGAAAGTTCAATCCTGACGAAACTGTAACTCGTGCGGAAATGGTATCTATGGTTATATGTATGTAGTCCTTCGGTATGAAAGTGAAGTGTGAAGGGGAAAATATGGATAGACAAGCGAAATTGGAATGGAGTGAAATGAATGCAGGTTTCCGAAAAAATTACTGGAACTCAGCTCGGACTCTTGATGTTTACTTCTGTCGTGTCCACAATCATCTTATCCGTTCCCGGTACGATGGTGGCGCTTGCCAAGCAGAATGCTTGGTTATCCGTGTTTCCCGCTATGCTGACAGGAGTGTTGTCCATCTGGCTTATGACGACGCTCGCCGACCGCTATCCGGGATTGACGATTGTTCAATACAGTTCTAAAATTGTCGGGAAATGGCCGGGAAAGCTGTTGGGTCTCTATTACACATATTACTTGTTCTTTTATAATTCGGTTAATCTCCAACAGCATGCCCAGTTTATGAATACGGTTCTTATGCCGACAACTCCGCCATTGATCATTATCTTAGGCCTCGCATTATTGTCAAGTCTGGCTGTTTTCACTGGAATTGAGGTTATCGGAAGATGCAATGAGCTTCTTACGCCTCTCATTATCATCTTTTTGATACCACTCTTTATTATTGCTATTGGTGATTCGGATCCCGGACAACTGAAGCCTGTTTTAAATGAGGGAGTACTTCCTATATTCCAAGGAGCTGTTGTTCCATCTGGATGGATGAATCAGTTCTTTTTTTTGGGGTGGCTCCTACCTTATTTAAATCAACCGCAAAAGGCGCGAAAAATATCGTTGATCATGCTGCTCAGTATTGCAGCCCTTATTCTGGTCATTGATTTGCTGACGATTATGGTCTTTGGTTCGATTGCCGGGAATATGAGCTTTCCATTTCTAAGGGTCATTCAGTATATCGGCATTAGTGGATCTTTTGAGCGTCTTGAGTCGCTGGCTGTTGCATTATGGGTAATAGGGATATTTATAAAGGGCTCGGTTCTGCTTTTTATGTTTTGTCTCACTATCAGTCAGCTTTTCGGGATCAGCAACTCCCGGGAAATTATCTCCCCAGTTACCGTCTTATCCGTCGTGGGATCGATTTGGATCTTCAAAAGCTCAGCTGAATTTCAAGACTGGATGAAATTTACCTTTCCGATCATGGCTTTTTTTACGCACAACCTGGTGCCGTTAGCTCTTCTATCGGTAGATATCGTCAAAAGTAAATTTAGCCGATCACTGCTTTAAAATCATTTGTCCAATAGGTCGAAAAACGATTATATAGGGCAGAACAAAGGATGGTATATCCACCTTCGCCATGAGCAGAGAACCGATAACAGCCGATACTCCCATTAAACTACCGTAGACTGCAGCTTCTTTCTTTTGTTGTTTTTTCCGCAATGCTTGTATTCTAACAAAGGACCATACGAGCAGTATACATACATATACGCCAATTTGAACGTTCATTTCGTGATCTCCTTTTCTTTCAATAGTATAGGAGCTCCTGACATCCCTGATCCTCTTAAAGTTAATTCTACTGATATTGTGACTTCTGCCTGGGGATACTTTCGATCCCATTGATTCTTAATCGATTGCCATTGTTTGAAATGATTTCGGAAAAGATGTCGGCCAAACCCTACACTATCTACCTTGTACTTCTTTTGAAGCTTGAACAAACAAGCTTGGGCTTGTTCTTCAAGCGATTTTTCCAACGCTTTCTCCACAATCTTGAGGTATTTGGGTTGACTGACATCCAACGACGTATTATTTTCAACAAGGCTTCCTCCCCCCTTCAGTAAAATATTGAATTTTACATGATCATCATAAATTTCAGAGGTAATCGTTCGCTCGGCATGACTGATAGACATGCCTACAGTCCCCCCGTGTTCCGGCAAATCTGCAATGATCCTTCCCATTTTCTTCTTGTTCGTCAGCCATAGCAATCCACTCGTTTCTTTATCATCCAGAAAACCGACTAATTTGAAATCTTTAAAAATTGCCGAGCCAGCCAAATTATATAGTTTACTTTTGCTTTCATCCATTCCTTCCGAAGAAACCGAAGGTTCGATGGCCCCCATGATCGGATTCACCCCTTCATTGGATGAAGTCATATAAAGATCCCGGATTGTAACCCCAAGGCCAGTCCCCAGCAGTTCCATTTCCTTGATCGCTTCGGCAGACGCTTCTTCAAAAGGGTAATGAACTTGAAAAATTTTCCTACCCTCAACCCCTTTTGCTACCAAAATATAGGTTTTCAACCGGCTAAGCGGATCGCGGCTAAAATGATCTATCACACCCTCAATGCCATGTTTGGCCAATGATTCTCCAATAATAATCACACTGCGATGAGCGTAATACAGCTTGCGTGATAATTTGTTCTGTATGCCTAGGATCAATTCACTCGAATTTTTTCCAACAGCCGATACAACAAAAAATTTTTCTTTCTCACTTCCTCCCCGTGGAGCGCCCGGACTAGTTCCAGGGATTGAGATTTGTGTTGTTCCCCGTATTTTCCCGTCATCCGTTAAGTCAAAGGCAGAGCCCGTCACGAATGCAAGATCATTAATCTCCTTACGGTCCCAACAACCGGTTGCTGTGAATAATAGTAACAATAATCCGGTGCAGATGAACGGCTTCATT
The DNA here is from genome assembly GCF_025369935.1 of Paenibacillus andongensis. NCBI lineage: Bacteria > Bacillati > Bacillota > Bacilli > Caryophanales > Paenibacillaceae > Paenibacillus > Paenibacillus andongensis. The sequence continues at coordinate 2,163,576 of NZ_CP104467.1, read as the reverse complement.
ACGCTGTTCCTTTCTTCATCATTCAGTATCTTCATTGTTCCCGATTGGTTGCGATCCATGACTTGGACTAGGTCTCTGTCCTTTTGATAAACGTATCGACTGCATAGATCCGAAGGTCCGAGGGCGCAGCGATTGAGCCCATATTGGCGCCCGGATCAATACATCCTTCAGGTCCTTCAACGTAATTGGGGCAACCGGAGATAAATAGGGAACACCGAACGAGCGAAGAGCTGTGAGATGCAGCGCTATTCCCAAAAATCCAAGCACAATTCCATACAGTCCTAACGTACCCGCCAGTATAATCATTGGAAAGCGAAGCAATCGGATTCCGTTTGCAACATTAAATCGTGGAATCGTAAACCCTGCAATTCCGGTAGTAGAAACGACAATGACAACTGGAGCCGAAATAATTCCAGCCTGAACTGCTGCTTGGCCGATGACTAATGCCCCTACAATGCTGATCGCTTGCCCGATTTGTTTGGGCAAACGAATCCCAGCTTCCTTCAACGCTTCGAATATGATTTCCATTAACAATGCTTCGACCAAAGCAGGGAAAGGAACCGGTTCTCTTGCGGCTCCAATGCTCATTACCAGACTTGTTGGAATCATTTCCTGATGAAAGGTCGTAACGGCCACATAAAGGGACGGAGCAAATATGGCAATAAATACGAAAACAAAACGAATCCAACGAATAAATGTTGCCACAGGCCAACGAATGTAGTAATCTTCGCTTGCCTGCATCCCGGACCAGAATGTCATCGGAACAATTAACGCAAATGGGGAAGAATCGACAAGAATAGCTGCTCTGCCTTCCAGCAGACAAGCAGCTACGACATCCGGCCGCTCCGTAGATTGTATTTGAGGAAAAACTGTAAGAGGAAAATCCTCAATAAATTCCTCGATATAACCGGAATCGAGCACCCCATCAACCTGTATTCCGCTTACCCTCTTGCGAACTTCTTCTACTACAGAGTCAGCAGCTATTCCCTCTATATACGTGATGACCACTCTGGTTTGGGAAAGCTCTCCTAAGGTAATATATTCCATTTTTAACCTTGAAGTTTTCAATCTGCCGCGAAGCAGCTTTATATTAATAGAAATATTCTCGATAAATCCGTCTCTTGAACCGCGAATGACAGGCTCAGAAGGAGGTTCCTCCAAGCTTCTGTGCACATTAATATTTACCGCAAAGGTTAATGCTTTGTTTTCCCCAAACGTCAGCACAGCAACATGGCCATCTAACATATATCGCACAAGATCATTTAGTTTAGATGTTGTATTTGTTATGCCAATGGAAATCATTCGATCGTCCAGAGCTTCAATTTCTTCGGGTATTAAATCACTATCACTGGAACGAGCGAATAATAAGGGTTTTAGCACATGGTCTTCAAGATTTTGTTTGTCGACTAAACTTTCAATGTATACGACCAACCACTGGGTTTGCCCGTTCAGCCGAATCTTACGGTATACGATATCCGAGCAGTTATGGAAAATGTTTTTTAACATCGTTTCATTTTGCTCTATATCCAAGGTTAGACTGACGCTGTCGTCTTCAATAACCGGAAAATCATTTATCTTTTTTTGATACTCCGGTTCCATGCTCATCCATTTCCTTAACCATTTCATTGAATAATCCCCCCCTCCCCGGTAATGAAAAGACGTATATATTTTCCCTTTTTTCCAACATATATATTCAGATATCGGAATTATCACGTTAAGCCGCCTCAAACAGTCGATTTCTAGGTATGGAGAAGGCAGTAAAGGATTTTGAGCAGGGGGTTTGAGCGCTTTTTATGATCAGAGATTAACGACTGAAAGGTTTTGGAGAAACAATAAGCCGAGGTGAACATTTTGTTCCAAGGTAAAAATCTTCTGACTGAAATATTGGGGGCAAGCATCCTAATGTCCTGGGTTAGTTGAATATTCAAAAAAACAATTATTATATGGTCGAACCAAGCATAAATATAATAAATGGTTGTATGGACTTGAATTAAACTCGAAACCAAACCGCCCTTACGAAGATGCAAGGAGTGACTACGATGTCCAACTATTACGAGTTGCCACGCAGCACCCCTGAAGCACAGGGAATTTCCTCATCATCTATTTTGTCTTTTTTAAACGCAGTGGAAGAGCGCAAACTTCAGCTTCATGGGTTTATGTTCCTTCGTCATGGCCATGTCGTAGCTGAGGGTTGGTGGTCACCGTATCACCCCTCTTGTCCTCATTCGGCTTACTCCGTAACTAAAAGTTTTACTTCCACCGCTGTCGGTTTTGCAATACAAGAAGGACTCTTATCCGTTGAAGATCAGGTACTCCCTTTTTTCCCCAATTTACTGACAAAAGGTATTAAACTTAATATGGGAACGTTAAAGGTTAAGCATCTACTCACCATGTCGACCGGACATAATCAAGACCTTCTTCGTTTTAAAGGCTTATTTCAATTTTTGAAAGACAAAACTGTGTTAAGTATAGGGAACGAAAAAAACGAAAACTGGGTGAGGGCTTTCTTCGATTTCCCGATAGAAATTTCACCCGGGACTCAATTTCAATATAATAGCGGGGCTAGTCAAATGTTGTCCGAAATCGTAACAAGAGTGACAGGCCAAACACTGCTTAACTATTTGCAACCTCGGCTATTTGAGCCATTGGGGATTCAACGGCCAATATGGGAATTTTCTCCGCAAGGGACAAACACCGGAGGATGGGGTCTTCGTCTCAAGACAGAGGATCTTGCCCGATTTGGTCTTTTATTTTTACAAAAAGGAGTTTGGGACGGCAAGCGTCTATTATCTCAATCATGGGTTGAAGAAGCGACTTCCAAACAAATCGAAACAACCCCAATCCAAAATAAACCGGATTGGGGTCAAGGATATGGATACCAATTTTGGCGCAGCCGTCATGATACGTATAGAGCCGATGGAGCGTTTGGACAATTTATCATTGTGCTGCCAAATAAAGATGCTGTGATAAGCATAAATAGCGGAGAAAAAGCAATGCAAGAAGTGCTGGAATTAATATGGGAAATGTTGTTACCCTTTATGAAGAGTGAAGCATTGCCCAATGATATTCCATCACATCTCTCGCTTGTCCGCAAACTAAAGTCACTTTCGATACTTCAGAAGCCTTGGAGTGAAGGGCAAACATATATTTCTAAATATTGTTACAAAATGGAACCCAACGACGATGAGGTTGAATCAGTATTATTCGATTTCCACTACGATAAGTGTATTTTCAAGTGGCGGAATCCTTCAGGTGTAAATCAAATTGTTTGCGGCCTGATAGAATGGTATATAGATGACAAAATACTCCCTGGAGAAATAATAGCGATAAAAGGCATATGGTCCAATGAGAAAACTTTTATCATTCATTTGGTCCGCATTTTCAGTGGATATCACGATAAGTTATATTGTCATTTTGAAATAGGCCGAGTGTATCTGGAATATTCCCATAATAATTTTATCTTCTCTAAAGAACGCAAGTTGGTCGGAAACCTTGAATTTTCGTAAGATTTTGATCGACCTAAAGTAAAGCCTCAGGTATTTCTAAATTTATTCATCTTTTATTGTTAAGATAACTTAAGAGCGTTTGAAAACATGTATCACGATAAAATTGATGCAATTCCAAGAGTTCCGAAATGTTAAACCTTACCCAAGGGCTGCCCATAAACCCTTTGAACACCGAATAGTCTTTGAAAGCGAACACAGAACCCGCCAGCGGGATGTACTTGAAAACGATGAGAAAAATAATACCCGGTATGGCTATCACATATCACATACAGAGGTCAATACACCTTCATTCAGATGAGTCAACCTGATTCCTCCTAGAATTGCCTGTTGTATTCGCTTACACCTGCTTAAAATAGTCCCATAATTGAGATTAAAATGGTTCCATTCCCTAAAACTTAATCGTAGTGACATTAAAGTACTCCCATATAACTAACATGTCCCGTGAGTTCAGAACCTTCAATAAGAGTTGTTTATGCCAAACTTATCCATGAGTATCTCTTTGAATAAGTTTTTGTCAATTTCTTTTTTATCTTCTTTTCCATCAATCCATTCGGTGAACGAGGTATCCGTTAGAATTATGTTTCCTCGTTGATTTTGCCTAGTGATTAATGGTTTCTTATTAAAACGTGATTCTGGATGCTCCGCTATTATTCTCTGTACCTCATTCAGTTCCGAAAGATCCTTAACTACAACTGTGGAATCAAACACATACCCTAGTTTCCAACAATCATGTTTGTGTTTCAACTTCATATACAAAAAGTAATCACCGTACTCACTGTCCGCTTTTTCTACTTTAAATTTACCATTATTGGATATAACAATGTCCCCATTTAATGGAACTGGCTTTAACGGTAAGTTCCCTCCAAATCCGGTGTCGACCAAATATTGTTGTCCATCGTGAGTTATGATATTGAGTACATGCGTTCTTCCTGTCGCGCTCCATCGTTCTCCAATATGGTCATAAGTAACACCTCTAACCAGGGTTGTATTAAAGAAATTTTCAGTTAAAAATAAATATAAAATAAAATTTAGCTCATAACAAAGCCCTCCCTCATTTCTTTTGATTATTTTGTCGATTAGATTCTCTTTTGTAATGTCAGTGGTTCTATTTTCAATTACACATAAATTTTCAAATGGGATTTCTCTTGCAGTCTTTTCAAGAACAATGTCTAAGTTTTCAAAAGTTATTATTTCGTTTTTTAAGATACCTATTCTATGACGAAATAGCAAATCTAACTTGTCCATTAATCATTTACCTCCTAACAAACTGTGTACGAAATAATTTTAACATGAACTGAATAGGCTGCCGTTCATTTTTAGCGGCAGCCTTAGTTTGGAGTTGTTTAGCTCAAGCTCAACGGCATTATTTTAACGCTTTTATCCGTTATCACAACTTCATCTTTTTCTTTTAATACCTCTGGTTGTTCTACGAATATCATTACACGCTACACAAGCGTACCATCACACAATATTCTCCCACAGATCTTGGACACCAGCACTGGTGTGAAGAAGCTCACAGTGACCCTATTTGGCAATATCTATATCTTTCTTTCGCCTGCCGCTCCGGCGATTTACAATCGACACTCCCAGCAGCATTAAGGCCGATCCGGCAATTTGCGCAACCGTAAGGACATCGCCGATCATGACGGTCGCCAGCACTAAGCCGGCAACGGGAACGATGTACAGGAAGACCGCCGCTCTGGCAGGCCCGATCCTTTTTACCCCGAGATAATAGAACCAGTTGGCCAGCACGCTCGGAAATAAAGCCATGTAAAATTGACTTACCCAAAAATCCAAGCTCAAGTGGGTCCAATGAACCGCAGCTAAATCGCGTACGGAAAAGGCGCCGATAACAACCGATCCGAACAGCATCGCATACGCTGTCGCAACCAACGGGGAAATTCGCTGAAGGATTTTCTTTCCCATTAGGGTGTAAATGGACCAACAAGCGGCTGCGGCAATAAACATAAAATCGCCTGTGATCCGATGAATGTCTCTTACTTCCCCGAGTACCACACTCAAAAAGAAGACGGCCGATCCGGCCAACGTGATGCCAAGTCCGGTCACCTGCTGCCATCGGAATTTCTCCTTGAGGAAAATCACCGCAAGCACTACTGTTATCGCCGGACTTAAAGTCGGAATGATCATGCTTCCGTCCGACGCCTTGGAGTAGGCCAATCCCCAGAAAAGCAGCAAATTGTACGCCGCCACACCGACAAGCCCGAGGACGAGTACCCCGGCCCAATTTCCGTTCGGCGTAACTTGCACGGTTTTGTCCCTGCTTCGTAATATAATCAAAAGCAATACGGCGAAGAAGGCGCCCAAACCGAAACGGATGAAGGCGGCCGCCGAGGGCGGGACATCGCCCACAACGATTTTCGATGTCACAAAAGCGCTGCCCCAAAAAATTGCCGTCGCGGTAAGCATTGCATATGTCGCGGCTTTGCCGAACGTCGGCGTTTGTGCCGGTACTGCTGCCGTTTTCAAGGTAAACCACTCCCTTTCGGTCATACGCTTGGAGCGTGTTTATATGCTCTTGTGAAGTTCTCTCATCAGCCGCATCCAATTTTCTTTCATGGCTATCGTCGCTATGGGCTGTTATTTATGCATATCATCTTCGCCTCATAACTTTCCGGTTAAAAACTGTGCCTCACCTAGTCCAAAACTCCAGTCAGAATCCGCATTTTCGACGATAGACACCATTAAGTCGCTTGGTGCGATACCACACTCTGCTTCCAGCCTTTTGGATAGTAAGGAATAGAATTCTTGCTTCTTCTCTTTTGGTCTGGCTTTGCTTACAATGGATAAAACAACTAAATTATTGGTGCGGTTAAGTCCTAACCCTGTATCTTCAATAATCATATATTCTGCTGGGTGTTCATGAACAATTTGATAACGGTCACGCTGAGGAACGTCGAAAACTTCTACGACAACAGTATGAACAACTTCTAAAAGTTTTTTCAGACTTGCTTTATCACGACCTTCTATAAGGTCAAAACGAAGTAAAGGCATACATTCTTTTCTCCTTCAATATTGAAATATAAATTTCTGGCGTTTGGTGTTAGATATCATTTCTCTTTAAGAAATCTAAAATTAATTCACCTATTTCATTTGCATGTGTTTCCAATGCAAAATGACCCGTATCTAATAAATGAATCTCGGCATTAGGTAAATCTTTCCTAAAAGCGTTAGCACCCTCTGGAATAAATGAAACATCATTTTTACCCCAAGCTGCCAGAAACGGTGGTTGATATTCGCGAAGATACTGTTGAAAGAGTGGGTACATCTTTACATTATTTTGGTAATCAAAAATTAAATCTAATTGTTTTTCATCATTTCCGAGTCGAGACATATAGGCAATATCTAGCGTATAACCATCAGAAGAAACTTGATTATCTTGTGTTCCATCCAGATATTGATTCTTAATCGTGTCAGGTTCAAATGCTGTCCGATAACTTTCTCTTTTTTCTTGTGTTGGATTATTCCAATATTCTGCTCGGGCAGCCCATTTCTTACCCAAACCCTCGCTATATATATTTCCATTTTGGCTAATTATTGCTGTCACACGATCTGGATGGTTCATTGCTAAACGAAAGCCAATAGGTGCCCCATAATCAAAGACATACAGTGCATACTTAGTAAGTCCCAAGCGGTCAACAAAAGCTTCAATAATTTCAGTAAGATGTTCAAATGTATAGAAAAATGTGCTTCTATCAGGTGATGTTGTTTGCCCGAATCCCGGATAATCAGGAGCAATCACGTGATAGTCTTTTTCTAAAATTGGTATTAGGTCTCGGAACATGTGACTTGAAGTGGGAAAACCATGGAGTAATAAAATTACCGGTTTGTTGGGATCACCAGCCTCACGGTAAAAAACACTTAATCCCTCTACCTCTAAATAATGATATGTCGTCAATTTAAACCCTCCCTTTTACAAATTCTAGTGCTCGAATCAGAATCGTCCACCTGAGTAGAGGAAACTCTTTTTAACAAGGGCATCTGCTTGATCGATGGTTTGTTTGACGATTGCAGCTGCAGATTGGTCGCTGGCTAACCTAAGACCCTGCCCCGCCCAAAGTGACATATATTCAGGGTCATTCGCTTTTGCAGCCGCTTGTCGAATATCTCGCGTCATAGCGTTTTGTATGGGGTAAGGAGGGATTGTTCCTGGATACTGATGCAAGTCATTCATAAATTTTGTTCGAATACCTCTTGCCGCTTTGCCTGAATATGCGCGAGTAATTTCAGTGGAGTCCTCATTGGCTGAGAGGATCTTCTGTTTGTACGTTTCATTGGCGCCGCTCTCCGGGCACGCCAGAAACGCAGAGCCCATCTGCACAGCAGCGGCCCCTAATGCGAGGCTCGCTACAAGTCCCCTTCCATCCATGATGCCCCCCGATGCGATGACCGGAATCGACACATGATCTACAATCTGAGGAACGAGAGCCATGGTTCCAATCAGCGATTCGGAAACATTTTTCAAGAATGAGCCTCGGTGACCTCCTGCCTCACATCCCTGAGCCACAATTGCGTTTACGCCGGCCACTTCCAAATGTTTAGCTTCTTCAACTGTTGTTGCAGTGCCTATTACGACTGTACCACACTGCTTCATGGCTTGGAGCACGTCATGTGATGGTATACCAAACGTAAAACTAAATACCGGGATCTTCTCTTCAAGCAATACTTGAACTTGCTCCTCAAACGATTCCGAAGACTTCAGAATCGTTGGATTTTGAGCAATGCCAAGTTTGACGCGGTAATTATTGAGATAATCTGTCATTTGAACGATTGCTTCTTCTTCTTCCTCTGGTTGTTCAGGTACAAACAAATTTACTCCGAAAGGCTGGTCTGTTAATTCTCTGATCTTTTGAATCGTGCCGCGGAGTTGCTCCGGCGTTAAGTACCCGGCTCCCAGATTACCTAAGCCTCCGGCATTTGAAACTGCTGCTACTAAGTCAGGCGTTGTGGGGCCACCTGCCATCGGCGCTTGGAATATTGGGTATTTAATTTTTAGCGAGCGTGTTAACTCAGTTTTGAACACTGTTGAACGCCTCCTGTTACTGTACTTTGGATGAATACGAAATTTATTAATAGTTTCTTAACAATCCTCTTTTATTTGAATTGACTGCACCGGTTATCAATATCGTAACAGCGATAATGAGCACCAAAGTAGCAAGAATGAGCGACAGGCTGTAACTATGCGCCACTTCCAAAACGATCCCGGCTCCGATCGGACCTAGTATTTGCCCGATTCCATAAAAGCCAGTCATCAGTGCAATTGCTCTATTGCCACTGGATGGTCTCGCCATACGAGCTGCAGCGATTGCGAGCATGGAAATCCCCATAAACGTCCCGCCAAAAAGGATAGACCCAAGCGTTACACCGATTATATTGGGCAGCCATACAGGCATTATGACCCCGAAAGCTTGCAGGATAAACGCAGTAATCAATGGTTTGATGTAACCTGCTTTACTCGTCCACCAAGACCAGAGAACTGTCGATGGTACTGCCGCTATTCCAACGATAATCCAACTATAGTCAGCAAAACTTGACATATGGGGCATTTGTTTGACCATTGCTACTAGAAACGTCGCACTAACAATATAACCAAGCCCCTCAAGTCCATAAGTAACAAGTAGCCAACCAAAGATAGATTCATTTTCGGCTGATGAAGTCGGGGAATCAGTATTTGGAGCTTTCGGCTTCGTTTTATCATCTCGGATAAAAGTCCAAACTGGAGCTAATAAGACGATGCCGATAACCAAAAGACCAATCCAAGTTCCCCTCCAAGAGAAATGGCTCAGAATGGGTGTAAGTAAACCAGTTAAAGCAATACCGGTACCAACCCCGCCATAAAAAATACCTATCCACTTTTGGCGTTTGTCTGAAAGCAGAGCATCCAATACTAAACTTGATGACAAGACGAAAATAAGGCCACTGCTAATTCCAGTTAAGAAGCGCAAAATCATCCACCAAATAAAAGATGAAGCAATTCCCATAAGCCCCGTTGAAATGATGCAAAGTACCAATTGAATCTTAAGATGGTAAGCTCTACGGGTTCCCCAAGCAATAAATCCTGCGCAAAAGGCAGCGATAAGGTAACCCAAGTTATTGCTACCGGCCAAATACCCAGATTCCGTGACGGAAAGATGAGCTTGTGATTGCATCAATGGAAGTATGGAAGTGTATGAAAAACGTCCGATTCCCATTGCAATGATGAGCATAACAAATCCACCTATCATGATCTTGGTGGATTCAAAAATTTTCGTATGTTTAATTCCTGCATTCTCCATAAGACAAGCCCCTTTCTAAATTCATTGTACCCCCCCTAAGATATCGCGTAAAATGAATATAATCGATAGTAAACATTAAAATTTTCAATACCTAAACGAAGGAACGACAGTGAACATCCGGGACTTGCAGATTTTTCTGGCTGTTGCAAACGAGGCGAGTATTTCAAGGGCAGCTGAGAAAATGAAATACGTTCAGTCGAGTATATGTATCCGTATCCAGCAGCTCGAAAGTGAATTGAAAACTGAGTTATTCCGCCGTAGGCAGCAAGGTATTCGGCTAACAATCTCCGATGAGGCATTAAAATCCTATGCTGAGAGAATTATCTTTCTTACGCAATGAACGTGCCGTTGCAGATAACTCGATCCCTAGAGGGACACTTCGGATCGGATCGTTTGAAACCACAGCAGTCACTCGGCTTCCATATATTATCTCCGATTACCATATGTCTTATCCGGAGGGTCGATTTGACATTTAGGTATAGGAGGACTAATATTTCCGATAAAGGAAACAAATCTTAGCTTCGAGCATTGCGATGCGTAAACGTAATGCGCAACTGATCTAAATACGAAGAGAGCCACTCCCTACCGGAGTGGCTCTCCCCACAGAAATCAATAATGAATCACCCACTTGATTGTAAGGACCAAATTGATTTTTATAAGTTTCCAATCGATAAATATTTTGTTTCCAAATATGGTTCGATACCTTCAATTATAGTTATTTCTGAAGAAATAGGCTGCAAGTCCATACGGAGTACTATTCGCAATTTCTACAGCTTCCTCCAGGGTCTTAAAACTAATGATTGGAGCGACCGGCCCAAATGTTTCTTCCTGCTTGATCGCCATATCGAGTTGGACGTTAGTCAATTCGGTATGGTAGACAAAGAAATAGCCTTATTCCTTATCGCATTCCCAACTTTTAGTTTGGCTACTTCTTTGCCGCACTAGGTCTTGTTCCATACGGATACCTATTGATAAGGTTTGGGAACATGGAACTCTCTTGATTTTTTTAATCACCCCGTTGCAGACTACGCAATTCTTTCCAACCAATGAGTTGGATATTTTGTTCGCGGATGATGGATTGAATAAGTGGTTCACGAAATACCATATACTCGAAATGCCTTATTTCCCACGTGTCGGTGATGGCTCTCAGCTCATTAGATTCGACGGATGGATGAAAAACGATTTCCGTGATTCCAGGCTTAAGATTGCGTAGGCACTCTGAAACATATTCAATGACAAAACTGTATCTTTGTGCCTTGCTTGGCAATTGAAACGGTAGGACTACCACATGATCAGGTAATTTGACACCCTTGGTGTCCGCTAAACGAATCAATTTCTCATTGTGTGGAATCGGCGCACTTGGTTGTCTCGGCATCCTAAGCGGTAATCCATAATTCGCACAAAGTTCAATAACAGTACTCATGAAGGGCTCTGCAGAACCAATTTGCAGACTCAACATGTGAATATCCAAATGTGTGACATCAACACCCATCAGCAGCGCACATTCGATTTGTGCAATGCATTCCTGTTTAATGTCATCCACAATCGCCAATCCGATCGGGGATACGTCCTCGGGAAAATTCCCAAACTCGTCGACAAAAGGAACAGGATGTGCAAATGATGAAATCGGCCCCCACTTGTAATCCTTCCATTCACTCGTAAACGTCAAGTGAACTCCTACGTCGAAACGATGTGTATTAGCCAAGTTTGCTGCTTGAGTCATCCAAGGACATGTCATCATAAGCGAAGAAGAAGTGATGGCTTTTTCTTCGAATAAGGTTTCAATCGCTTGATTCGTACTGCAACACATTCCGAAATCGTCCGCATTGATGATTAACAACTTTTGATCTCCATTACCTAATCCCATTTGCTATTACCCCCTACTGTAAACGAACCACTCTAAGAAATCTGAAAATCGGCACTTAGGTTCAATTTCTGCGACCGCTGCGGCCTAACCACATATCACGATCATCCGTTGCGCTTCCTGTAAGAGTCGGTAAAAGTGCAGCATTCGAAAAAGGGGTAACCCAGACATTGCGTGAAGTAGACACTTGAACACTCTCTCCAACAAAGTGACAGGTTAAAGTATCGGAAAATGGCAGTTCAACCATGCATAAGGTCATAATGAACCTACTGCTGTTTATCCATGAACCATTTGCAGAGATCTTTACTAATTTACCCGAAATAAATAGTTCACCTTCACACCATTTTCCTATACCACAAGTAACGGTTTGTACTTTTTGGTCATCCCGCAGCGTAAAAGTGCATTCATCTGAGGAAAATTCAAATGAAATAGCACGAATTCCTAGCAAATTTTCCTCTACCAAATATAATTTACTCGATATAGATTCACCTTTAGGGGAAACATGCTTACCGAGAGATGATTCGATTTCCAGTTCCTCAAGTTGCGAGCATCTTTCTTCAACAACTAAAGAAGCTTCTGTATTCATACCAGGCAGCAAAAATTGCCATACAAGATCTAAAACAGCTTGCATATCCATTTCACCTGCTGTCGTTACTACCACTGCATTTTGCTCTGGTAATATGACGCAAAATTGTCCAAATGCACCGTCGCCCCTATAAGCTCCATAACGGCAGCGCCAAAATTGAAATCCGTAACCTTGAGCCCAATCACTACATTCATCGTCCCCATTAACAACATGCATCTGTGTCGCTTGTTCTATCCATTCTGCAGGCAGGATATTCTGACCGTTCCATTTGCCTTTTTGCAAATACAATTGTCCGAATTTTGCAATATCTTCAGTTCGTATACTTAAACCGAATCCACCTGCAGTTATCCCTTTAGGACAAGATTCCCAAGTATAGTTTTCAATACCCAACGGCTTAAATAATCGAGATTGCAAGTAATCTAGCAAAGTTTGACCAGAAACCTTTTGTACGATTGCAGAAAGAATATACGAAGCACCAGAATTGTATAAAAATTTTGTTCCCGGTTCATGTTTTAGTGGAATTTCAAAAAATACTTTTGCCCAATTATCACTTTGTCTCATCTGGTGAATGGTATCCATGTCATGACCTGTCGACATGGAAAGCAGATGTCTTACTTTTAATGCTGCCATGTTTTCTAAATATGTTTCTGAACTTAATTCGGGAAAGAATTTAATAACTTGATCATCTACTGTCAGCAGCCCTTCTTCCACAGCAAAGCCAATAGCTGTGGAAGTAAAACTCTTACTCAATGAATTTAAAAGATGAACGCTATCTTTTTTATAAGGCTTCCACCAGCCTTCCGCCACTACATGACCATGTCGAAGTACCATGAAACTATGCAATTCCAGCTTCTGCTCCTTTATTGCATGTAAGAATGAATTTATTGAACTAGATGTCATTCCTTGTTCTTCCGGTTTGCAACGAGGCAATGGATAAGATGTATACATCTTTGTACCTCCTCTTAAGCTTCTTTAACTTTAAGTTTTACTTTCTTTTCCCTTCTTTGTATGGAATCAACACCAACGGCTGCAATAAGTACAACACCTTTAATTAATCCCTGCCAATTAGAATCTACATTCATTAACTGAAGACCATTGTTTAGGATGCCAATAATCAGAACCCCTACAACTGCTCCTCCTACTTTTCCTTCACCACCCGCAAAGCTGATTCCCCCCAGCACTGCTGCAGTCATGCAATCAAATGGATATGATGCGCCAGCAGCTGGTTGAGCAGAATTTGTACGGGATAACATAATTAAGGAAGCAATGCTGGTTATAAATCCGCAAAGTGCGTAAACAAGATAGGTCATTTTTTCGATATTAATCCCCGCTAAACGAGCCGCTTCACGACTCCCTCCCATAGCATAAACGTAACGTCCGAAGTATGTTTTCTTTAAAATAAACCAAGCGACTGCTATAACGATTACAAAAATAATGACTGGTATTGGAATGGGTCCAAAGTATCCTTGACCAAGCATGGCAAACCCGCGAGGAAGCCCGAAAACAGGGATTCCTTTAGTAATAACGAAAGCTAGACCCTGTAACGCCAACATTGTACCCAGTGTCACTATGATTGGAAGAATGTTGAATTTTACCGATATTAACCCATTAATGGCCCCTATTAATGTCCCAATAATAATACCTAAAATACAAGCTGGTACTATACCTATACCCATCTTAACCATCAGATTACCGACAATCATACCCGTTACCGCCATTTGCCCGCCGACAGAAAGATCCATACCACCGGAAATCATGACAAATGTAACACCAACGACAACGATGCCAAACATGGATACTTGACGTAATATATTCATTACATTATCTACACTCATGAAATGTGGAGAAAAAGAGCCAAAAAAAGCTAGAACAAACATTAACACAATATATATGCCATATTTTTTGTATATTTGATAAAAGTTCATATAATACTCCCCTTTAGTTCCCTTATGCGTATTAAGAAGCGTGCTGCTCCCCACCTGATGCAAGATCCAAAATTTTAGTTTGATCAAATTCCTCTTTTGAAAGAATACCCGTTTGTTTACCCTCTGCAATAACTACGATACGGTCGCTCATACCAATTAACTCCGGCATCTCTGAAGATACGATAATAATGGCAATTCCTGAACTTGCAAGTTCATTCATTAATTTATATATTTCTTGTTTTGCCTGTACATCGATCCCGCGAGTAGGTTCGTCAAAAATAATGACTTGTGTTTGCGCAGCCATCGTTTTTGCAATGACAACTTTTTGTTGATTACCCCCACTTAGGGTACCTACATGCGTCAGAAGTGTGGGAGCTTTTATCTGGAATTTATTTTTGTAATACTGAGAAAGTTCCAACTCTTTTTTTGTATCAACAACTCCAAATCGACTAATACTTTTAATAGAATTAATGACCGTATTCCATTGAATGGACATCGATAAAAACGCTCCAGATTTTTTTCGATCTTCAGGAATAAGTCCAATTCCCTTTGCAATGGCATCTCCTGGTGATTTGATTTTCTCTTCCTTGCCATTCAAAAATATTTTTCCATGGGTACAGCGAGCAGCACCGTATATTAACTGCATCAACTCTGAACGACCTGCGCCAACTAATCCGGCAAAACCGAGAATTTCTCCCTTATGGAGTGAAAAATTAATATTTTCCACTCCATTACCGCTCAAATGTTCTACCCGCAAAGCTTCTCCGCCAATATCTTTACTTCGTTCAGGATAACTTTCAATTAAATCACGACCTGCCATTAACGAAACTAATTCTCTGCGGCTTGTATCGGAAATATTTTTTGTATCAATATAAGTGCCATCCCTCATAATCGTTACTTTATCTGCAATTTCAAACAGTTCTTCTAACCGGTGGCTGATATAAATAATGGTAACTCCCTTAGATTTTAAATCTCGAACGATATCAAATAACATATCCACTTCCGATACAGTTAAGGGTGCCGTTGGCTCGTCCATGATAAGTACTTTAACTTCTCTGCTAACAGCCTTTGCAATTTCAACAATCTGCTGATATGCAGGAGAAAGGTCACGAACAGGTTTAGTCGGATCAATGTTCACCTTCAGTTGTTTAAAAATCTCAGCAGCACGTTTTCTTCGTGCATGATCATCTACAACAAAAGCCCCGAATTTTTTCTCGCCCAAAAACACATTATCCGCAGCTGAAAGAGATGGAACTAATGTAAACTCTTGATAAATGACTTCTACACCGTTTTCTTTTGCAAATTGCGGTTCCATAGCTTTATGCTTTTTTCCATTAATCATGATTGTGCCGCTATCTGGAGCAATTGCACCGGAAATGATTTTCATCAAGGTCGATTTTCCGGCACCATTCTCACCTACAATCGCATGTACTTCACCCTTGGCAAAATCAATGGATACATTGTCTAGTGCCTTCACACCAGGATAAGATTTACATATATTTTCAATGCTTAACACCATCTGTTCTTCCAATTGTTAAGCCTCCTTTCTTACTATTTTACATACTTGCTTATGTTTTCCTTCGTAACTTTAATACCTGGAACGATAACCTTCTTGCCCATAGAATTGTCTCCGTTAACTAAGCGATAGGCATTATCGGCAGTCATTGTAGGAAAGTTTCCCCAATCAATGGTACCTCGGAATATATCGCCATCAGCAATTTTTTGTAATCCCTGCTTCGTTGCGTCGGCTCCGAATGCAGCAAAACCATCACCAGTCTTGCCTGCTGCTTTAAATACTTCAACTGCTTCCAGGGCCATTGCATCACCATAAGCAACAACTACCTTTGTATCCGGATATTTCTGAAGCAGGTTCTCCGTAAAGGCAGTTCCTTCACCAACATTGATAGCCTCCTGCTTCATAACGATCGTACTGTCCGGAAGAAGCTTCTGAAGGGTGTCCACGATTCCATTGGATCTCAATGTCAAATCTGTATTCTTGGTATTCGTCATAACTCCAATTTGTGTTTTTCCATTAAATTTTTGTTTAACATAATCAGCCGCCATTTCAGCAATATTGTTTCCTACTTGAGTATTATCAGCAACCTCTAGAAAATCATAAAATTTTGTTTCTTTACCTACAGCAAAAATCTTGATTCCCTTATCCATTGCTGCTTTCATTGCTTCGCTGGCGGCATCGTCTTGCAACATGACAATGATTTCATCAACATTGGCTACCGTATAGTTTTCAATAGCAGAAATTTCTTTACTTGAATCAGAGTCAAAAGAAGTAGCTTCAACGGTATAACCTTTTTCTTTAAGCTTATCAGAGACATCTTTAACCAGATTGATAAAAAATTCACCTTGAAGAGTTGGTACTAAGAAACCGATCTTCTTTGTAGGCGTTTTCGTTGGAGCAGAAGAATTAGCAGGCGATGCAGTTGGCTGCATGCTGCAAGCTGTCAAACTAAGACCTAGTAATGCAGTTAATGCAACTGAAATCATTTTTTTCATTGAAAATCTTCCCCTTTTCTATTGGTGATAATTATTAGTGTACAATGGATTTCTCATAATATAAAATGAAGTTAAATGATGTTACCTATCATTAATAATGATTCATTTTGCGAAAGGAGCGTTACTTGTGGATATTCGAGACTTGACCATTTTTGCGACAGTGGCTAAAACGGGTAGTATGACTAGAGCAGCGGAACAATTAGATTACGTTCAATCGAATATTACTGCTCGCATTCAGCATATGGAGAACAAACTCGGCACAACGTTGTTTCATCGGCTCCCGCGTAGATTGACGATGACATCAAGCGGAGAAAAGCTGCTAAAATACGCCGAAAAAATTTTACACCTATACAACGAAGCAGAATATGCGATACAAGATTCGGAGACGCCAAGCGGTTCACTTCGAATAGGAGCTATGGAGACAACAACAGCCACCCGTTTACCAACGATCTTAGCAAAATACCATGAAGCATTCCCAGATGTAGAGTTTTTCTTGTCGACAGGCCCAACAGAACAGTTAATTGATTCTGTCTTAAACTACCATATTGAGGCGGCTTTAGTTGCGGGTCCAGTAAATCACCCATCTCTCGAAGAAGTGGCAGTTATTCAAGAGGAACTTGTGCTGGTTTCCAGCTTGAACAGTATGAACCCCACAATGATGAGGGACCAGCCCACTGCTCTGGTATTTCGAGAAGGATGCTCCTACCGCAAACGACTTGAACAGTATTTAAATCATACAGGGCTTCAATCCAAACATGTAATTGAACTCGGTACGCTCGATGGGATTCTGGGATGCGCCGCTGCGGGACTTGGCGTTTCATTAGTTCCAAGAAACGTCGTCGATAAAGGAAGATTTCAGCTTGCTGTGAATAAAATTCCTGATGAATTTGGCAAAGTACCCACAGTTTTAGTACGGCGTAAAGATGGGTATATATCGTCGGCATTAGCAAAATTCATCGAGACAGTTAAGTTTAATTCTCAATCAGAGACCGTTGATACCTCCATGCCTATGGAACTAAAATCATGACCAAAATTTTTTATCCAAAATAGATTTAGCTTCCAGAATAACATTGTCAACTGCTTCTTTTGCATTTTGAATGCTGTGTATCCTATCAATTCCTTGGCCTGCGAATACGGCAGCAGTATTAAAATCATTAGTTGTCTGAGCATTCTGATATAAAACCTGTACTTCGTTCAATTGCAGCTGCATCTCTTCGACTCGACTATGCCAGCATTCCGTAAATTCATTTTTTAATGCACGCGCGTTATATGGTGCCGGCCAATTTAGCCCGCGTGCAATATCGAAAGTTGGTGTTCGAATGGTATCGGAGCCCTTACCGCGAATCATTCTGGACTTTGCCTCTGTATCGCCGGAAGACTCGACAGAGGCATAAAATCGACTTCCCATGACGACACCGTCTGCGCCAAGCATAAGTGCAGCGGCTAAACCGCGACCGTCACAAACTCCTCCCGCTGCCAATACAGGTGTTGGTGCTACTGCATCAACAATAGATGGAACTATACAGAAAGTTCCTTGATCGTTTGTAGAATGCCCCCCCGCTTCCATTCCTTGCGCGACAATAAAATCAGCACCCTCATCACGAGCAATCAGAGCATCATCAATATTCTGCACTTGACAGACAAGCAGCTTACCCGCCTTTTTAATTTTTGAAGCAAATGGGCGAATATCTCCGAAGGAAAGAAAAAGGATATGCGGGTCATATTCAAGAGCAATGTCTAAAAGAAACGATTTGAGGGAGAGTGACCAAGTGATAAATCCAACACCCCAAGGATGATTAGTCCCATTTGCTACAATTTCCAATTCAATTGAGAGACTTTTCTCGTCACCATAACCTCCACCGACAATACCCACACCTCCTGCCTCGGATACTGCCGCAGCTAGTTTTCCACCTGAGATTCTTGCCATAGGGGCTAAAACAATTGGAAACTGAATATTCAATCTTTTCGTTAGGGCTGTCTCCCATTTTTTCATTGGTTTCATCCCTTTCCATTAATTTATTTAGAACACGCAATTAGTATCGTCCTGTAATCATTTTCTTACGGGTATAGAACTCCACAGCATCCCTCCCGTTCGCATGGAGATCTCCGTAGAAGGAATCCTTCCAACCTGAAAATGGAAAGAATGCCATCGGCGCCGGTACACCAATATTAACTCCCAACATTCCAGCATCCACTTCCTCTCGGAACTTCCGAATCGCATTCGCGCTATTGGTGTAAATACATGCTCCATTTGCAAATTGCGATTGGTTAATGAGATTGATTGCATGATCTAGTGAGCTCACACGCATTACGGAGAGAACAGGTCCAAAAATTTCTTCTTTCCAAATCGTCATCGAAGTGTCTACTTCATCAAAAATTGTAGGCCCGAGGAAAAAACCATCATCATGGGCTTCTGGATCCAAACGTCCATCTCGTACGAGTTGCGCTCCTTCAGATACGCCGGATGCGATATAATCTATAACTTTTTGCTTATGATTCTCTCGAATCAAAGGCCCTAAAAAACTTCCTTCCTTTAACCCATCCCCAATTTTTAATGCGTTTGCTGCAATTCGAAGCTTTTCAATCAAAGCATCTCCAATGTCACCAATAGCTACTGCTACTGCACAAGCCATGCAGCGTTCCCCTGCGGAACCAAAAGCAGCATTAACAATTCCTTTTACTGCATCATCTAAGTTCGCATCCGGCATAATAATGGAGTGATTTTTGGCACCCGCCAACGCCTGAACCCTTTTTCCATAAGCAGCAGCAGTTTCATACACATATTTCGCTACAGGTTGTGAGCCGACGAAGGAAATTGCTTTAATATCAGTGTGTTCTAACAAACCATTTACACAATCGTGGGCTCCATGAACGATGTTTAACACTCCATCTGGAAGTCCAGCTTGAGAAAATAACTCAGCCAAGCGAATCGCGGTTAAAGGAGTACGTTCTGATGGTTTTAAAATAAATGTATTTCCGCATGCAATAGCCATAGGGAACATCCAAGTCGGGACCATCATCGGAAAATTAAATGGCGTGATTCCCGCTACGACTCCGACCGGGTAACGGTACATTGCGGAATCCAGACCTGTTGCGATATCCGAAAGTTGCGTTCCCATCATAAGCGTTGGCGCCCCAGCCGCAAATTCAACATTCTCGATCCCACGTTGTACTTCACCGTAGGCTTCCTCGTAGCTTTTTCCATTTTCTTTGGTAATCAAGGTAGCCAATTCATCCCAGTGTTCTACAAGCAATTGTTGGTACTTAAAGAGGATTCGTGCACGTTTGGGCACCGGTGTTTTGCTCCATGTCTTAAATGCTTCCTTTGCAGCAAGAACAGCTTCATCTATATCTCGTTTGGTTGAGATCGGTACGAATGCCATTGTTTCTCCTGTTGCCGGATTAGGAACTTCCATGCTTTCGGCCTCAGTGGCTTCTTTCCATTGACCACCGATGAGATTCATGAGCATTAACGGAGTTTCGCTCATTTCTTTCCCTCCAATCATTTTTTTCATTCAATATTTGAACATTCATTTCAGTAACCGCTTTCATTGTACATAATAAATACATTTAAATGAAATGATTAAAGTTGATAACATCCATCATTGAATATGATTAATCAGCCAGAGATTACTACCCCTTCACTCCGGAAGTAACGACCCCTTCAACCAGAAAACGTTGGCCGATGAAAAATACGACAACGACCGGAAGCATAAACAAAATGGCTGCGGCTGCAGAAACTTGTTGGATAATAATAGTGGAATTTCCCGAGGAATGATAACCGATCGTCGATAACGCAGTAGCGAGCGGGTATTTCGAGTCGTTCAGAAACATGAACGGCGTGATAAAATCTCCCCAAGACCATTGAAAGGCTAAAATCGATATTGTGGCCATGACAGGCAGGGAAATCGGGAGAAAAATATTCCAATAGGTACGGAAGATGGAGCAGCCATCGATCCTTGCCGCTTCTTCCAGATCTTTCGGAATCGCCGAGAAAAATTGCCGGTACAGGAAAAT
The DNA here is from genome assembly GCF_025369935.1 of Paenibacillus andongensis. Classification (NCBI taxonomy): domain Bacteria; kingdom Bacillati; phylum Bacillota; class Bacilli; order Caryophanales; family Paenibacillaceae; genus Paenibacillus; species Paenibacillus andongensis. Next base: position 2,142,874 of record NZ_CP104467.1, on the reverse strand, counting down.
AAAAAACGCCGAACCGCCAAGTCCCCAAATCAACCAAGGATAAAACGTATTTAACAAACCATATTGATGAAAGAAAATAAATGTCGGTATTTGTATCACAATTCCTGGAAGCATTATCGTGGATAAGATAACCAAAAACAAAAAATTTCTCCCCGGCGCTTGAATTCTCGCAAATGCGAACCCGACCAACCCGCTTGACAAAGTCGTGGTAATGACGGAAATGGCGCTAATGATGAAAGAATTTTTTACATATCTCCAAAAGTCGAGCATGGTTGTCGCAAACAAATAGTTTTCGAGATGAAACCCCTGCGGCAAAAATCCCGAGGTGGAAAACCATGGACTTAGAGAATTGCTTATCGCCAGCCAAATCGGGAGGACGAAAACAATAGATAAAGCAAGCAATAATGAATAAATTCCTATGTTCTTCATCCGTTACCCCTCCTGATCCGTTTCGTAATGAACCCAATGTTTACTTGTTTTGAAGACCAGGATCGTCATCAGTAGGATGACAATAAACATGATCCACAGCAGTGCCATTCCGTAAGCATAACGCTGGTAGGCAAAAATTTGCTGGAAGGCATGAACTGCATAGAAGTAATTGGGCCGGATCGGAGCATCCAAAAGCTTGGTCCCTGTCAGGAGGATCGGTTGAACGTATAATTGCAGCGCCTGAATCATACCCATAATCACATTAAAAAAGATAACTGGTGTCATCAATGGTACCGTAATCCGTATAATCTGATGTAAAGCGGAAGCGCCGTCAATCGAGGCGGCCTCATACAAGTCTCGTGGGATCCCTTTTAAACCAGCAAGATTGATTAGAATTCCCCCGCCTGCTCCCCAGAGCAACATCATGATTAAGGAGAAGGTAGCATGATCGTAATCCAACCAGTTGACTGTCGGAAGATGGAGATAATTCAATATTTCATTAATGATGCCATCTTGACCGGCATACAGAAATCGGAATACTAGACTGATTGAAATAACAGGGACAATCGACGGCAAATAATAAATCGTCCGGTACAACCCAATTCCCCGAATGTTCCGGTTTAACAGCAAAGCCAACAACAATCCAACTGCTGTCGAAGCAGGCACGTAAATGACGGTAAGAATCAACGTTCTCCCAAGGGAGTACATGGCGTCCGTATCTTCAAACACGTTGATATAATTTTGCAGCCCGATTATTCTTAAATTATGAAAATTAAATCCGACATAATTGGTGAAGCTTAAATAAAAACCATAAAGTAAAGGAAATAACCCAAAAATCAGAAAAACGATGAACCAAGGCGATATCATCAAATAAAATGCCCTCGTGCGACGCGCCTTTTCACTTAGGCCCTTTCGAGGTTTGCTCTTGTCAACCACAGTCGCACTATTCTCAGGTGTATTCATTGCAGGTTCTCTCCTTACTGTTTAGAAGGAAGAGTGTACGCGCACTCTCCCATAATAGATCCTTTCCTACTTGCCCGACGATGCGTTTTTACTTTCCTGAATGATTCTGTTTGCGTCGTTATTCATGGCGGCGAGCGCGCTATCCAAATTCGCTTTGCCAAAATAGACCGGAGCCAGCTGCTTCTGCAACAGCGTGTTTCCGTTCATCAAGTACGGATTCATTTCGATAAATTTATCGCTGTATTTCAATTCGTCCTGAAGCACCGCATACTTTTGTTTTTCAAATGCAGTCGCTTGCGGAAGCATAGGAAGTAGATGTTTGAATGCTGGAACTCCCCAGCCGCTTTTCGCGCGGTCTTCAGCCGGTTTGCCGCCAAAGTACCATTCGTACACTTTCCAGGCTTCTTTCGGATGCTTCGTTACCTTGTTTATAATACCGCCAACCGCATATCCGACAGGGGATACCCGCTGTCCGCCGTCAGCGATCGGAGCGGGAATCATGACATAATCGTCCAGATGTGTTTTTGCTTTCTCGTCGCTGTTCAAAAAGCCCAACATAAAATAACCTGCTTGCAACATCGCTAATTTATCCGACGCAAAAAGATATCCACCCCAATCCGTTTTATCCTGATTGATAAGGTTCGGTCCATAGTTGCCTTTTACCCCATCCACCCAGTACTGCAGCGCTGCTTTGACTTCCGGTTTGGCAAAGTCGATTTTGCCGTTGTCGTCCGAAGAAAGCTTGACGCCTTTGCCTAGCATATAGTGCATTAAGTACAATAAATCGGCTTCGCCTTTCATACTACCGGAAAGACCGTATTGTTCGATGGTATCGCCCTTTTTAAGGGTCAATTTTTTCGCAAGCTCGAATAGCTGGCTGTAGGTCATAGGGACGGTTTCACTCGGGAATGGGACGCTCGCTGCCGCAAACAATTTCTTATTGTACCAAATCGCAAGATCGTTGGAAAAATCTTTCGGTATGCCATAGAGCGGACCTTGGCCTTGCACCTTGCCGTCATACCGGAAAACGTTAGCCGCAGGAAGAAGGTCGTCTTCTTTTATCACCGCGCTTGTTTGAATGAATGGCGTTAAATCCATGGCAATTCCGCGAATGACATAAGATGAAAGTTCGCTTACGGCGGATACACGGATAATGTCCGGCGCATCGCCGGTAGCTAATTGGGCGTTCAGCTTCGTCTGATCAGTAATGGTGGATGGCTCGTTTTGAATTTTGATGTTCGGATTGGCTGCCTCAAATTCTGCGATTTGTTCTTTGGATATTTCATTTTGATCTAAATTCATCCTTATCGTAACCGGTTCACCGGCCTTGCCGCTCTCTGTCGCTTTAGGCGACGAACCGGTGCCATCGGCAGTGTTGTTGCCGTTTGTAGACGCTTTGCCGCAAGCCGACAAAATCACCGCAACGGATAGGATAGATGCGAAAAGCTTGGCCATGTTCTTATTCAATGCAGACCCTCCCTAAGTTATTTTTGAGATCAGTATCATCTCTCTATATAAACTATACCCCCTTTAAAAATGACCCTCAATCAGACAAAATAGCGAAATCTATGGTATTTAGATGCTATTCATACGTCTCAGCCGGAAAAGAAACCGTTACCTTCGTCCCCTTCATCGGGCTGCTGCTGATCCTCATAGCCGCTTGCTCCTTATAGCATAAATGAAGACGATGATACACGTTGCTTAAACCGATGCCCCCCTTATTGTCGTGACTACCGAAATTGTTCTTCATGTTACGAATCTCATCATTCACCTTGGCAACCGTTTCCTGATCCATACCAATACCGTTGTCGCTAATTTCAATGTAAAGCAGGGCATCCTTTTCCTCCGCTGTAATCCGTATGAACCCTCCTTCTTCAAAACCGGACAGACCATGCTTAAAACAATTTTCTACGATCGGCTGAAGAATAAATTTCACTACGGCAATGTTTTTTAAATGCATCGGAACATCCAATTCAACCCAGAACACCCCGCCATATCGGATTTGTTGTATGGAAATATAGTTCTCAACATGTGCCAGCTCCATAGCAAGAGGCACTTTTCCAACCTCATTGCTTACACTATAACGGAACATTTCGGCTAATGAACCGACGATCTGACTGATTTCTCTGTTACCGTCCTTCTTGCTGCGCATATTGATCGCTTCAAGCGTATTGTATAGAAAATGAGGATTAATTTGAGCTTGAAGCATCTTCAATTCAGCCTGAGTTTTTAAGGATATCAGTTCATTTTCCCTTAGTTTATTGTTCGCATTTTCCTCCGTGATCCTCATGTTTTCACGAATCATCTCGTTGAGTCTATAAATCATTTCGTTATAGTTTCGTATAATCTCCCCAATCTCGTTTTTCGCGTTATAGCTTATCACCCGGCTGAAATCTCCCTCTCCTGCCATTAGGATGGTTCGTTTCAACAGCTCGATCGGCTTGAGCAGAAAGGAAGTGATGATATAAGAAATGACAATGGACACTGCCAGGATGAGAACGATAATAAATGCAAAACTGTAATAGTATTGTCTGGTTTTTAGCACAATATCCTCTATGGAGAATTCGATATTCAGTTGCCATTTCGTGTTGGGTATTTGACCTGACCAAAGTGCGGAACGATTCAAATGCTCCGTAGAATAAGGATTGAACGCATAAATTTGCCGGCCATTTAAATCTGAAATTTGAACAATCGATTCAATCGGGCTTATTTCCGAAAAAAGTGAAACTCTGGGAACAAGCATCAAATAGTATGAGGTCAAACTGCCATTCCGCCAATGTTGTATGCGCTGGATAAGAGCCGGAGTCGTATGATTGTAAACATCCTTATACCCGGAAATCCAGTTAGGCCCGTCTGAATGCTTCACATCTTCGGTATCGATCTTGAACAGATCAAGGTTGTTGGGAAAAATAGAAGAATAGATCCCTTGTCCACTCGAGTCGAATAAGACAAAATACTGGACTTCATTCCAGCTGGGGAACATGGATAGGGTTACAGGTGAATTCGTACCCTGTACTTCAGAAAGTCGGAGGGAATCCAAAACCTCCCGTTTGGCTAGATATTGCTGCAGCTGCTGGCTTACCGATATCTGGCTCATTAATAGATTCATGGAATTCATGCGATTTAAGATAGAAACGTTCATAAAGTCCCCAACTTCATTCACTGCCACTTTCATTTGGCTTTGAATGGCTTGATTGAAGACTCTCGAATATAGATAACCGTTCGAAATGGTCGGAATTATAACGGAAATCGTAAAAAACACAATCAACTTGTTGCGAAGCGATAACGAATCCAAGCCCTTTCGGAGCCATTCATTTGAAATATATTTGAATACCAGTTCATTTGACTTTGACTGATCTTTCAATTTCTTGGCCAGCATCAGGAAAGGATATACGATTTTTTTGGCATAATAATAACTGATCAAGCAGGTAGCGAAAGCAGTCAGACAAGATAACAAAATAAAAAGGAATAGAACCGACTTTGTGGAGAAAGGGACGGAGTCAGAGGATTGGATGTAGATGATCCGGTAGGGGTATGGCTTCAATGCTTTCTCCGTTTGGATGCAATGGCTGCAGTATGGTTGGAAGGCATTGTACGTCGGTGGCTGTTTCACCCCATCAGATGACCAGATCGATTCATCTTTGGCATTAACTATAGAGAAATGAAAATAACCGGAATATGCGTCTGGCAAGCCGCTTCGGAACATATCCTGATTCAGCTCCATAATAATCAGCACGCCATTGATATTTCCGTTCGTAATGATCGGTTTGTTAACGATGTTATCGATGAATGCATTCAACTCGGCTTTACTTTCTTTATTCATATCGGCCTCGGTGTTCCTATCAAGATGCTCAAAATCATGTCTTGAATAGTTGGCCAATTGATTATTGTCTCTCAAAAAAATTTGGTCTATGTGGAGATTTTCGAGCATTTCCATCCGCAGATAAGGAAGCTCGGTAAATATTTCATTATCTGTGTCCTTAATCAACGCCGCTTGATTCACATCGCTGCCGATAAAATAAATCCGCTTCACCATCCCGGATGGTAATTGGAGTCCGTTCATTCTTTGTAATAATTCGGCTTTCCTCGAAGCGACCGTGCGATCATCCCGGATATTCATGAAGCCTTTAAAGAAATCGATATAGTCGGGCGTCTGCAAAACCTGCATCAAATTGTTGAGTTCTCCGAACTTTGTTAACGTATTCTTGTAAAATTGATTCGATACATTGGATTCCCTTTTTTCCCGGACAATTTCATTCATATTATTTAAATAGGATAAGCCAATAAAAATGGATACAATTTGGGCCAATACTGTTAGCAGCACAGATACCATAACGATTTGCTTGCGAGTCGGGCCAAGCTTGCTGAAATACGTGGCTGGATTCATGGCTGGATTCTTCCTTCCGTCCTGTCTGACGCCTCTCTATACTCCGTCGGCGTCTTTCCCATATATTTCTTAAAAATCTCTGAAAAATAAGTATGATCCGAATACCCAACCGACTCGGCAATCTCGTATATTTTATACCGGATATCTCCTAGCAGCTCGATCGCTTTATTCACGCGCATAGTTGTCAAATATTGAATATAAGTTTCCCCAGATTCTCTGAAAAGCGCGCTTAAATGGCCCGGCGTCACGTGCACCTCATTGGCAATTTGCTTCAAAGTAATGCTTTGATGGAAGTTTTGTTTGATGAATTGCTTGGCCTCGTGTACAATCGTACGGTCTTTTTTGTTGTCTTTGATATGGATTGCGGAAGTAAGCGGTTCACTGGTCGCATGGCCAGGTGCCTCATGCTGTAGAGCCTCGGTATATACACGAGCGCTATCTTCCTCCTCCGTGTTATCCAACAGCTGCTTGGCTGATCGGGCAGATCTCCAAATATCCGTTGCATGCCGCGCCGATTTTCCAATGCCGATCGAGAGGGTTGATTTGAATAGCCCTCTGAAGCTGGAAAGCTGCTGCTTAAGTTGGATGAAATCCGACTTGGGTGATGCTTTCATACTAAGCAAACACACTTCCGCATTTTCTTTGTTGACAAGATGATATGCCTTTCCATTAGCATCCCACATATCACATAAAATATTATCCAGGGAGAACGTAATCAGCTTTAATTCGCGATCCGGTAAAACTTGCTTGTTTAAAGAGATTCGATCCAGCCGAACCGCCGCCACTGTGTAGTCGGGACCATCCAGAATAATTTCACTCTCCGAGCAGCCGAGTTCGATATCTTCTACCGACATTCCGCATTTGAATAATTCGGATAAAAATTCTTCCCGCAGTCGCTTGGACAACAGTTTTTCTTTGCGGAGAAGAGCGGATTTCCTCAGTTCCTCCTGTTTCTCCTCATCTAGTTTCCGAACCAATCTCTCGAAGGTTTTTAGCAGAACATCAAATTGTGTGGGTTTCAGCAAATAATCAAATGCGCCGTTTGCGACCGCTTGCTGCGCATAACCAAAGTCGCTGTGGCCCGATAAAATGACAACGCGAATGTAAGGGTGCTGCCGCGCTAACGTATTCAGCAATTCGATCCCATCCATAAAGGGCATCCGAATATCTGTCAGTACAATATCGATCGGATGCTCGGAAATAAACTTCAGTGCATCAAGACCATGCTTGGCGCTCCCCATTAGATTAACTCTCATCGTAGGCCATGGAATCGCCGATAACCCTTCGCGAATTTCTTTCTCGTCGTCGACAATAAGCAGATTATACATGGGCAGTATCCCTCTCCGTTTAATGTAAGTATGAAATGTCCAACAAGTCGCGGTAGCTTGACCTCGCTTTGGTAACCGTTTTCATTGAGATGTGCCCCTTTCTAAATTCATTGTATCTCCCTGTATATATCACGTAAAATGAATATAATCGATAGTAAACATTAAAATATTCAATGCCCAAATAAAGGAATGACGGTGGACATCCGAGACTTGCAGATTTATCTGGTTGTTGCAAACGAGGTGGGGTTGAGGAACTTGCACTCATCACAGGAGGACAATTGCCCTCAATTGATCGGCGTGAACAATTGCGAAATCTAACAATACTGGTATTTCGTGCTGGCTTTTACCCCGTTCGGTAGTTGAGAGAGACTTGCTTCAATATAACTTGCGATCTCAATAATCTCGGAATAGCTCTGCAATACATTGGCGCTTTTCATTCGCCGCAAAGATGCTTATGAAACTGCAGCTGATCGTTCTACTTCTCTTTTCGCTGATTGAAGCAGTTAATCCGGCCATTCCTTGCATTTATTTCAATAAAAAAAGAAACTGGAGCCTTTCTGGGGATTTCAAGAATGATAGCCTGAATGATCACGGACGGGATTCCTCCCCCTTTATAATGCGGGGATAGCCTAAAATTCATACAAATGTATTTAAAGTAAATGTAAGACTAAAACAAAAAGCTTCTCCTTCGTCGAGAAAGGGAGAGAAGCTTGTCGTCTTTCCTTATCGTTCATTCCTCCTGGGTTCTTGGGTTGGCGGGTGAAAACTGTGCCGAACTCCAGTTCAATGGCATCGCGTTCCTTGTCAAATGTCCACGTTCCAACCGAAACCGTATGAGACGCTCAGCGCCAGGGAGCGAAAATCTGCTCTTTGACACGTCCCATTCGACCTCGGCCGTACCCGTCAACTGCAAGAGGCTACCAGAATCGAAATCCATGAACAACAGCCCTGCCTGTGGATAGCCATTTAAGTTGCCCAACGTATTGAACATGGCATTCCCTGTATAATCGGGAAATACCAACGTTTTATCATTTTCTGTTTTTATGAATCCCGGCATGCCACCACGGTGCGATACATCCGCACCGTATTCTGGATGGTGGCTAGCGATAAAGCACGTGTCCGCATTTCTCACAATTGCCATGGCTTCATTAGGAAGCGAAATGAAACTGATGTTTGACTGTGCAAGTATAGTACCCTCTTCTTTTGGTGACCACATGCGTGCTTGAATGTATTTTGGACAATTAGCGTAAACCTGTTCCGTTGCGATTTCCAAACGCCCCCGGTCTACAGCGGTAATGATGCCGTTAGCACGCATTCGGCGTCTTCCGGCGAAGTCCATGGCGATAGTCGCGACGGGATAGCCTAAGCGAAGGCCGCAGGTAATCGGATCTGTTACCTCGGTATAGCCATCTAAAGCGATGCTTCGAGGATCCACGACCTTAACGAAGCCGGGGGCACCAAATAGAGCCGAAGCCCACACAGTTCCGTCGTCCTTCGGTGCGCCGATAATTAGAAAAGGCTGCTGCTCGAGAAAGATCTTCGCCACATCCGGAATGTCGGAACGAATCCCTCTGCTCCGTTCGGCGATATGCCTCAAACCCGCACGTTCTTGAACCTGAATTTCCCCGGGATGGTACGTCATCAGAAGAAACCGCAAGCTCTGCCGTGAGCCACGTTGTTCGTGTGCCCGCCTATTCCTTGGCGCACGCAAATTTCTAGCCGGATGCCGTCAGGATCCTCGAAGAAAATGCCTCCTGAATCCCCGCCTTCGGCATGAGCGGTTATGCCATTGTAGATGAACTTGACGCCGTGCTCCTTCAGCCTTGCTTCGTAAGCCTGAATGATTTCAACCGATTCTACTTCAAATGCCAAATGATGCAGACCGGGAGTCTGCTTGGAGAACGAGCCTTCACTTTGTTCCCATAAAGTTACCCGATTCACCTGATCATCGCCCAGAAAAGCGAATTTCCTGCCGGGTTCCTCCGATTTCATACGAAGCGTAAAGCCAAGCACCTCCTTATAAAACTGAATCGAACGGTCCAATTCTGTAACATTCAAACCGACATGTCCTAATACTAGCATCTCCATTCATCTCCTAACCATCAAAATAACGTTACAGGTATTATATTATCCTCAATATTATAATTTGTAAACATAGCCTTAGACGGTTATAATTTATTTGAATCCAAATCATTTAAAAGGAACTAAAAGTCATGGAGCAAACGAATTTTGTATTTATCGGCAATCATTTTGCCACAGATTTCGTGAATTCGCGCAAAAATGTCAAGGGGCAACGCACAGAATTACTGCATTCTTGGGAGGATCTCATGAAATGGCTGGATCGTTCCGGTAAGCGGGACGTTATTACGGGGGATCTTGAACAACTCCCGGCAGCTGAACGAATGAATCTATTTCAAAAGACCCTTGCCTTCCGCGGCAAGTTGGAGCAAGCCTTCATAACGATCGTTGAGGAACGAGCCGTCCCCGTTTTATTCATCGCTGATCTGAATGACGAGTTGTCTCGGTATCGCAGCTATTACCAGATCAAAGAGAAAGAAAATGGTATAACCACTAAACGTTTCTACGATATATCGCAGCTGCCCGCCTTGTTTTTGGAGGAGGCGGCGTTGTTCTTGACGACGTTCAAACCGGATAACCTGAAGAAATGCGAAAATCATAAATGTATTCTGTTTTTCTACGATACGAGCCGAAATCAACAACGACGCTGGTGCAGCATGGAAAGATGCGGCAACCGCGTGAAGGTCAACCAGCATTATCACCGTCATAAATCGGCAACCGAGGAAGCCTGACGCCCTTCTAAGAGGTTTTCATTCTTATGTGGACTAAGTATTACTGAAATTGCTCATCAAGTTCTTGCATGCACTACTCCGGATTGTTCTTGGCTACGATAGTCAATCGTACAGCCCCCGTTGGGACTTTCACCTTGAAGATAACTCCCATGCTGGGCTTACCACATAAAGAGCTAGGTAACAGACCTACTGTTTCCTAGCTCTTTATGTGGCCAAGTTATTCGTCCCCATTACAATGATGAACATAACAAATCCACCTTATCTTTGTTTTGGTGGAATCAAATTTTCGTATGTTTAGTTCATGCATCCTCCATGAGACAAAACCCCTTTATAGATTCATTGTACCCCCAAATATATATCGTGTATAATGAATTCAATCGATAATATACATTAAAATCTTCAATATCATGGACGGAGGAATGACGGTGGACATCCGAGACTTGCAGATTTTTTTGGCAGTTGCAAACGAGGGTAGCATTACCAGGGCAGCCGAGAAATTGGAATACGTTCAGTCGAGTATAAGTATCCGTATCCAGCAGCTCGAAAGTGAACTGAAAACAGAACTTTTCCGTCGTGGGCGGCAAGGGGTTCGACTCACAACATCCGGTGAGGCACTAAAGTCCTATGCTGAGAAAATTGTCTTTCTTACGCAAGAGGCGGAACGTGTCGTGGCAGACAACTCGATCCCAAGAGGGACACTTCGGATCGGATCGCTTGAAACGACAACAGCTATTCGGCTGCCATTTATTCTCACCGATTACCATAAGTCTTATCCAGAGGTCGATTTAACATTAAAAACCGGAACGACGGAAGAACTCATCCATTCAGTGTTAAAGTACGAATTGGATGGAGCTTTTGTAGCTGCGCCTGTTGAACACTCAGAGCTCGATATTATTGAGGTTGGGGTTGAGGAACTTGCACTCATCTCAGGAGGACAATTCCCCTCAATTGATCGGCCGGAACAATTGCGAAATCTAACTTTACTGGTATTTCGTGTTGGTTGTTCTTACCGTCGAAAACTCGAGGATTGGTTACATTTCAAAGGAATTATTCCTGCTAAAATCATGGAATTCGGAACATTGGAGGGAATCCTTGGATGTATTCACGCCGGCCTCGGGGTCTCCCTTTTACCCCGCTCAGTGGTTGAGAGAGCTTTGGTTCAATATAACTTGCGATCTCAAAAAATCTCGGAAGAGCTCTGCAAAACACCGACGCTTTTCATTCGCCGCAAAGATGCCTATGAAACTGTTGCTGTGTCAGAGTTCATCCAGATTGCTAAACGTAGGTTCCACCTGGTGGAATCCGCTTTTATTCAAGCAAAATAATCCTAAACGAGTCGAAAGATGCTTTGGTGTTGGATGGTACATGTCGGACAGGTCTCCCTTACCAGTTGTTTAAGGCTGGTCTAAGTGTTCGCGACCCTCGGTATGAAAGTGAAGTGCGAATGGGAAAATATGTTGGAATGAAGTGAAATGAATGCAGGTTTCCGAAAAAATAACGGGAACTCAGCTCGGACTCTTAATGATTACTTCTGTTGTGTCCACACTCATCTTATCCGGTCCCGGTGCGATGGTAGCACTTGCTAAGCAAAATGCTTGGTTTCATTATAGATTTTCCTAATAATTTCACTTCTTTAGAGAAGATACCCACTACTGAAAATCAATTAATAAATCCCCCGTTTGAATGATATCGCTAACCTCCCTCTTTCATTGAATAAAACAAGACACCACACCCAGGGTGCAATTTCGCAGCCTGGGTGTGGTGTCTTGTTGATTACAATTGCAAACACCTTGAAAGAAATTTATTTTCCATGAAAGATCTTTATTTTCCCTTTTCAAATGATGAAAGAAAATAAAGTTCGTTATTCAATATCAAGTGTTTATGTGGGGAAATGGGATATTCCAAAAAACAGTTTCCAGTGCCAAGTTCATTATGCGTATACGGCCCCTTCGTCATAATTTCCTTTTAGAGTAGTTTCACGCCTGTCATTTCTACTTCTCTCTGGCCACGAAATACCTTAACACGAAAGCTATTCCCTGAAGTGATCGTATTATACAACCCCAATAAATCGTCGACCGTATCCACCTTTTTCCCGTTCAGCTCCAAAATCACGTCCGCAACTTGGAAGCCTTGCTCCATTTGCCAACTGCCCCATGGCATTGTTTCAATGAGTACCCCTGTTTCCGCCGGCAATCCGGCAGCGGACACTTCCCCCATTCCAACGATGTTCTTTACTTTGCACTGCCCCCACCGGGTATGCTGCGGCAGACGGCCAGATTCGCTTGCCATGGTTCCAAGCTCAGGAAGCCTTGGCGTTCGCGCGATCCTTTTCAACTCCGGCTTTTGCACCCCGAATTGATCCATGGGGAAATTGCGGAAGCCTACGCCAAGAGCCGGCGAACCGTCACGCACCTTATAATTTCCAGTGGTAGGATCGACAAACAATGCATCGGAGATCAGCGAATGCACATCCGTACCGCTCTGTTCTTGTAACTGCGAAGCCGGTTTCGGCTCCAATCCGTCGGCCTCGTGAAGCAGATTCCAATCGCATAGTTGTCCCCAAGGTTTCGGTACCCGAATTGGAGCATATTCGGCAAGAACAATATTATGGCGAAAAATATCCCGGCTTCCCCGAAACCAGACATGAGGGTGGAAGGAATTATTCACCATGATGTTATTTTCACATATCCGGTAAAATCCCTCCCGCAGCTTAATCCCGCCGGCCAAACACAAATTGTCGTATATATGGTACCAGGTCGAGCCATCGTCAAGATCGATATCCCACCCATAATCGCAGCGCCATCTGTTATTCCGGAGGGTAATCGGTCTCACCATATCCAAAATGGGCAAAGTACTGATCTCCGATTCGCTGTCCGAATTGATTTGATCCATATCCACATCTTCCAGAAGCCAATATCGATCCCGTCCCCACGAGTTGAACGAACCATGATCGCCTGTCTCCAAAACGGTATCAAATACATCGCAGTGTTCAATCACATGACCGCCGAAGGTCCCTTCAGAAATATTAATCCCCGCTCTGGGCACCTCGTAAATGCTGCAATGACGTACCGTAATGTCCATCGCCATGGATATTTGTACGGGAGCGGACTGTTTTTCCACACGCCCAACTCGATAGATCAAACAATCCTCGACCAAAGCGCCCGCAGGATAATGGTTCGTTTTCGGCCCTGGCGTTTGATCGATGTCCTGAAGCTTCTGACGTTCATTAAATTCAAACAACGGACTGCGAACAGCCTCCGGATCACCGACGAAAGCGATTCCGCTCGCGCCTACATTCGAAATCCGACACCCCTTGATGATGGGGTTTCGATTATAACTGTCTACAAAGACGGCATTCCCTCCCAACTGTTCAAAGGTGCAATCCGCGATCGTACAATCCTCCGTACCGCGCAGCAACGCTGCTCCACCTCGGTACGTGGTCCAATCGCTGCGAAGAAGAGGCTCTTTGTTTTCCATAAAGGTTCTCGCCGCATGCTTAAACGTAAACCCTCTTAGCTGTATATGCCGAACTGGAGCATCCTCGCTGCCGACGAATTCAACCAAATGTGCGAGCCGAACTCCTTCGATTAATGCCTCATGCAAATTCGTTCCCGGATAAGGATATACATAAAGAGTCCCGTTCTTTTCGTTGTGAAACCATTCACCCGGAGCATCCAGTTCCTCGAAAATGTTTTCCACATAACGATAGTTGTCGTGCATGCCCATTTGCCGATTATTTTGCCAACCGCCTTCCAATATCAGTTGGTTGTTTTCATCTTTTCCCTTGATGAGGTAATGGTAGTCCCCCCATAAATGTTTATGCATGGCATGGACGTATCCGCCGGCCGGGCTGGCCCAGCGCCGCACGCGTTCCGCATGAATGCAATCTGCTGCATAACCATTCATGATCCGGATTTCTTCACAGTAATTCGGATATCTCGCCATATGCATTTGCCGACCGTTTACAAAAAGTTGATCCAACTGCAGCCCGTGCGGAACCTCCGCGTGCAGTATCCCTCCGTCATACGTTCTCCATTGAAGCTCCAGTTGCATGCCTCCGCTGATAACGACCTCCTCGCCGGGGACCGCCTCATAAATAACCGGAGCATCTTCCGCTCCGGAGTCCTCCGGTAAAAAACGCAGCGTATCCGGCAGGTAATGCGTGCCGCCAAATACTCGAACACGAACCTGCTTTCCCGCTTTAATGGCGGGCCGGGCCGCCATCTGTGCTCGCTGTAAAGTTGCGAAAGGCCGCTCTTTCGTGCCTTCCCCTCGATCATTTCCCTCAGTTGAGACGTAAATCCATTCCTCTGCTTGTTTCATCTGCAGCTCCCTTTCTCATTACCTTCTATAGGCATCGCCGGAAAACAAGCCCGAAATCAATTCGGACCTGCTTTTATCAATACTTATAAAGCTTATTTTTTGATTCGTCCGTAAGCTGTTTCGAGTTCTACCGTATGATCACTTTGGCACTTACCCGAAGACCGGACGGATCCGGCCTCCATCCCGGCTTACCAAAGTACGGCGTGCCGTCCGGCTTCCACAACAATCGTTGCACGCGCGTATGTCGATTGGGATCATACAGGGGGTCGCTATCGATTTCTTTATAGGGACGCGCATGATAAACGATAAGATCAGCGGAGCCATCCTCCGATACCGTGAAGCTGTTATGTCCTGGACCGTACTCGGAGGCGGCCTCGTTACTGACGAATACCGGCTCTTTTGATTTGGTCCATGAAGCGGGATCCAACAAATCGCTCGTATCGGCCGCCGTCAACAACCCCATACAATAACGGTCGTCCGTAGCGCTGGCGGAATAGGCCAAAAGTAGGCGTCCGTTCCTTTTCAGTATGGCTGGACCTTCATTCACGCGACCCCTTTGGACCTCCCAGTCATACATCGGTGACGAAAGCTTCACCGGTTGGCCTGAAATCGACCACGGTTTATCCATAGGGGCGATATAGAGACAGGAATCCTCAATGGCCTGGGCCCATACCAAGTATCTTCGCCCCTTATGCTCGAATATTGTCGCATCCAGAGAAAAACTATCTACCGGGAACTCGATTTTCCCTTTCTCCACCCAAGTCCCTGTAATGGGATTCTCATCTGCACACTCGAGCACATACGGACGGATGTCCCATTTGTTCTCAGCAGTTCCGGCAGCGAAGTAGATGTACCATTTTCCATCGAGCCTATGAATCTCTGGCGCCCAAATATGGTTGCCCATCTCCCCTACTTCGTGCTTAGTCCAGATGACTGTCTCCTCAGCGGTCGACAGACCGGTGAGGGTTTGGGAACGACGCAGCACCAATCTGTCATACTCCGGTACGGAACCGGTAAAATAATAAAAGCCGTCCGAATGCTTCAGTACGTAGGGGTCGGCACGATTTGGAATGAGCGGGTTCGGATAAACGTCCCCCTTCACTGTCCCTTCAGCAATGGCAACTCCTGGCTTCTCAAGGAACGAAGGATCGATAGGCTCCCAGCTGATTGGAAAACGTTCGACGATTCCTCCTTCCAGCTCGACCTCAACGAGCTGCGGCAAATTTAATGGTTCGCCGACCGCCATATCGATTTGCGG
The DNA here is from genome assembly GCF_025369935.1 of Paenibacillus andongensis. Taxonomy (NCBI): domain Bacteria; kingdom Bacillati; phylum Bacillota; class Bacilli; order Caryophanales; family Paenibacillaceae; genus Paenibacillus; species Paenibacillus andongensis. The sequence goes on along the minus strand of NZ_CP104467.1, from coordinate 2,127,376 downwards.
CTCCTTAACATTTACGATTTTCACGTTATTCCACACTCTCTTTGTCTCATATTCTGCTGAATTGCTGTATATAGAAAAATTCCGATTCCGGGCCTCTACTGGAATGGCTTGAGAATGACCTTCTTATTTCACTCTGAAAATAGTAATCGAATGTTTGGGAAAATCGTATAAAAACTGCAGCCATCTGCACTGAACTCCTTCTGTTTCGGCAGCACGCGCATTGGCGAAGCATATGTGTTTTCATCATTCGCGCATAGCCAGACATCTCGTGTACTTCAACGTTCAACGACATTTTATGCAAATCGAGATACGACATATCGCTTTCCGCTTTCAACATGGAACCCGATACTTCCGTCCCCCATATGAGAATAAGTAACTTCTTCGCCATCTTGCGTAATACTCACCTTCTGCTTGGCAAGCACTATGCAAGTCTGCGTTTTTGCAACAGCGATTTCTGCTTTTGAGAATACACCGTTTCTCCACTCTAAGTCGACTTCATAACCTCCCCGGCCCCGCAAGCCTTTCACATACCCGTCTTTCCAGGCATCAGGCAACGCCGGCAGGAGTTCCAGGTATCCTTGATGGGATTGCAGCAGCATTTCTGCGATTCCCGCTGTGACCGCGAAGTTTCCATCGATTTGGAAAGGAGGATGGGCGTCGAACAGATTGGCGTATACGCCGCCTCTTTCATTAATCGGTTCGTTCCCCTTAATGAGCGTCAACAAATTCGAGATTAACCGCTCAGCGCGGTTGCCGTCCTTGAATCTTGCCCATAGGCCGATTTTCCAGCCCAGACTCCAGCCCGTTCCCCCGTCTCCCCTTATTTCAAGCGATGTCTTCGCAGCTTGGAACAGGTCGGGAGCTGACTGCTCCGTAATCAGACGCCCCGGATAAACCCCGACAAGATGGGAGACGTGACGATGATGGACATCTTCCTCCTCGAAATCTTGGAACCATTCCTGCAATCGACCGTGCTTGCCGATTTGAAGCGGCAGCAGCTTTTGCTTCTTCTCTGCCAGTGTCCTTGCAAAATCCTCATCGATCGCAAGCAGCTCCGCAGACTTGATGCAGTTGTCAAAACATTCGCCGATCAGAGACAGATCCATGGTCGCCGACGCACTTACGGAATGGCACTTATCGCCAACACGGAATTTCAGTTCGGGAGAGGTGGACGGCGAAGTAATGAGATATCCGTCTTTGTCCTCTATAAGCCAATCCAAGCAGAATAATGCAGCTTCCTTCATAACGGGGTACGCCGTATCCCGCAAAAAGGCTTTGTCCCCGCCGAAGGCATAATGCTCCCATAAATGCTGGGTCAGCCATACGCCGCCCATCGGCCAGTACGCCCATACCGGGTCTCCATCACCATAATCGCCAACCGGCGCCGTCTGGGCCCACAAATCCGAATTATGGTGCGCCACCCATCCTCTAGCGCCATAATTCGTTTCAGCAGTCTCCTTTCCATTACATGCCAATCTGCGGATAAATTCAAACAACGGCTCATGCAATTCCGCCATATTGCAAGACTCTGCCGGCCAGTAGTTCATCTCGGCATTGATATTAAGCGTGTGGTTGCTGCTCCATGGCGCTCTCATTTCCTCATTCCAGATGCCTTGCAGATTGGCAGGCTGGGTTCCCGGGCGGGAGCTTGCAATCATCAGGTACCGGCCATAATGGAACAAGAGCTCCACCAGCCCCGGATCGCTGCTGCCATATTCAGCAATTCGCCGATCGGTCGGCATATCGGAGGGAGCTTTGGACTCTCCCAAAGACAAGCCAACTCTGTCAAACAGCTTGCGATGATCGTCAAGATGCCGGTTTCGAATCTCCTCATACGTCATACCGCTAACAGCCTGGATCGCATCCGTTGTGATTTTCCGCAGATCGTGTTCGGAATGGCTTGCGCCCATGCTTGCGTCAAAGGAGGTGGCTGCGCTGAAAAACAAGGTCGCGCTGGTCGCTCCAACAACGTGCAAGCCGTCTGCATTAACCTTCATCGTCCCGCCTTCATGCACCACAGCCAATCCGCCGTGGAACTTCAAGGCTTTTGATGACTCAGGCGCGCCGTAAACAATGGGATTTTCCGAGTTGTAGTAGCTGGGCCATACTTGCTCAGGAGCTGTACCGGATATCATATATTGTTTTTGATCGGCATCAAAGGACGATGCATAATGAATGGGACTGTCCAGCCAGGCCCGAAAATCGAGCATCCCTTCCTTGCTCGACGTCAGACGTACAACAATGGATTGATCGGGATAAGAAGCAAATGTTTCTCGGGTATACTGAACGCCGCCAACGTTATAGGTAACTGTCACGATGCCGGTTGACAGATCAAGCTTCCGGATGTATTGGTGGTTCACATCGCCATGATGCATCACGAAACGCAAGTCTCCGAAAGGCAAATAGGATTGCGTATAGGGACCCATCATTTCCTTGCAGAGACGATCCGCTTCCTCATATTTCGCTTGGGAAATAAGCTCTCTCACCTTCGGCAACACTTCTTTGGCCCCCGGATTATTCCAATCTTTAGGGTGACCGGACCAAAGCGTGTCCTCATTCAATGCAATGCGTTCTTTCTCAACTCCGCCAAATATCATCGCGCCAAGTCTTCCGTTTCCAACGGGAAGGGCTTCCGTCCAATAAACGGCGGGGGACTGAAATTGTATTTTCATGTTGATTTCCTTTTCTTCTATTATTAAGACTTTCTTTATTGAAAGCGGCCCTATCATTCTTCCGCTCTTAGATTTAATTCGAACTCCTTGTCACGGTCACAGATCAGCACACCGTCCACAACTTCCAGCTTGGCAACCTGAATGGACGAGCGACGCGTTTCATAGCCCGAATCTTCATTATGCCCATGAACACGGCCCGGATGAGTGAAATAAAAGATATACCCCTCCTCTCCTTGTACGATCACATCTGCGTGCAGGCCGATCGTCCCGTCATCCTCACGCTTGCCAGGTTGGTCGAGAATGAGGCCGTTTCGTTCCCACGTCTCAAGATCATTCGAGCGGTACGCACCCAGCCCGTGCCACTCATCCACGATCATCCAATAGTAGCCGCCCAAGCGAAACACGTTCGGTCCTTCCTGGGAACGCTCGGTAATGACCGGACCCGTAACCTCCCAGTGGTAGAGATCGCTGCTGTCTGCTGCATACATATGAGAGTGGTGGCCCTCATCCTTGTACCACATCCGGAAGCGGCCGTCCGGCAACGGGTAGACGCAAGCATCTATGACATTTCCCGAGCTCAAGCCGAGCTTGGAAACTAAGTGCCATTCCAGCAAATTCGGGCTGGTATAATGCAGCATGTCCCTCGGATGCCCCCAATGATCAGGTACTCCCTGAATATAACTGACGTACATGTGATACAATCCGTCGTGCCAGATGATTTCCGGCGCCCAGAACGTATTTCTTCCCCATTCAAAATCCAGCCCCTGAAGTACACCACGATAAACCCACTCCTTGCCGCCGTCGCGGGAAACCGCCACGCCGAGGTCGGTTCCGTGAACCCACGCCACACTTGTTCCCTGTGCGGTCGCACGGCGGTTCGTATAAATCATCCACCATTCCTTGGTCAGACGATTCCAAATGATGACAGGATCTGCCGCTCCATCATAGATGGGATCCCTAAACAATGGCGATTTCATTCCTTCTCCACTCCCACTATTAAGTCTGTTCAAACGTCATGTGTACTTACCTTCCTGCAACCTCATGAATAAATTGGTCCACATCGATATAACCCTGTTCACTCTCGCAGTTATAGCTGTATAACCCGATCCGGTCTCCCCTATAATTCCCCCACCCTAGCTGATAAGCGTCGCCAAAGCTTGTGAAATGGTCCCCATCGACGCTGTATTCGAACCTGTTGATTCCGTCTATGTTCCAAACAGACCTTAACCAAAGGGTGCTTCCTGATAATTCCAGGCCCCACTCCAACGTTCCCGAATGATTAAACTTCAGAACCCTTTTCCCATTCTGTTGGTGGACGCCAATCGTGCAATAGGTTTGTGCAAAATGGCAAAGCCCCGCTTGTTGCCCGTCTGCCATGCCGCTGATGTCTATTTTAACGGTTGCCTCATTGTGAACCGTTCTAAACGCTCTTTGCGAAAGGATGTTGCATACGGTAAAAAAATCGTCCTTCTCGATGGGTTGGCATGCCCATAGACGCAAATAACCGGGCCGGGCCGTTAACGACCATTTGTCGGCTCTCGGCTGATGGTTCCATTCCCATAACGGTTCAAGCACCGTCCGGTCAAAATCGTCATTCATAGAAAGAACCGTCACGGGATGTCCGTTTATGGGCTTACTGCCTCCCCATACCATCTCTCCGATTCCGTCGCCGTCCGTATCGTTGCCGATGATCGGCCATCCGTCCACCCACGTTACGGGCAGCAAGTGAAGCGTCCTCCCTTCGAAATACCCGCCGGTTCCTTGATGCGAAATGAAATACCACTCCCCGGAAACGGTATCGACAAGTCCACCTTGATTCGGCTCCCGGTCTACCTCCATGCCGTGAGTATGGATAATTTCCTTCTCTTCATAGGGCCCGTATATATGTTCGGACCTTAACATCATGACGACTCTGACTTCAACGCCTTCCTCGCGACGGACCTCACTGTGAAAAAAATAGTAATACCCATTTATTTTATAGAGCTTATTGGCTTCGCTCCCTTTGTACTGATGAATAATCTTATCGCTGTCATGCAATAGTTCTTTGCCGTCTTCGCTTAGTTTAAATACATGGATATTATAGTTATCGGCAAAATTAGTGGCAACGAAGTAGCCTTGTCCGTCATCGTCCCAAAACGGACAGCAGTCATCCCAGCCGCTAACCGCCCAAACTTGATGAAGCGGCTCCCAAGGTCCCGCCGGATCGGCAGCCGTGCTCATAAACAATCCTTCATCGGGCGTGAAAAAATAGACCCAATATTTATCTTTGTGGAATCGGATCGCGCCCGCCCAGACTCCTCTGCCATAGCGGTTCATCCGATTGTAGTTATATTCAGGGCCGATGCTAGTCAAATCATTTACAACATGCCCGATCATTCGCCAATTAACAAGATCTTTGGAATGCAATACCGCCATCCCCGGTGAGCAATGCAGAGTTGAGGAAATACCGTAATAATTATCTCCGACTCGAATTACATCCGGATCGCTAAAATCCCCCGGCAAGACAGGATTAACATAGGTGCCATCCCCCTGATCTCCCCAAGCTCCCTTCTTCGATAAGAGATTGTAGTTATCTTCCATAAATAATCGTCCTTTCCGAATCCATGACGGAAAGTCCGGAACACGCCGTTCGTGTTCCGGACCCCCGCTAGTTCATTCACTGTCACTGCAATCGCGATAGACCAGTCGCATTAGCGTTTCGCAGCTTGATCAATTTCCTACCATGAAAAAAATTGCAAACTCTTTACCGCTGAAGCAACTGAAATATTCTAAATTAATTTGCTTTGCTGATCTGCCACTGCAGATTGTTGCTGGTGATATCCGACCACTCCGTGACGTTGGATCCTTCCGTGCCGCTGCCTCCGTTCAACACCTTTCCGTCCGTATGATTCTTGATCTTGTAGTAACCGTTGCCCAGATCGGTGATCTGCCACTGCAGATTGTTGCTGGTGATATCCGACCACTCCGTGACATTGGACCCGTTCGTGCCGCCACCTCCGTTCAACACCAGTCCGTCCGTACGATTCTTGATTTTGAAGTAACCGTTGCCCAGATCGGTGATCTGCCATTGCGAATTGGTGCTGGTTGTATTCGACGTCTCCGTGACATTGGACCCGTTCGAGCCGCCTCCTCCGCTCATTGCCAAACCGTCCGTATGGTTCTTGAAGGTGTAGTAGGCATTGGGATCAAAGATGTTATTGTTAGGATTAAAGGCATCGACAAGCATATACGTACCCGTTTTTTTGACAACTTTTATCGTATGCGTCCCGCTTGCCAGACCCGTAATGCTGTATACCAATTGCTGCGCCAATCTGGTCGAACTGCTGCAATCCACTGTCGTCTGGTAAACCCCGTCGATGTAAATATCCACTTGGCCCTGATCGCTGTTCTTTTCAGTAATATAATCGACTCCTCTTCCCGTAAATGTGTATTCGGCCGAGGCATTGTTCGTCGTCGTATAGTGAACATCATCCTGATGATCGCCTAAACTTCTGCCACCGGAGTAGCTCCAGCTGCCGTTGTAAACAATGTTGGAGTCTGTATCGTTCACATAAGTATTGGGGAATCCAAACACCTTGAACTCGTTGATGCTCGCATTAGCACCGCTTGGCAAACCGGTCGAGGTAACACGGACATAACGGGCGGTGCCGGTAAAGTACTGGTTGTAGACCTGGGCATTGCTGAGATTGACAGTCCGGTCAATCACTGTCGTCCAATTAATATTATCCGTTGAGGTTTCAATCTTATACAAATAGATGGAACTAGGCTGTTGCCACATCACCTGGATACCATTGGTGATATTCATGGTTGTGCCAAGGTCTACCATCCACCAGTGGCCAGTACTTCCGTCATTCGCCGTCCAGTTGGTTGTCATATTGCCGTCGTTACCATTGCTGGCCGGATTCGTTGTCTGGGAGCTATCGCTGCTTGAGGCCTTGTTCAATGCTAGGTTCGTTGGATCTCCAAATATTTTGAAATCGTAGATACTGGCATTCGCACCGCTTGGCAATCCAGTCACGGTAATACGGACATACCGGGCGATACCGGTAAAGTAATCGTTTTGAACCTGGTCCGTGCTGGAATTGGCCGTCTTGTCAATGACGGTAGTCCAGTTGGTATTATCCGTTGATTTTTCAATCTTGTATTGATATACGCCGCTCTTCTCCCACGCCACCTGGGTACCATTGGTGATATTCATGCTTGCTCCAAGGTCTACCGTCAACGAATGGCCGGTATTGGCATCATTCGCAATCCAGCGGGTTGCAGCATTGCCGTCTGCCCCGAAGGAGGCTGGATTGGATGACTGCGAGCTATCGCTACTTGCAGTCTTGTTCAACGCAAGATTGGCTTGATCTCCAAACACCTTGAAATCGTAGAAGCTGGCATTCGCACCGCTTGGCAGTCCGGTCACGGTAATACGGACATAACGAGCGGTATCGTAGAAGACATCGGATTGAACCTGATCCGTGCTAGTATTCGAAGTTTTGTCGACCTTTAATTTCCAGTTGGTATTGTCATTTGAGGTTTCAATCTTGTATTGATATCCGCCGCCTGCGTTCTGCCACTTTACCTGAGTTCCGTGGGTGATATTCTTGCTGGAGCCAAGGTCTACCGTCCACGAATGACCGGTATTTCCATCATTCGCAGACCAGCGGGTCGTCGTATCGTTACTGTCGTTTCCGCTGGAAGCCGGATTGCCTGCCTGCGAGCTATCCGCGCTGGCGGTCCGATTCAAGGCCAGATTGATTGGAGTATAATGCGGAATCGGTGTCGTTGACGGCGGAGTACCGCCGGAAGTGATGAAATTAATGTTGTTGGCATAGTTGCCGATTGTAATATTCCCGGCACTGGCAGACAAAACCGGAGTCCCGTTTACGGTCAAATTTTCAAATGTAACGTTCTGAGTCAATTGAGTGGAGCTAGTGCCGTAAATTTGGTTCGCGTTGGTATTCGTGCCGTTATAGGAGATATTCTTGAAGTAGACGTTATTGATTCCACGCCCCACTGCAAGGCCGTAACCCGGATTTTTAAAAGTAATGACATCGATGAACTTATTTACAACGGCGTCGTCTATCCGAATATCCGTGAAATTGGCATCGGAGATCAGACTGCCATCGCTGGCGGTGAAGGAAATGGCTAATGGTAAACCGGCAGCTGCCGTGTTGTACGTCAAGATGTCCAGATTCGAAAAGTTGAGTGTATCAATGTTATCGCCACCACCTTCAGCACCCGGATTGCCATGGGTTCCGATATTGATCGGATGGGCTTTTCCCGGCATGAGAATCGAGTTGGTGACACTGATATTGGACGAATTTCCTGAGTATCCGAAACGAGAAGCGTATACAGCAATAGAATCATCACCTGAGCGAACAAATACGTCATTGATAGAAACATTCGTAGAGCAGAAATTATCGATACCATCGGTCCATTTCAGGTAAGCCATTAATTTCACATTATTTACGGTGACGTTGGTGGAATTTCCAATTTGAATACCGGCATTGAATCTGTTGAGGATGACACCGTCAAGAGTGACATTGTTGGCAAAACTGAGATAAACGGCGGCATCTGGTGAGCTTTCAATAACACCGCGCCCGATAACCTTGGCATTCGTGGCATTGTTTAGATTCACACCGCCTCTGACGACCGCTCCGCCGGCAATGTAAAGCGTCTGACCGCTAGAGAGGTTGTAAGTCTGATTATAAACACCGGGACCCAGGTAAATGACATTGGGATCAGTAGGACTTGGAGGATTCACTTCTACCGGGTTGGCAAAAATCATCAGATCATTGTCCACATTGCCGTTCACATCAAAGACAAGCTTCTGAGGACCGGAAATACTAAAGGTCATGGTATTGCCGCTGATGGCAGGAGTAATACCAAGGTTGTTAGGCTTGACGGTAGCCGTTGTTACCGTTCCGGCATTATAGGTCACAGATAGATCTACTGGACCATCGGTATCGAAGTAAACAAATGAGGCAAAAGTAGCTCTGTTCGGCGCACCGATCCTCGTTTGATACTCGTCCAGATCCTGCCAAGTGCCACCCGGCACACGCACTTTTACGGTAAAGTCAGTGGACAATGTGGTACCCGAGGGGGCCGGATAGGTCTTCAAAGTAGTAGCCGCTTGAACATTTGTCGGGAAAATTGGGATGAAAGATACTAACATCGCCATCAACAAAAATAACGCATTAAACCTTTTTTTACTTCTGATCAAAAACAGACCTTTAAACATTTCTTTCACTCCTTCTTTTTTCAAAAATTAGCAATCCTACTCAATCTTAGTTATCCTAAGCTAAACTTTGTTAATCCCCCCCTCTCACAGGTTTAACTCGGAGATGCTTGAATACGAAACTTGACACGAAGGAAGCTTCGCAAACATGGTATCTATAAGTTCGGAAGCTTCCCTGCGTCACCGCTTTGTCATTGAAATTTAATTATTACTTAATGTTTCTCTTGGCTGCCTCATCGTTCACTTCTTTAATCGCTTCTTGCACGCCTTTGGCATCATATCCCTTGACGATTTCTTTCCACTGTGCAACCGGGTCGTCTTTGCTCAAGATCACTTTCACGACGTCATCCATGATATTGGAGTTCAGCCCGCCCAGTTTATTTTTGGCCGGTGTCGACATCAGGAAGATATCAAAGTTGACGGGCACTGGCGTATACTCTTTTGCACGGTTTTTGTTCGTATCGATTTGAACCTTTTGAAGTGCCGCTACATCTGGTTTGTTTGACAGAACGGTTTGACCGCGATAAAAGCTGTTGCCCCATGCCCCAACCCAACCGATACCCCATGTGGCCGGGTATTTGTCGCCAAGATTTTCGCCTTCTTTGAGCAGAGAAACGAACTGCCCGTTATCTACTTTATAATCGATGTTCTCAATTCCATTATCCCTGAGGATCTGGAACTTCTCTGACACCAGGTAATCCATCAAGCGAAGCGCCCGATCAAACTTTTCGTCGCTCAGAGAGCCCGGGAAAAACGTCTCGGACCAATAAGGAGTTAAATTGAAATAATAGTGTTTGCCGTCGGCTGCCGGCCACATATCCAGATAACTCACTGCCTTGGAAGGCTCTACACCCGGATTTGCTTTTTTGAATTGATCTACGTTAGCGTCAGTAACATTTTCAAGCCCGTACAGCGCAAAGCTTTGACCCGACAGGAACTTGTTTACACCATCGCCGTCTTTTTGAATAGCGAAGTCTTTGTCCAGGATACTGTCAGCATAGAGCGACCGAAGCTGCCCAATGCCGGTATAGGTTTTGGGGGACGTGAAGGCCGGAATCCACTTGCCATCTTCTTTCACCCAGCTGTTGGGAACTTCAAATTCAGGGAAGCTTCCAAGAAATTGGGTCAGGAGATAGTCTTTATTGTTAACCGACAAGCCGGCAATGCCGGGATGCTGTTTCATGACGGCCTTGGTCATGGCTGCGAAATCCTCAAAGCTCTTGGGCGCTGACGTAAAGCCGGCTTGCTCCGCCCAATCCTTCCGGTAACGGATCGGCCGTGTAAATGTGATAGGTGTGTCATCACCGCTGTTGCGTGGAATCATGTAGAATTTCCCATCCACTTTGAGCGGTTGTACGGCCGGCGTCGACATGAGCTTCTTCAAATTCGGATATGCACTCAGATCATCAGGGAGCGCCTTGATGACACCTTGCTTCGCCCATGTTGTGTACAATGCGGTATTGTCCGTAGCGATCGGGTTGGCGAACATGTCAGGAAGCTGATTGGACGCAGCCCAAACCTTCACTTTTTCCGTCCAGTCGTTCCAGGTAACCTGTACGGGCTTGATAGTAATGTTGAATTTCTTGGCGATGTCGTTATAGATCGCATCGTTTTTTGCATTAGGCTTATCAAAGCTCGTCTGGATGTCCCAGGCTGCAATACTGAGCTCCAATTGCTTGTCCATTGCCTTTGCATCTGACTTCTGTGGCGTAGTGCTCGGGGATGTGGTTGACTTGCTCTCCCCATTACCGCAGGCGGATAGCACCATCCCTGCAAGCAGAAGCAGCGCCGAGGATACTAGTACTCTTTGTTTGAACATCTTCACTCTGAAAACCCTCCTTGTTTTTTTGAAACTCAAGATATCTATAATAAAGGCCGAAGCCATTATTATCACTCCTTCACAGAACCGATCATGACTCCCGCATTGAAGTGTTTCTGTACAAATGGATAAACCATTACTATGGGAAGGGCGGAGACGATGATCATCGCTGACTTCACTGCTTCTGGGTAAACGTTTGGCATTTGTGCGGCTAGCTGTTGACCTATCGCGCTATTCATCGAATGACTCATATTGGTTATCGTGTCTCTTAATACAAGCTGCAAGGGATGCAAGTTCGCATCGTTGATAAACAACATCGGGAGCCACCATTCATTCCAACGATCAACCGCATAAAACAAGGTCATAGTCGCCATGATCGGCAACGAAACGGGCATGACGATGCGGATGAGGATACTCAGATCGTTGGCCCCGTCAATCTTGGCCGACTCTTCAAGAGCAGGGCTAATGGTTCCAAAGAAATTCTTCATCAGGATTAGGTTGAAGGCGTTTACAGCGACCGGTAATACCATGACAAGCAAATTATTCTGCAAGTGCAGGGCTTGAATCGTCAAATAATAGGGAATAAGACCGCCTGAAAAAAACATCGTAAAGATGATGCAAGTAAGGATCACGTTTCGGCCTGGCATCGAATTCTTGGATAACGCGTAAGCGCCTGTCGTCGTTACTACCAAATTCACCAATGTGCCTAACACGGTCACGATGACCGATATAAGCAAACCATTGACCACCTTGCCTTCATGAAAAATATACCGATACGAAGAGAGATCAATGGATCTCGGAAACAACGTGACTCCTCCGGCTTTCCAGTCTAATATGGTAGAGAAGGACAGAACGAGCGTTTGATAAAATGGGAATACAGCCGCGATCGCGCACAGCCCCAGGATGATCGCGACCAGCGCATTGGAAACTGATAACCGTTTCAATAGAGGCCCCCCTCCTTCATAACATGTTTCACAAAAAGGTTTGATCCGAAAAGCAACAAGCAACTGATGACGGATTTCAGTAAACCAACCGTAGTGGAATAGCCGAACCCCGTTGCGTCTACAAAAGCGCTGCGATACACGTAGGTATCGAGAATATCGGCGCGTTCATAAACGGCTGGGTTATACAAATTGAAGATCTGGTCGAATCCGCCATTCATAATACCGCCGACTGCCAGAATAAGTAGAATAGCTGCCGTGGTACGAATCACCGGCCATGTAATCGCCTTCATTTGCTGATAACGGTTTGCGCCGTCTATGGCCGCCGCCTCATAAAGCTCGGGATTGATACCGGCGATGGCTGCCAGATAAATAATGGAGGACCAGCCTGCTTCTTTCCATATGTTCGACGTGAACAGCAGCGCCAGAAAACTTCCGTCGTGGATCAGGATCGTATTTTTCCCCCACCCGAATAGCTGCAGGATCTGATTGAGCACGCCCTGATCGCTCAGGATACTCGTTATGATTCCGCTTAACACAACCCAGCTAATGAAATGCGGAAATGTAAATACGGTTTGATAGATTCGCTTCAATCTTCTGTGTCGCATTTCATTCAGCAGGATCGCCAATACGATGGGAATCGGAAATTCGATAAGCAAACGCCCGAAGCTGATAAACAAGGTGTTGTTGAACGCATGCAGGAATTTCGGATCGCCCAGCACATCCCGAAAGTTTTGAAAGTTATTCCATGGACTGTTCATGATGCCCAGAGAATAATTGAAATCCTTAAAAGCCAAGATCACGCCGTACATTGGCACATACGCGAAGATCAGAAAGAACAGCACCGTAGGGAATACCATCAAGTAGAAGTACTTATGCTTGATAACCTCCTGCCATCGGCGACGGTTGACCTCTGCCCCCAAACGCTTGCTGTATTTCGTGTGACTTACTGTGTTTTGCATCTCTATCGCCTCCTTATCTCGTCTATAACTTTAGTATAGAGGAAGCGCTTTCTCAGGGGTATGTCATTCAGCAAGGGTTTTGTTTACTTACAAACAACTTTTTTCGATTATGAGTCGAATTATGACGAAAATCTAACTCAGGAACAAGTTCCAGGTAATAGAAAAGAAAAAAACTCCTTTATTCAGGAGTCGAAAAGGATCCGTTCTGGTTTCGATAAGTTTTGGGTGAAATGCCCATCGTTTTTTTGAACAATTTACTGAAAGAAAAATAATCCTTACATCCTACCTGATCTGCAATTTCGTAGATCGGAATGGAGCTTGACCTGAGTAGCACGGAAGCGCGGTTCATTCGCAGACCGGTTAAGTATTCGATAAAGGTTTTATCCAGTTCCTTTCGGAATAATTGCGAGATATATTTGGGGTGAAAGTTGAATTGGTTACTCAAGCCTAGAATAGTAATGTCCTCGCTGAAGTGATCGTTGATGTATTTCAGCATGGCAGAGAATGTATTACTGCGTCCGTGCTGCATGAAAACATGCTGATATTCGGTCCGCTCCTCCAGGAACAAATGTTTCAGATAATGAATCATATCCCGGACATCTTTAAACTGATCTGCCAATTGTTCGATCGAAATGAGGTATAAATCGTCCAATTCCCTGCTCATTCGGCATAATTGCGATATGCAATCGTTATACAACAACAAGGCATGCCGGATATTAAGAAGACCGCTCTGAAACATCGATAACAGGGGATCCAACTGTTCCGCTAATGCCGCCTGATTGTTTCCTTCAGTCAACACAATAAAAGCAGACTTCAAATCATTCGTTTTCCATGAGCCTTCCCATGTGTACGTTTCGGCTAAAGTGAAATATTGATAGGCTTGATGCTCTGCATCCTGGATAGCCTGCGCAATTCCCTCCGGTCCGACTCCCTTTTTGCTGAACCCGATTCCCTTCAAGAAATCACGGCTCTCGGAAGATAAGCCGGACATGAATACAGCCGCATCTCTGTCCGACATCACGTAAATAAACTTGCGGTAACCGACACGCACCGTCAGGCAAGGTGTTTTTTCATGGATCGGCAGCCTCTCCCTTCTTACTGTTAGCATAATGCGCAAGTCATCTTTACCGGACCCGACTATTCCCGCCAAAGCCAACTCATGCCGCAATCTTGTGATCGCCTCTGGCGTTCCGCTTTCGATCAAATCAAGGATTTCCCCTTCAGGCAGCAGACGACGGGCGTCCAATTCCCGTTTGAGTTTTTTCAAATACCCCATGATTTCCATCTCGTCGAAAGGTTTCAGGCAATAACCGGATATGCCGTTCTGGATCGCTTTCTGAACGAGGGCAAATTCCGCCAGACCGCTCACGACTACAAATTTGGCGGATATACCGGCGTCGTCCAATCGTTTTTTTAGTTCTAGCCCGTTCATTCCAGGCATCTTGATATCGGAAAAAATCACATCAGGATGAAGTTGTTTTACGGCTTCCATGGCCTCCTCCCCACTTAGTGCATATCCGATAACCTCATAACCGCATTCCGTCCAATCCACTGTAGCCTTCAGGCTATCTATAACCAATTCCTCATCGTCCACAATTAAAACTTTATACATGACCTTCACCCCTGACTGGAATTGTAAGCGAGACTGTTGTTCCGCATAAGAGACTGCTTGTCATCCTGATTCCGTATGGATCTCCGAAGTTGATGCGGATTCTGTCATGAACATTCGCCAGTCCGATGCCGGATTTGGAATCACTATCATAGTCATCAGTTTCAGATCTTCGTTCAATCGATTGATTAATCTCCTTTAATTTTCCCGAACTTATTCCTGTACCGTTATCTTCTACGGAGAGATGCAGGTTCTCCCCGTGCCTATTTCCTTTAATGACCAATAATCCGGTTCGTTCGAGCGGCTCAATACCATGTTTGATGGCGTTCTCCACGATGGGTTGAAGGATCATTTTTGGGACAAGACATCCAAGGCATTCCGTGCGAATGTCATATTCCACTTGTAATCGATTCCCAAACCGGATTTGATGAATGAAGATATAGTTTTTAATAATGCTCAATTCTTCTTCCAGCGAAATCATATCGGGTCCCTTGATACTGTAACGAAAAAACAAGGAGAGCGCTTTTGTAAGTTCGAATATTTGTGAAGAATTCTGTCTCACAGCAAGCCCTTTAATCGATTCCAGCGTATTGTATAAAAAATGGGGGTTGATTTGGCTTTGCAAAAAGCTGAGTTCCGCTCTCCGTTTAATCAATTCCGTCTCGTAGAGGACACGCTTGCTTTCCAGCAAATGATCCGTCAACTTCTCAATTTCCGCCAACATTTCATTGAAACGAGAAGCCATAATAATCATTTCTGCATAACCATCTACTGCGATTCGTTTGCTGAGATGTTTTTTTTCACCGAGACTGATTTCTCCCATCAGCCTCATAAATTTCTTCACAGGCTGAAGAATGTTATTGCTTACGATGAGAAGCGGAATGACCATCAGAACGAGTGCGATGGCTACCATGATAAGCTGCTGTTGACGGATATCGTTAAGACCATGGAGGAGCACACGATTCGGCATGGCAATAACAATTTCACCGTCCATATCCGGAATAGCTTCTCTCTGAATCATATATTGACGGTTATAATTCAACAATTTATCTTTTGGAATCGGCTCTCCCAGGTTACTTGAATCATCATTCGTATAAAAGAGGCTTCCGTTGCGATCAGCCATATAGATTAAGGCACCCTCGGGTAAATTGATAGGGTTGCCGTCGCCGAAGAGCAGTCGATTGTCCATTATCAAAAGCAGAGTTCCAAGTTCACTTCTGCCGGCCTCAAAATCAGTTGTTGAATAGATAGGTGCTCCCGCCACCAATACCGCTGTTTTAGCATTAGATAAATCAATCATTTTATGCCCCAAAAAATAGGACAAGTTATTTCTCGGAATCTCCCGGGAAATTGCTGCGAGTTCATCTTTATTGGCCAGGAGGTTGAATACGGCGCCGTTTTTTTCAACCAATACAATATCCAGAATAGCCTTTTTCATTTTCCTCATATCTGACAAATAAGCTTTTAACTGGTTGTACATTTCAAACTTTTGGGCTGGATTTGTCTCAGAAGAAAAATTTTGTACGGTTTGTTTGTTGTAGGCAATCGTTTCCATAATTGTTTTAATATCATTACTATTCGAGGAAATGGACTGGTTCAGTTGCGAAATAACACCTTTGATGTAATCGCTGTTATTCTTCTTTACGACATTGACGGCACGGTAATAATTCACAGACATGATCGAAATCATAACCATAACAATTAATAAACCCAGTAAAGATAACTGCAACATGATGGGAAGTTTTTTCAAATAGGATAGTTTCATGTGACATGTCCTTTCTGGATTTCGAAACATTTGTAAAGGTGCGTCAAACCAGCCAAGAAACGCAAAATCATCCACCAAAAAAAACGATGAAGCGATTCCCATAAGCCCAGTTGAAAGCGGAAATAAGGTAACCAAGTTATTACTTCCGGCCAAATACCCGGATTCCGTGACGGAAAGATGGGCTTGTGATTGCACCAATGGAAGTACGGAAATGTATGAAAAACGTCCGATCCCCATTGCAATGATGAGCATACCAAAGTCCACCTATCATGGTCTTGGTGGATTCAAACATTTTCGTATGTTTAGTTCCTGCATTCTCCATGAGATAATCCCCATTCTAAATTCATTGTATCTCTCCGTTGATCTCGTGTAAAATGAATCTAAATGATATCAAACATTAAAATCTTCAATATCTTGAACGGAGGAACGACAGTGGACATCCGAGACTTGCAGATTTTTCTGGCTGTTGCAAACGAGGGGAGTATTACCAGGGCAGCCGAGAAATTGGAATGAAGTGTAGAGGACATCTCGAGGTCTTTTTAGGGAATAAAACCAAGAATCTGCAAAGAAGGGATTGATCAAGTGGAACTCCCGAAAGTTAGTGTCGAAAATATGAACCTCAAAATTTCGTTAGGCGGGTTATTATTAAACCTTCTGTATGTCAGATTCGGGATTTTTTATCAATCCTTTCTCGAACACAGCCATAGCATGAAAAGCTATGAACTGCATTATATTCCTCGGGGACAGGGGATTTTGGTAGCAAACGGCAGCCAATATCCGATACAGCCTGGCACACTTTACATGACTGGCCCGGATATTGTGCACGAGCAAATTACGGATCTTTCCGACCCTATGGCGGAATACTGCATATGCTTTGAAGTGTTGGCCAATCAGGATAACGATGATCCGGATCTTTCCTTCATTGCAGACCAATTCGTTCAAACAACCTTTTGGTTCGGTCAGGACATGCAGAATATGATGCAATTGTTCGAGCAACTCTCCTATGAAACGACCAACCAGTATATCGGCTGCTACCTGACGATTCAACATATTATCGAGCAGATCGTCATCAAGCTGGTCAGAAACTACACCAACAATGTTCCGACCTCTTCTGCGATGCCGCTTAAAACTTTAGACGACGAGAGAGTCGTTATCATTGAAGACAGCTTTCGGTCAAACTTTCAAGATTTAACTATACAGAAGCTCGCTCAAAAACTGGGGCTAAGCGTCAGACAGGCGGAGAGAACAATCGGGCAGTATTTTGGCATATCGTTTACGCAAAAAAAGACCCAGGCAAGAATGTCGGCTGCCGTTCACCTTCTTACTACGACCTCAATGTCCATTAGCGAAATAGCGCGACATGTCGGTTTTTCTTCACTGGAACATTTTTGTGCCGCCTTTAAGAAATACTACAATATCTCGGCAGGGGAATATCGCTCCTTACGCAAGCCCTCTGATCTCAATGTGAAATCCCAATGAAGACACATTACAAACCGAGGCTATCCTGAATTATTTACATGATTTCAACATAGCCTCGATCTGCCTTTGCTGTTTTTGGAACGTCCTGGTACACCTCATTCAAAAATTATCTACCTTGAACATCACAACTATCGGACAAAATAAATTCAACTGTAACGTCTAAACCGGAATGCAGCGTTAAGCGAATATGTTTACCATATTCATCGCAAAGAGCCTTTGTTTCTTGGGCGTTAACCATGGCTTTTATCCACGGAATGCCTGCTTTTAATTTGATTTCATTATGATCTACAACTGATTTTAATGTAACACGTACAACGTTGGTGTCCCATATTAACTCTTTAATTTCCAATCGAGCCCTTGCCATCAATCCGTTTATGGACCCCGATTTCCATCCGGAAGGCAGCGCCGGAAGGACTTCAATTTCACCTGTATTGGAAAATAGCAGCGCTTCATTTACCGCTCCCACAGTA